>CAYINU010000137.1:0-1747 GCA_964364855.1 uncultured Candidatus Marinamargulisbacteria bacterium | reverse complement strand
ACCAGATAGACCAAGCCTTCGGACCTCAGTAATTGGTGCAACAGCCCCCCCGGATAACGCATCCCCGACAAGGCCGCATCCACTACATCTTGGCATACCAGATCCTCCGGCGTCGCCGACAGCCTCATGCCGTCATAAGCCACAAACAACGCAGCGACATCCTGGACCACCGATCCGGTGGTCACTTGCGGCTGAGTATGCAGCGGGCGAGTATCTGCAAACGCCGGCGCGGGAGAGGCCCCCTTATACTGCCCCAGTACATCCGAAATCAGAGAAAGCACCGCTTGGCGTGAGAAATCCCCCACCACCACCAGCACCATATCTTGCGGAACCCAGTACTGCTTAACATAACGATCCAAGTCATCTACGTTCAGGGTAGATACGGAGTCCTTCTCCCCCGACCGTGGCAGGCGGTAGGCACTATCGACAAAAAAATGTTTTCGAAATTGGTAGTCTGCGCTGGTATACCAATCGTCCTGGCGTCGGTCGATACGCTTGAGGGTTTGGCGCCGTGCCAATTCCAATTCGGTGTCCGCAAAGACCGGGTGCAAAACAGCATCTAAAAAAATAGGAAGTAACGCCGGCACGTCTGCTGCCAGCGACACATAAGATGCATAAAGGCTCTGATTCCCGAGTGCAGCTGAAAATTGGGCGCCTTTGTTTTCAAATGGCACCTGGATATCGTCTTTTTTGTAACGGCGTGATCCTTTACCCAACAATTGGGCCACTAACGTTCCGATGCCGTTGGTCCCCGGGGTTTCAGCCAGTAGTCCGCCTTTGACAAACCACTGCGCCGTCACCTTCGGCGCCGCGGTGTCGTGATACAGGATGACCCGAGCGCCGTTGGATAGGGTGATAAGCTCTGGAACAGCCGCCGTCGGGGTCAGGCCTACCCGTTGTTTTTCTTGTTTTGGGGCCGCTTGGGGATACATCCTGACCACCACCATTTTGGTCCGGTCCAGGTACCTGCGTGCAGCATATTGGACTTGCGCAGCCGTAACGTGGGCCAATTGATCGGTATACCGGGGGAAAAAGTCAGGAATACCTGTCATAATCATGGACCGGCCATATTGGGATACCCGGTCTTCGATGGTGTCGATACTAAGCACATCACTGGCGATTTGCTGTTGTTTGGCCCGATCTATTCTGGCAGCGTCGATCGGAGCAGCCTTGACTTGCCCCAAAACCGCAAATAAGGCGTCTTCTGCCCTTTGGGCATCTTTGGGGTCCAAAGTCAGTTGGACTTCAAAAAAACCGCCCACCGTTGTGGGCGTGTAGGAGCTTACATCCACTGTGTAGGCCACCTTCTGCTTTTCAACCAATTCTTGATACAACAGGGAGGTATTTCCCTGGGCCAAAATCGCGGCGAGCAAATCCAGCGGGTAGACGTCAGGATCGGATAATTTCACGGTTTCGAAACGGTAACTGACATAGCCCACCGCCGTCGGCGCTGTTTCGGTACGCTCTATCGTCGTGAACAACCGAGCCCCGGGGTATTCGGGCCGGTTAGGAGCCGCCACACGAATGTGACTACCAAATGTGGTTTCGACTTGAGCACGTACGGTATCCGGATCCACAGGTCCCCCAACGACGACAACCATATTGGATGGCACATAGTGCTGATGGTAATACGCAGCAATCTCGTCCCGACTGAGTTGGTCAAAGGCCGATCGGTACCCAATGACGGGGTAGCGCAGCGGGTTTTGCGGATAGAAAACATCTTGGCCGAGCTGATAAAACCGGCGCG
>CAYINU010000136.1:0-1769 GCA_964364855.1 uncultured Candidatus Marinamargulisbacteria bacterium | reverse complement strand
TTTGACCTATCCCAACAAATTCGACCAAATTATGTTTTCCTCTATCGACCAGGCCTACGACATGGGCTGCACAGCAGTCGGTGCGACCATTTATTTCGGATCCGAAGAAAGCAGCCGCCAGCTTGTCGAGGTCGCTCAGGCCTTTGAGTATGCCCACCAACTGGGCATGGCGACGATTTTGTGGTGCTATTTGCGAAACAGTGCATTTAAAACCGGTGACGATGACTATCATACCGCCGCCGACCTGACCGGTCAGGCCAACCATCTCGGTGTCACGATTCAGGCTGACATTATCAAGCAAAAACTGCCGACAACAAACGGGGGTTACAATGCGCTTAAATTTGGAAAAACCCACAAAAAAGTCTATTCTGATCTGAGTTCGGATAACCCTATCGACCTGACCCGCTATCAAATCGCGAACTGCTACATGGGCCGCATGGGGCTCATTAATTCAGGGGGGCCTTCCGGAGAAAACGATTTTACCGAAGCGGTAACAACAGCGGTGATTAACAAGCGTGCCGGTGGTATGGGGCTGATCTCGGGCCGTAAAGCGTTTCAACGTCCGATGAAAGAAGGCATTCAGCTCCTCAACGCCATTCAAGACGTCTATTTGGAGCCGAAAGTTACGATTGCGTGACATACCAGACGGCGAGAGAGAAACTGTCTTCTGAATGAGCGACTTGGGGACGCCTTGAGTCCCCATTGGAGCGAGTGAAGATGACCGTTTCTCTAAAAGCAATTAAGGGGGCATCTATGAATGACTGCAAAGACGTAAAAAAAGTATTTGTCCCGACCCAACCGGCCTCTGAGGCGCCTGTAGCACCCATCACCGGCGTTCAAATTGCCGATATTGCGGCTCAGAAAATCAAATTGTTTGTGAGTCAAGATGGCAAGTCTCCGGCAGAGTATGGACTCTATGTCCGGGTTAAAAAGGACGGGTGTTCCGGTTTGTCTTATGACATGGACATCCGCGAAATTGCGCCTGCTGCGGCCAATGGAGATAAAGTATTTACCCAGGATGGTGCGACGGTGATCATTGATAAGACCAGCTATTTTTATGTGGCTGGCTCGATTTTGACCTATGCCGAAGCCCTCACCGGGTCTGGGTTTTCCTTGCAAAATCCCAACATCAAACGTACCTGCTCTTGCGGCAGTTCTTTTGCGGTTTGATGAGCACATTTGACATCCAGCCTGTCCGACATTCCGAGCAGGTTGAGGCCATCCGCCACTTGTTTCGCTCCCATGCGGACTCTTTGCACTATTACGGACCCAGCTTTGTCCATTTTGATGCCGAGCTCGCGGTACTGCCCGCGCCTTACGATGGGACGGACAGCGGCTTGTTTTTGGCGGTTGCAGAGGGTCAGGGGATTGGGTGTGTCGGTGTGCAGCGTCTCGACGATCAGACTTGTCAGATGAAGCGACTCTATGTCAAACCCGAATACCGGGGGTTTACGGTTGGCAAATCGCTGATTGAACAGGCCATTGCCTTCGCCAAGGCGCGGGGGTATCAGCAGATGCGCCTGACGACGGCTGCGGGCTTTGAACGGGCCATTGGGCTGTACGAGCGATATGGCTTTGTCTTTATCGAACCCACTGCCGACGAGAAGGCCTACGGCAAACTGGCGATGCAGTTGGATTTGGGGTCGAAAACGAGTTTACAAGCCTAAGCACAACTGCTATATTTTTTTGCGTTGCATGGCCTCATCGTCTAGGGGTTAGGACACCAGGTTTTCATCCTGGTAACCGGGGTTCGAATCCCCGTGAGGCTA
>CAYINU010000135.1:0-1772 GCA_964364855.1 uncultured Candidatus Marinamargulisbacteria bacterium | reverse complement strand
GGGCATTTTGAGCGGAGCAGAGGGCGCCATGGCGGTATTATGAGATGGCCTCTAAGCAGATTCGCCAATCCGATCGATCTTGGCCGCCAAGATAAAGTCATTTTCCGTGAGGCCGCCAGCCTTGTGGGACCACAAGGTAATCCCTACTTTCCCCCAGCTTAGGGTAAGGTCGGGATGGTGTTGTTCTTGTTCGGCCAGTTCCCCGATCTGATTGACGAATCTCAGAGCTGTACGAAAGTCAGGGAAGCGGAAGGTTTTTTCCAAGTGATGGTTTTCCCTCACCCGCCAATTGTGTCCCAGCTCCTGTAGCTGCGGTGCAATTTCATCGGCCGTGAACGCGGGAGTTCCCTCTTCGCAGGGCTTACATCGCTTTTGCGACAACGTGGTCATGACTCTCCTCCTCACTATTGTTGCGGCTGTTGCGGCGCGCCAGCAGTCGCCTCTGCCTTGGCCTTCAAGTTGGTCAAACTGGTTTCAAATGCGTTGCCGAGCATGCGATCCATAAATAATCCCAAATAGCGTTTGAAAAGGTTCTGCCCCACATTTCCGGAATCTACCCATGTCACCCGAGTGGCTCCCTCATCTGTTTTTTCAGTTGTGATACGTCCTTTCACGTAGGAATCGTATTTAATCATGACCAGATCAAATTCAACGCCGGCATCCACATCAGCACTGGTAATAACCTGCCAGCCATCTCCCATGATTGATGATGTCCAGGCCCGCTTGGCACCCACACCGATATCCGGTCCGGAATAGGTGTAGCGAATGTCGGGATCCTCGTCATCAAAAGCGCTCCATTGCGACCAGCCATCCTCAAAATTGGCAATAAAGGGATAAATCGTGGCTGGGGAGGCCTGGATGACGATTTCGCGCTTAACCACCCAGCGTGACGGCAGCAAAAATCCAATGCCAAGCAAAATCAATATGACGACGCCCAACCAAATGACCATTTTTTTCACAATCTGCATCGCGATTACCCCCTTGTCGGAATGCGGCCATTATATCCGGTTCAATACCCAAATGAAACGGGGCAAACCGGCGGGAAGTGGGTACAAAAATAATCAAAAGCCCCGGCAGTTGCCGGGGCTTTTGCATGTATCGATGCAGACCAATCTAGTCTTTTGAGAGCTGACCCACAATCGCACCGACCACAACCATTTCCACAAACGTACCGACTAGCCAACCCAAAGCCAAGGCTTTCGGAATGGGCAGGTAAACATAGCTACCGATACCCATCGAAACTCCAGCCAAAGCGCCGTACCATGCACCGAAGCGCAAGCCGGATTGTAGGTTCTTGCCGGATACGGTTTGGTCGTAAAAAAGCACAAATAATAGCGACAAAACAACGGTCACGGCCAAATTGAGCGTCATATTCATTTGTGCCATGGGTCGCCACATGGATTCCGTTTGCTGATAGAGTGGCATCAGCAACATGCCATGGATAACAAAGTCCATTGCCCAAACAGCAACTGCAGCCGCAATGGTTGAGATCACGATCTTTTTCATGAGGTCCTCCTAAAGACGAGATGGGATTTACTTTGCTTATTATACACAGAGGCTTTAAAAATGGGATCTTCAATCTTCCAGCATGGAGTTCTCCCCCAGCTCTATGCTACAATGCGCCTGTTTATGGAGAGGTACCCAAGTGGCTCAAGGGGGCGGTTTGCTAAACCGTTAGTGGTCCAAAAGGCCAGCGAGGGTTCGAATCCCTCCCTCTCCGCCACTACACGACAATCATCCACCCACGATTAAGTTTGAAACACCCCCCGAAG
>CAYINU010000134.1:0-1846 GCA_964364855.1 uncultured Candidatus Marinamargulisbacteria bacterium | reverse complement strand
GCGCACTAGCATGGGGTGCTAGTGGTCGCTGGTTCAAATCCAGTCGCCCCGACCAGGATCTTGTCACATGCGAAATTTTCGCTACGGTCACCTATACATATAGGCTCCCTTTGCGATAAATCCCGCCTGTGACAAGATCCAAAACTTGGTACAATTGATACCTCTGAATCAATATCTATTTTCATGCGAAATTTTCGCTACGGTCACCTATACATATAGGCTCCCTTTGCGATAAATCCCGCCTGTGACAAGATCCAAAACTTGGTACAATTGTGAGCTTGTCCCACAAACTGGCGCTCGATAATAAGGTCAATTTCCGCATCGTCGTACGTTCGTAAGTAGGAAATGCCTTAAAGGGTGCCGCCTTCACATTGCGTGCGGTAGAATGGGGGTCTCATGCCTAAACTTTCTCAAGGGTGTTTGACGCCAGACCAAGCCACTGCGTTTTTGGCCCATGCGCCGAATGTGCGGGATCGGGCGTTGTTTGTGGTGCTGCTGGAGACCGGGATGACGGTCGCAAAAAAGTTTGAAAAAAACACGTGGGCCGAGGTGGTGGCCGCCATTCCCTCGGGTGCGGTGGTGTCCGGAAAAATAGTGTTACCAGACGGATTTGAATTCAGAGTGCCTGCGGCGATGCAGCTGGGACACACTAGAATTCGGCAGGCCAATGGGGTGTTGACTCTGGACTGGGTCCTGGGTACCGATGTCGCTCAACTGCAAATGCCCACCGGGTACGTGCTAGACACACGGCAGCTGAAGCTGGATCTGGACACCCTCAAACGCCAGCAGGAGACGCGGGTGAAGCTGGTGGCGGCGTTGGACAAGCGGCTGTGGCTGCTGCCCTCCCCGTCGGCCGAACGAGATGCGGTGCAATTGCAAAAATTTCAGGCACAAAATGACATCGACGGGGATGCAATTCGAATGGCCCAGTTGGCGGATCGGCTGGGGAAACGGGCGTTGGTGTTTGCGGGGGAATGGGTGGGGAGGTAAACGGTGAGTCAGGTAATATGCAAAAAACAATAGCCTTACCGCAAGCCATGCTCCCGCCGGCACCCACAACCGAAACGTAGTGCCCCTGCCGACTTCCGAATCGATGGTGATGGTGCCGTGGTGCTGGGTCATGACGTTTTTGACAAAAGCCAGACAATACGCCGTCCTGTTGAAATAAAACTTCATTTACACTCGAAAATAACCAATGAAAATGTACAAAAGGCTTTCCCTGGCGGACCAGAAAAAATACACAGACTCCGAAACGCAACCACTGATACCACGACCGGATGGAGATTCCGGTAAGGCATCCCTCCCTCCGGCCCATTCGAAACTGCTTTTAGAGACGTGGTGAGTATAAAAAACCCCGGTTCGCCGGGGTTTTTCTACTATTCCATCCTCCCTCATTCCCATCACCCCCCGCAATCTTGCCCATATCCTTTTTAGATACCGGCTTGCCCTTGGGTTTTTCGGGCTTTTTGTCCTTCGTGCTGGGTTTGGACTGTTTCATCTGAATTTGGCAATCATTGCAGAGCGAAAAGACGACGCGCGTATTCCTTTTGAGGTTTTTGAAAAAAATGAAACAAAGTAGCCAATAGACTAGGTTCTGTGGACATTAATTTCAACTAGGTACTACATAACACTCACCCCCTTCTCCAAATGCCATACTGGCATTTGAGAGGATCCCCCTCTCTCGAGATAGAGGGGGATGAATTGTGGTCATACAATTCCCCGCCCCGCTAAAAAGGTCACCCCCGTGAAGACGGGGGTCCAGTTCCTTTGGGCTCCTGGATTCCCTCCTCCGCGTAATGTCACTAGTTTAAAGACTTAGACTTACCCCGTTTGTATTTACGATTAT
>CAYINU010000133.1:0-2015 GCA_964364855.1 uncultured Candidatus Marinamargulisbacteria bacterium | reverse complement strand
TCATCCGCGCTATATCCCAGGGTCTTCATCGCCAAAAGCAAATCCGGATCCAGATCTTTGCCGCGGTTTGAGAGCTTGAGCGGTGTGCCGGAAAATGCTGTTTTGGGCAATTTGTCCCGTAGGTCAGCCACTAGTTTTTCGGCCAATTTTTTGCCGACTCCCGGGGCTTGGGTCAGAACATCTGCACGGCCTTCAAAAACGGCTTGTGTAATCTGCCCGGGCGATAGCCCGCATAAAATTTTAAGGGCTAGTTTGGGACCCACGCCTTGGACTTCGATAAGGGCTGTAAAAAAATTTCGGTCTTGCATCGAAAAGAAACCAAACAACGCCTGGCTGTCTTCGCGGATCTGGTGAAACGTGTAGACGGTTTGATCCTTGGTAAATTCAGCCAATTGAGGCTGTCCGGTGTTGGCAATGTAGATGTGATACCCTACACCGCCGGCTTGGACGACGATATGGTCATCGTATACGGATATCAATCGCCCATGAATGTGGTCAATGATCATGTGAGTGCTTTTAATCTTGCACTGTGGCTATGGCATATGGCAATGGCCAAGGCGTCCGACACATCATCCGGTTTGGGTGCAGCTTGCAAATTCAAAAGCCGTTTCACCATATACTGCACCTGGTTTTTGTCCGCTTTTCCGTAGCCGCAAATGGCGGACTTCACTTGTAGCGGTGTATAGCTAAAGACTTTTAAGCCGCTTTGGATAGCCGACAATACAGCTACCCCTCGGGCTTGGCCAACGGCGATGGCGGTTTTGGCATTCGTCGAAAAAAACAATTCCTCAATGGCAGCGACCTGGGGTTGATGGGTTCCAATAAAGGCGGTCAACCCTTTGGAAAGGCTGAAGAGGCGCTCTTCAAAGGGCGTGTCCGCGGCTGTTCTAATGGCGTCGCAGGCCACCAGGCGATGTTTGTTCCCGTTGGTTTCGATGATGCCGACGCCTGTGATGGCATAGCCGGGGTCTATTCCTAAAATCATCATAGTCTGATCATAGCAACCGAGCGTGGCTTTGCGCAGCTTTGAAATGGGCTTTTAAAAAATGCTAAGGTATGCGGCGAAGGGGTGATGTTTATGAAAATGTTGTTTTCCAAACTCTGTACTGCGGTTGTATTGGGCACAGTAGTCGGTTCGGCCGTATGGGCGGCTCCCATGATGTATCGCGGCACAATGCCTTGTGCGGACTGTTCGGGTATTGATACGACGCTGACTCTAAATGGTGATCCCCATGCTACCCAAGGCACATTTACCTCCCGGCAAGTTTACATGGGAGGGCGAAATCCCCGTACGGTGTCGACGTCCGGCACATGGACCATGACGCATGGATATGGCAATGACCCTAATGCCATGGTGTACACCTTGCGTTCCTCAAGTAACGCAGCACCCATGTACTATGTAGAATCCGGTGGCAGCTTGCAAATGCTGGATCGTAACCGTCAATCGATGCCCAATAATGGGCGGAATTACCGGCTCAACGTGCAGGCCACTGCGAATGCGAGTGCAAGCGCGAAAAGCCGCCTGAACAATATGAATGTAACCCGCAATAGCACGACCAGCGGTAACCCTGCCGGGACGTTGACGACACCTGGGAACATGCGGACCAACGTCAAAACCAATGTGGACACATCGGTGAGTAAAGGGAAGACGACAGGGACCACGAGCTCATCTTCTGATACTAGTACCTCAGGCACCACGGGAACATCGGGGACCTCAGGCACGACTTCAGGGGGTACCTCAACAGATACGAAGACTGGCGGAACAACCACGGGTGCGACCACCGGGACAACAGGCGGAGTCAGCTATTAGACTTATTTGATCGCCAAAAAGCCTTCGAAACAGATGTACTTCATCACAGAAGTGACATCGACGAACCCGGCTCTTTTCAGGAGATCCAGGTTGCCTTGTGTCGAGAACGGTTCGAGCACGCCTTTTAGCTGTTCGGCCTTGGTGAGAATGTCCTCGGCACAATGGCCCTGCTGCTGTTTGTATTCGGTATAAAGCTGGGTGGCGA
>CAYINU010000132.1:0-2098 GCA_964364855.1 uncultured Candidatus Marinamargulisbacteria bacterium | reverse complement strand
ACCGCTTTTTTGGCCGCTGCGGATTCGTCTGCACCCGACACAATGGCCCCGGCGTGGCCCATCCGGCGTCCGGCAGGCGCTGTTTGTCCGGCGATAAATCCGATGACCGGCTTTTTCATGTGCTCTTTTACATACTGAGCGGCCTCGATTTCCATCGATCCGCCGATCTCGCCAATTAGAACCACGGCGTCAGTGTCGGGATCGGACTCAAAAAGGGCCAGGACTTCCGCCATTTTGCTCCCAATGATCGGGTCTCCCCCAATGCCCACACATGTGGACTGGCCCAGGCCGACCTTGCATAGCTGATGCACAGCTTCATAAGTCAAAGTTCCTGATTTGGAAATAACACCAACACGACCTTTTTGCGCGATAAACCCGGGCATGATACCCACTTTGGCTTCGCCAGGCGTCAGCAATCCCGGGCAGTTGGGTCCGATAAGGCGAGACTGCGTCGATTTCAAATACGCGTAGGTCTTGGCCATATCGGCAACCGGGATACCCTCGGTGATACAAACAATCACTTCGATTCCCGCGTCCGCCGACTCCATAATGGCATCCGCAGCAAAGGCCGGGGGCACAAAAATGAGGCTGACATTGGCGCCGGTTTTTTCCCGGGCTTCTTTACAGGAATTAAAAACCGGCACGCGGCCATCCAATGCCGTTTGTCCGCCCTTGCCCGGCGTCACCCCACCGACAACATTGCCACCATATTCCAGACACTGGGCCGCATGAAACGACCCTTCGGAACCCGTAATACCCTGCACAATAATACGCGAATTTTTGTTAACTAAAATCGACATGGTTTCTCCTTAACGCTGGGCGGCAGAGACGACTTTTTCAGCCGCATCGGCCAAAGAGGACGCCGCGATGACATCCACATCGGACTCGTCTAATAATTTACGAGCTAGTTCGGCATTGGTACCTTCAAGACGTACCACCACGGGAACACGCAGATCCAATTCGGCCACGGCCTGGATAATACCGTTGGCCACGCGGTCACATCGGACAATACCCCCAAAGATATTGATGAGGACCGCTTTGACATTGGGATCGGACAAAATGATGCGAAACCCGTTTTTCACAGTATCGACATTGGCACCGCCACCCACATCCAAAAAGTTGGCAGGCTCGCCCCCCTTGAGCTTGATAATGTCCATGGTGGCCATCGCCAACCCGGCGCCGTTGACCATACAACCGACGTTGCCATCGAGCTTGATGTAGTTGAGGTTAAACTTGCTGGCTTCAACTTCTGTCGGATCCTCTTCGTGGATGTCCCGCATCTGGGCGATATCGGGATGGCGAAACAACGCATTGTCGTCAAAATTAAACTTGGCATCCAGAGCCAGAAGGTGGCCTTCTTCGGTTTCAACAAGAGGGTTGATTTCGGCGATCGTGGCATCGACGGCCGAATAGCATTTATAGAGATTTTGAAACAACTTAACCGCTTGTTTGAACAGATCGCCGGAAAAGCCCAGTGCAAATGCCAACTGTCTCGCCTGAAACGCTTGCAGGCCGAATGCCGGATTCACCCATACTTTGGCGATTTTTTCGGGGTGTTTAGCAGCCACTTCCTCGATTTCGACGCCACCTTCTTGGGAGACCATAATCACATCTTGAGCTTTGGCGCGATCCAATGTAATGGCAACATAGTATTCTTTTTTAATATTGATCGCCTGGGCCACTTTTACCTTGCGGACAAATTGTCCCTGCGGACCGGTCTGATGGGTCACCAACGTCATGCCCAGAATGGCTTTGATATTTTCCAACGCTTTTTCGCGGGTGGGAGAAAACTTGACACCGCCGCCCTTGCCCCGGCCGCCAGCATGGATTTGGGCCTTGATCACAAATTGGGTGGTGTCAAACCGTTTGGCAACGGAATCCAGCGCGGTTTCCGCCTGTGACAAAGACTCCACAACTTCGCCGTCCTGAATGGGAATGCCGAATAATTTTAAGATGTCCTTCGCTTGGTACTCGTGTATTTTCATAATGGCGGAAATGATAGGTCACTTACCGCGATAAGTAAAGCCGCTTTACGCTCAATGCAACCCATCTCATAAATCCCAAAGGCCGTCTCAGAATGGCGTCAGGGTGTTCTGGT
>CAYINU010000131.1:0-2205 GCA_964364855.1 uncultured Candidatus Marinamargulisbacteria bacterium | reverse complement strand
CCCAAAAACTGGTTCAAAAATCGGGGCTTGCGAATCTCGGCCCCCACTTCTTCGCGGTATACCAATACGACAGCTCCTTTGACGGTCAATTCCGGCGTGATAGCCACCATAAACGTGATGGGGTGGTATTTTCCGATTTCATCGACAACAAGGGCATATCCTAACAACTGACGATTCCGGCGAACAGTGTAGACGGTGATCGGTTTGGGAGAGCTGATCCACCCCAATCGTTTTTCCACCACTTCTTTTTGGGAATCAGTTAAGGAAATGTTTTGCGACTGGGTCTGCAACTCCTTGCCGAAGATCTGGGTAAGTGCGCCTTGCGGTGTCAAAAAAACCTGTTCATGAAAAGGGGGAGGGGCCGCCGTAACGGCGGCCCCCCAAAGCCCTATCCACAACCCCAATGTCAGGATAAGGCGACGCAAAGCCTAGAAACCGACGGCCCCCGAAGCCAGGAATTGGGTTTCCGTTTCCCCTGTACTAGCCGTACGGGTCCATTGGCTTTCGAATTTCAAGACCATAGTCTGAACAGGGCGGTAGTTAAGTCCCACTGTCCAACGGGTCAAATCATTCGCATCCACCACTGAATAATCCATGTCAGCGGCACTATAGCGTACTACGGTTGTAAATAACGGGTTGCGGTAATCGTTGCCCAGGAAGGTGTTTTTGAGAAAATCCGGGAAGAAATGGTACCGGCCTTCGATGTAATAGCCGCCATACGTTCCGGTAAAGCTACCGCCGCCTGTGACACTGGACTGTGCCCATTCGGCTACCCATTCAAAAGGCCCGGTTTTCCAGTCCCCATCAAGGCCAATCATATTGAGATTTTGGGTTTCGCTGCTGTCTGTTTTTCCATTAAAGTAGCTCATGCCGACTTCCAAATCGATTGCAGGGCTATAGCCGATGCGGCTTGCCCATGCTTTGGCTCTGTTGTTGTCTGCTTTAAAGCTGGGTCGGGCATTTCGAACCTTATTGAGGGTACCGTTAATTTCACGCAACCCGTTTAAAATATACGTTTCGTAGTTCAATGATCCGGTATCTCCCAAATCCACAATCCCGTGAAATCCAACCCCGGTATCCATCCACGTTGTTGGTACAACATAAGTGGCATATAAACCCCTGTCCGTGGTTTCGCGAACGTCGGCATCATGCAAAATATTGAGCCGACCAAAGGGGACCAATACTGTTCCTGCCCGTAAAACCAGCCAATCTGTCATCAGAAAATCCAGCCATGCTTGTTCGATTTTGATTTCCCCGTCATTGGTTCCGTTGTTGACCAACGCGCCGTACTCAAGCTCCAATTCTGTATTAAAAAAGATATTGCGGTGTAGATAGGCTGAAGCTTGCAAAATCAGGTAATGCGCCTTGAAATTGCCCGTTGAATTGCTGGAAATGTACTCGGTTGCAAAATAACCGCCCAATTTGCTTTGAACGCCGCGATCATAAGCGGTGATATTGTAATTTCCTGGGCCTGTGATATCGCGTACCGCATTTTGCTCCTCTTGCGCAAATAGCCCTCCCGACATCCCCATCACGACCACTATTCCCACTATAAATTGCCACTTTCTCATCTAAAGGACTCCTTTGTTTTGATACTGAGTCTTAGTCTAAGATCTACCGTTTTGAGCTGTCAATAGTACATACAAGAGGGGAGTGTTCACCTTGCAGACAATGTCGCTACAATTTAACTTAACGGATAAAACACGGATAAGATATGTCAAAACAACTTTTTGGGTATGCACTGATGGGATTAATCTTCATTTTGGTTGGAGGCGGTGTCTTCTTGATACAACCTTCGACCCACGTGATAGAGGGGAGTGCGTTTGGGACCTACTACCGGATTCGCATCATCGTGCCGCGATATCGGGAATTTCTCCACTCTATTCAAACGCTCCAAGACAAAACCGACACGATCTTGCATCGGATAGATCGGGTGATGTCGACTTACCGTGAGGACAGTCAGATTGCCGTATTTAATGCCATGTACAGTACCCAACCCGTTGCGGTAGATCCCTGGCTATACCACGTGCTACAGGTATCTCTTCAGGTATCTGCGCTTACCCATGGCGCTTTTGACGTTACCATCAGACCGCTGTCCCTGCTTTGGGGATTGCAGGGTCCGGCCCGCCATGACAAACCGCTCCCCCATGAAATCCGCAGCACCCTTGCGAAAGTCGGGTATCGACATCTGGAATTGCTAACGGG
>CAYINU010000130.1:0-2217 GCA_964364855.1 uncultured Candidatus Marinamargulisbacteria bacterium | reverse complement strand
TCAACCCATCCGCAACGATTCAATCTGACGAAGACCGGTTACGCCCCGAAAAAAGCGAAGTTGAGCGACTATTAGGCTCTAACACCTTATTGTCTGAGTTGACGGGATGGGTCCCTTCTACACCACTGAATGTCGGCCTAGCGGACACGATTAAGTTTGTCAAAAAGAATCTCGCTCACTACAAACCTGAAATATACAATGTGTGATTGTGAAATAGTCTCATGAAAAAGGCGATCGTGACCGGCTCTGGAGGCTGTATCGGGAAACCGTTGGTGACCCGTCTCAAGGCATTGGACATCCCGGTAATTTGCATCAATCGCTCCGAGGTCCACAGCCAGCTGGATGGCGTGTTTTATGCTCGAGATGTCGCGCTGCCTGACGCGATCACCCCCTTTTGCGATTCTGACACCACCATTTTTCATTTGGCAGCCAACGCCAACGTTCCCCATTCCGTAAAACACCCGGTGTACGATTTTTCCCACACACTGACATCGACATTGTACGTCCTGGAATCCGCCCGAAAAACGGGGGCCAAAGTCATATTTCCATCTAGCCCTTCGGTATATGCTGCCGATAATCCTCTTCCTTTGGTAGAAAGATCGGTGGTGAGGCCCAGCTCCCCGTATGGCGCAGCAAAAGCCGGGGGGGAAGCCTATTGCTTCGCCTTCTACCGCAGCTACGGTGTTGATGTCCGGATCGGCCGGATTTTTAACCTTTACGGTAAAGGGGTCAACCGGTTTATCATCTATGATCTCATCCAGAAATTACTTCAAAATCCGGAGTACCTCGAGATCTTGGGAACCGGTCATCAGATTCGAGACTATCTGTACATAGACGACGTGATCGAGGCATTGATTATGATCGCAACACACGGAAAAGCGGGCGAAGATTATAATGTCGCTTCCGGCGTGGGAACCAATATCACCCAGCTGGCTTTGGACATTGCGACCATTTTGGGACGCCGGGACATTGAAATTCGGCCCACCGGGCGTTCATGGGCGGGGGATATTCCGGCCTGGTTTGGCAATATCGAAAAAATGAATGACCTTGGGTTTCGCCCGACCATTTCCTTGACCGAGGGTCTGGCACGAACGGTTGCATGGGCTTATACCAACTCACCCGCAGGTCGATGACGAGGCATCAATAGCCGGATTCTCTCACCGAAAATTTCACCGGATCGCACGCTGTCGTGCGCTTCATGGACCTTTTGAATACCCGCTTCCCCCATTTTTTTGGCGAGCGCAATGTCTTTAAGTAGAACCAAGATTTTCTCGGTCAATATCGCCGAATTGTGAGGGTCAATCAAAAATCCTGTGACCCCGTCGATAATGGCCGAGGACGCCCCTCCCTCGATCCCGCCAATCACGGGCAAGCCGCTGGCCGACGCTTCGATCACTACGTTCGGGCACCCCTCACAATCCCCGTTGGAAAGCATCACGTTGGCCAACACGAAGACACGGCTGGTTTGGTATAGCGCTGCCAGGTCTGCGTCACTGAGGCCGCTTCTAATTTTCACACAGTGCCCCAGATTGCGTTCCCGAATCAAGGCCTCGAGCCGCTCTCGATCAGGACCCGCTCCCACGATGACCAGCTCCGCACCGGGCATCGCCTGATGCACCTCCTCAAAGGCGCGGATCAGCAAGTCAAATCCCTTGCGTTTAATGAGCCTGCCTACGGACAACACGCGGGGCACGGACAAATCCGACGGTCGAGATGCCTGCTTAGCACGAAATAGGGGTGTCGGAATCACGACCAGCCGGTCCGGTTTGCAGTGCAACCGGTCGATGAGCAGATCTTTGACAAAATCGCATACGCAAACGATCAACGATGCGCATCGGTAGTAGCGAATCATGACCTTTTTAAGGACACCTTTCCAAGATGTGGAATACAAACTCAGAGTGATTTCTTCGCCGTATGCAATGACCACTACGGGTAGTCTAAATAGATGGATCAGAAGGGAAAAAAAGCCGTTTCCGATGGCGCTGATATTCAGCACAATGACCGGATATGACCTCAGCAGCAGCTTAGGGAGCAGCCAACCAAACAGACACGCATACATTGTTATCAACCGAAACGAGGTGGGGTTCTGAGACGACGTCATGAATCGCCTGCGAATCATCCGATGGGGAGCATGCAAAGTTTCGGTACTTTCCGCTACTACCGTCGTCAGCACATCAGCGGGGACGCCCATATTGAGTAATAGGTTGTGCATGTAGA
>CAYINU010000129.1:0-2283 GCA_964364855.1 uncultured Candidatus Marinamargulisbacteria bacterium | reverse complement strand
ACCCACCGAAAACAGCGTCACCTATTTGGCAAGGTCCTGACCTATCACCGCCACTCTCCCCTTCGACAGAATGCCGCATGTCGTCATTTTCCCGACTGCGGCGGGTGCCAGCTTATCGACGTCGACTATGCCGCACAAGTCCAGCTCAAGACCGAGCTGCTCACCGACATCCTACGCGGCCATCCCGAATGGCAGGCCACATGTCAGCCGGTCGTCCCTTCCCTCTCGCCATATGGCTACCGAAACAAAATGGAGTTTGCCTTTTTCCAAACAGATGGCCAGGTCGATCTGGGCCTCCGAAAACGTCACCATTTTGATCAGATGGTATCCGTAACCCAGTGTCATATCCAACACCCAGATGCCAATATGTTGGTAAACTGGGTGCGACATTACTTTCGTCAGCATCCTTTACCGGTTTGGAATATGAGTACCAAACAGGGGCTTTTGCGCTATTTGGTATTGCGCTATTCCAAAAAAGAAAATGCCTTTCTGATCAACCTCATCGTCTCTCGTGACGTCCAAGTGGATTTAACCCCATTTGCGGAATCCGTCACGGCCACATTTACCCATGTGCGGGGTGTCGTGATGGGTATCCAGCCTGCGGATGGAGATACAGCGCATGCCGGACATATCGTCCCTCTGGTCGGCAGACCGTTTCTGATCGAAGCCATCGGGAGCGTCAATTATCGTGTTTCCCCAACGGCATTTTTTCAGGCCAATCCCTATGACGTACAAACCCTCTACGACACGATTCTTGGCCTAGCCGATCTGCGTTCCACTGACACCGTTTTGGATTTGTATTGCGGATCGGGAACCATCAGTTTGTATGCCGCGCCCCATGTGCACGAGATCGTGGGAATCGAATTCAACCCCGCCGGCATCGCCGATGCGATAGCCAATGCGGCGCTGAACGGCACAAAAAACGTGTCCTTTTTAGAAGGTCCTGTCCGCCGCATTCTCAAGAACGCTCCCATAGCGGCAGATGTAGTCATCACAGACCCTCCAAGAGCTGGCATGGAACCCAAATCCATCATGCGCATGGCCCAAACGACCCCCCGTACCATTGTGTATGTGTCTTGCAATCCCACGGCCATGATAAGAGACTTGGAGATACTGGGCACCCATGGCTATGCAGTCAATACCCTCGTCCCTATTGACATGTTCGCCCAGACCTTTCACTTGGAGGCGGTGGTGGGGCTGAATCGGGTGTAGGTCTTTTGACGGAGTCGCATCATATCTTGATGCGCTCTCAATAAGTCCCCCTTTAACTCCACCATTGGGGAATGGCGAAAGGGACATTGTGAAGGATCGCCAAATCGGCATTTTTTATGCGCCGTTTCGGAACCATCCCGCACCGTTTCGGAACCACTAGGTAACGATTTTGTTGAATTTAAAAAGTCGGCTATCCCTCTTCGAGCAACTACACTTCGAGCAACCACATTTCGAGCAACCGCACTCAACATACCTACCCCCTATTATTGATACTGAGAATCAGTATCATATATTTAAGGGAAAAGGTCAATCAGAACATTTTGGGCTTGATCCAAAACGGTTTATGTGTTACTTTTAAGCTTTAACTCTGCTTTATTTATTTACCGTTACGCACCTTCTTTTTTTCCAAACACACACTTCCAATCTTAATTACTTAGTCTTGTTCTTGGTTTTAATGGCATGAGGAGGCCCCTAAATGAGCCAAAAGAAAAAAGACACCTCTCCTTCCGGTATCACGCCTGACGCCGCACCCGACACTCCGACCGATCGGCTGGACATCGTCGAACTGCAACGCGCATCGATGAAAGAGCTCCACGAGCTGGCAAAGTCGCTTAATATCGAGGATTACAACCTTCTCAAAAAAAACGATCTCATTTTCCAAATCCTGCAAATCAAAACCGAGCAAAGCGGCCTCATTTTTGCCAATGGCGTGCTGGAAATTCTGCCCGATGGGTATGGCTTTTTACGGACCAACAACTACCTACCCAGTTCCGAGGACATCTACGTTTCCCAAACCCAAATCCGGCGCTTCGGTCTGACGACGGGCGATACCATTTCGGGCCAGGTTCGTCCTCCCAAAGAGGGCGAACGGTATTTCTCTCTGTTGCGAATTGAAGCCATCAACTGCGACGCACCGGACAAAATCCGGGACCGCATTTTGTTTTCAAACTTGGTACCGATCTATCCCCTGACTCAATTGAAGCTCGAAACGGGTGCCAAGCCCATTTCCACCCGATTGATGGACATGCTCATCCCCATCGGCAAAGGCCAACGCGCGCTCATCGTGTCTCC
>CAYINU010000128.1:0-2394 GCA_964364855.1 uncultured Candidatus Marinamargulisbacteria bacterium | reverse complement strand
CTTTTTTCGGGGCGTAACCGGTCTTCGTCAGATTGAATCGTTGCGGATGGGTTGATCATCTCGATCAAAAGAGTCGCAAGATCTCCCATGCTGATTTCCTTTGAGTTGCAAATATTCACTTCTTTTCCGACGGCGTCGTCACACTCAGCCAACTTCACAAATCCCATGGCGGTGTCCTTGCAATACGTCAGATCCCGCCGGGGGGTCATGTTGCCCAACCGAATCTCCTTTTGACCAGAAAGCAGTTGGGAGATAATCGTTGGGATGATGGCACGGGCGGACTGCCGTGGGCCGTAGGTATTGAACGGTCGAACAATGGTAATAGGGATGCCAAAGCTGCGATAATAAGACTCGGCCAATGCATCGGCCCCAATCTTTGTGGCTGAGTAGGGGGACTGGCCTTGCCTGGGATGCTTCTCATCAATGGGTGTGTAGAGTGCGGTGCCGTAGACTTCTGAAGTTGAGGTTACCAAGACGCGTTCAAACTCAAAATCGCGGGCTGCATTCAGGACATTTAGTGTGCCCTTGATGTTGGTATCGATGTAATTGTCCGGGGAATGATAGCTGTAAGGGATGCCGATTAATGCGGCCAGGTGGAAAACAATGTCATGACTTTTTAATATTTCACGGACACCGCGGGGATCGCGAATATCTCCCATGACGACGTTCATGGAGGTCCGTATATTGGGCGCGAAAGAGTCTAGCCAGCCCCAGGACCCGAAGGAATTATAGTATACAAAGGCCGTAACCTTGGCCCCCGCGTCCATCAACGCTTCCACCAGGTGGGAGCCGATAAAACCATCTGCTCCCGTTATGACCACTTTTTTATTTTGAATGTTCAATGGTATGCCCCCGCAATCTATCCTAAACTATCCTTAGTTTCAACCAGAGACTCTAAGCTCGTCTTAAGCGCCAAATACTGGCCACCGGCCAACATAAACCAGACAATCACTGTGAAATAGGCATTGTTAAATAGCAACCCGATTAACAAACAGACAATGCTAGCCAGGAACCCTTCCCATAGCCAAGCGTTTTCCCTGCCAATTTTGTGGCGGACGCTCCATAAGTCTTTCAATACCCCTAAAACAATGCCGAAAAAGAGGAGAGTACCGATAAGCCCAAACTCAAACAGCATGGTGATGTAGTCATTGTGGGCAACGGTATAGCTGCCATGACGCGAAAATTGATTTATCTGAAAGGACCCCCCTCCATGCCCAAACAAAGGGCGCTCCCGGAATCCGTTCAGGCCGTCGAGGATCATCGTTCCTCTGTGCGTTTCCTCTAGGTTGGTGTTGAGGAAACTGTTTTGGGACATGGGACTTCCAGGCGTTTTTAGTGCCATATAGTCGTCTATGGTAAAACCGGTCATTCCCAAAAGCAAGATTCCGCCAAATAGGCCAACGAATACAACACCGATGTACCTCTTTTTCCGGATGCCAATCAGGGACATTATCAATATCGTTAACCCCATCAATAACAGAGACATTCGAGAAAAGACATAAACGTCCGCAAACGCGATGATGCCCAACACCAGGAAGCTGAGAACCCCGGGCCTATGAAAAAACCGGGCATACGCGAAAGGAAACATTGCGGATAGGAAATAGGCCAAGGTATTCTTCCCGCCCCGGGTTGCTGATTCGATTGCGTTTCCCAAAAACAAGGAATGAAATACGACAAGGTAAATATAGATAAGAAAGGCCATTGATAGGGCCGTGACGATGAGCAAGAGCCGCGTCATTTTGGACAGAGTTTCAATGGAGTCGATGACATTGACTAAAAGTACAAAAAAAACCACCTGTGTCAGGGTCTTGAGGGCGATATTCGTTGAGAACAGGTTAGGTGCGAAAAGCGCTGAGAATACATGTATGGCCACAAACGCAAAAAGTAGCTCTTTATGGGGGACAATGAGAGACGATTTTCGGTGGAGAATAGGAAAAAAAAACAGTAGGGTCACGATTCCAATGCTGCCTATTCCGACAACATCTCCAATGAGACCGGCCCCCGTAAACCAAAAGGCCACCGAAATAACAATTGCATAGCAGATAAGTTCTGAAATGGGCATCCAAAGCCGACCGGGTTTTTCGGCGGATAGACTCGGATTCATGGCGATTTGCCTCACTCACAAAATAAACTCCGGCCAATATAGCACACATAACAGCCTGCGATCACCCTCATCGATTGATTGCTTCTGGTTTGGAGATATGATTTATTAAGGACTCTGGTCACCTAACGATGGCACAAAAGCGGCCTGAAAAGAGAGAATCGTGTTATTAGATCCGAGGGTTCTGAAAAAGGTCGCCCATGAGCTGGCGGGGCAACGGGTGCTGATCTTGTCGCACCGGGACCCGGACTTTGATGCGATCGGATCCTGTCTCGGTCTGTATCATGCGTTGC
>CAYINU010000127.1:0-2401 GCA_964364855.1 uncultured Candidatus Marinamargulisbacteria bacterium | reverse complement strand
AAAATTCAGTCACCAGAAAGGAGCAATTAAATGTCAATTGTAACAGTCAAAGGGTCCGTGCGTCAGCACGAGGCGGCACCTGTGCCGTGCCTCACAAAATCCGTGGGGGTAGTCGGCTCAAGGTCACTGCCATACTCATTAGCGGATAAAGTCGGAAACATCGTCCACGACCTCATCTACCGCAAATATCACATCGCCACCGGAGGTGCCATTGGTGCCGATCAATTTGTCATCGAAAGAATAATTCGTATCGGTCTGTTAGATCGTTGCACGGTGTATTCACCTTGGCAAAATTACGCTGGTTTTCCGGTAAAAGTCCGGGCCATGATCCGGCAATTCAAAGACTACGGTGGCCATTTGTTGTGGGGCGAAGTTGGCGGCAATGAACCGCAACACCTCATCAAAATGGGCTTGCTGTTACGCAATCAACGCCTTGTGTCTGCCTGCTACGGGCTTGTGGCCTTCATCGACGGCAATTCCCGTGGCTCCATTTTTACCATTCAAAAAGCCGCTCAAAAACGGCTCACTATGGTGGTGTTTCCGCACGACTGCCATTTACCGGAAATAGATATTGTGAAATGGGTACCGCTGAAATGTGGCGGGGTTTGGGATGACGGTTTCAAAGCCGTGTACCTGAAATAAGGGGGAGATCATGAAAAAAATTATGCATTCACTTAAGTGGAAAATCTTCGACGTATTGGACTTCTTGGCAAAACACGGCAGTACGACATCTCACCGTTTGGCGTGTCGTTTCTTGCCATATTAGGGGGATGAAAAATGAAAACAAAACGGGGAACACGTTGTTCAGCACCGCCGATACCGGGCGGCGGTGCAGTACCTGCTTCGATCCAAAGGATTAGACCATGACCGAGGAAACGTTTGTGGTGGACCTGTACATAAGAGTTTCAACGGATCGCCAAGCCAAAGAAGGAGATTCCTTGGAAGAACAAGAATCTGAACTCAAAAAGTTTTGTGAATACCGGAATTTTCGTATTCACAAGATATTCATTGAGCGTGGAAAATCCGGAGGAAATACCAATCGACCGGAATACCAAAAGCTTGTCAAAGACATTGAAAACAGCAAGATTAATGCGGTTGTGGTTAAAAAGTTGGATCGTTTGTCACGCTCATTAATGGACTTTGAACAACTCATGATTAAACTTCAGACTCAAGACGTAGGCTTCATCTCCCTACGGGAAAACTTTGACACAACCACAGCCATGGGCAAAGCCATGCTTCGGGTCGCCTTGGTGTTTGCCCAGCTTGAACGAGAACAAACCGCTGAACGGATTAAAGACGTGTTTGCTTGGCGGGCAGAGCAAGGCTTGTACAACGGCGGTACTCGGCCTTTTGGGTATGATTCCGTGTCATCCGAACTCATTCCGCACAAACAAGAAAAACAAGTTGTCCAATTTATGTTCAAAACATTCTTGGAAGCCAAATCAACAACGATTGTGGCGAAAGAATGCAACGCTGCCGGATACCGTAACCGTGCCGGTTCTTTGTGGGACAAACGGCAAGTCCATAAACTCCTGAACCATCCCGTTTACGCCGGAAAAATCCGGTGGAATGACATCATCTCTCAAGGAGTTCATCAACCGTTGGTCACCGAAGAAACCTTTCAAAAAGCACAAGTCATTTTTCAAGAACGCACATACAACCGAGGTTCAAAACGCATTAAAGGGCTGCTTCGGGGATTTTTAGTCTGCTCCGATTGCCAAACACCCATGACGCCCAACTACACTAAAAAGAAAAACCAGACGATGTATTACTACTATCGCTGTGTTTCCAGCCTGAACCCAAAACCTGGCAAGCCCTGCAAAAATTACTTGCGAATGGAAGACACTAATCAAGCCGTCTTAGACGCTATCTTGGATTACACGTCTGAGCCTAAATTGGCTGAAATCAACCAGAAAATCACCCAACGAAACGATAAAATACGACACCAGCTACAAGGAGTTGAAGTTGAAATTCAAGGACTTGAAACAAAGCTTGCGCTTGTTCAAAAGAAAAAAGAAACCTACTTGGATTCGCTGATTACAAAGACCTTTTCAGCTCAGGAACGCCAATTGATTAATGACAAAATTAACGAGTTCGGCTTGCAGGAAAAACAGATTAAATCAGATTTATACAAAGCCCAATTCAACTTGGCCGAAACGCAAGACACGCTTGTGACATTGGATTCCTTTAAGCAAGAAATGGTATCGTTTAAGGTCAATCGCGAGGCGATGTCCGATACTGAATTAAAAGACTGGCTCAAGAAAAATGTGACTCAAATTATGTATTCAAAAGAGGCTTTGAAAATCCATTTCAAGCTACTGGATTTATGGGTTGGATAAATGTCCCCTTCGGGGGGTGTTTCAAACTTAATCGTGGGTGGATGATTGTCGTGTAGTGGCGG
>CAYINU010000126.1:0-2415 GCA_964364855.1 uncultured Candidatus Marinamargulisbacteria bacterium | reverse complement strand
ACCTCATCGAAACCCTCGCATTTCAACGCCTCGAGGAATCTCAGTTGGTGGACGCTTTTGAAATGGAAGAGATTTTTGGAAATAAGGCATTGCTGTCCCGGTTGGAAAAAGGAAGCACGCAGGCCAAGGCCCGCCAAGGAAAATTTGTGTGAAGCCGCAGCATTACCGTATTTTTGAATCCAATCAGTTTTCAGAGGATGTCTTGCGTATTTCAAAAAGCTTCCCAAAAATCAAAATAAAGTTAGAGACATTTGCCTATTCTCAGCTCCGTCAAAATCCCTACTCTGGAGCGCAAATCAAAAAGCTGAAAGGCTACACACCACCGACATGGCGGTACCGGGTTGGGGTTTTTCGGTTCTTCTATGAAATCGATGAGAATTCCCGTGTTGTCTTTATGATCGGTGCTGATCACCGAAGGGATGCCTACTAGAAGCTCCGGTTGCCCTGCTCAGAATGTTTTGCTTTTGCAATGACAACCCTTTGATTTCGTGACAAACTGAAGGGTTGGAGTTTGTTATGTCCGGTTTTTCAAAAATCAATTTGCTTGACCTGGATGCGGCTGAAGTTAAAGCTCACATCGCGCGTTTGGGATATCCCGCTTATGTGGCCGATCAAATTTTGGAATGGGTCTACAAAAAATACGTTTTTGACTTTGCCCAAATGACGAATTTGTCCAAAGCCGCCCGCGCACAGTTGAGCGAGGCATTTGATGTTCGGGTGTATGAGCCCACGGAACGCCTGAATTCGTCTGATCACTTTGCCTGCAAATATGTCTTTACGGTTGACGGGGGGGCTATCGAAAGTGTCGTGATCCGTGAGCCCCGTTTTCATTCGCTGTGCGTGTCTTCGCAAATGGGATGTGCCATGAAATGCGGGTTTTGTCTGACGGGGGTTGCGGGATTTAAACGCAATTTGTCGCCGGGCGAAATAGTGGCCCAATTCTTGCGGGCCCAAAAAGACGGCGAACATATTTCGCGAATCGTGTTTATGGGCATGGGAGAACCCTTGGCCAATTTTGACCGCGTGATGAAAGCCATCCGTATTTTAACGGATCCGTTGCAAGGTGGATTGGGCAAACGCCGCATCACGGTATCCACATCCGGGCTATTGGCCGGCATTCAACGCTTAATTGATGAAGATATCCATCTCAATTTGGCGTTTTCGGTGGGATTTGCCGATCCGGTACGTCGCCACGAAGTGATGCCCCTCGATGTCAAAAATCCACTGGCCGATGTGGTAGCAGCGCTCAAAACCTATCTTTTTAAGCACAATCGTAAATTGACTTTAGAATATACCTTGCTGGAAGGCCTAAACGACACGCCGTCGGCCCTGGACCATTTGGCAAGGCTGGCCAAAAAGCTCGATGCCAAGGTCAATCTGATCAACCTCAACCCCCACCGCGAAATCCCCTACCGTCCGGTGTCCACCGAGGTTTTGACGGGATTTAAAGCCGCCTTGCAGGAAAAAGGCCTGCGCGTGACCATTCGCTTTACGAAGGGCCAAGACATCGTCGCGGCCTGCGGGCAGCTCGGCGAGTCCATTTTGAAGGAACTTGCGTCGAAGGACTAGGGCCTGGGTTTTCGCCTGAAAAACAAAAAAAGCCCCGTCCCGATCAGAACCAAAGTCAACACGGCCACCGCATCGTTAAGATAGACCAAATAAGGCCAAAAAAGTTGTCCCGTATGGAGCTGATACATCCAGTAGCCAAAAGGAGTGGTATCTTGGAATAGCCGGAGTAAAGTCCAGCTTTCTCCGCTGTCCGTGGATTCGAAAAGCCCATTGTTGGCCAGTAGCAGTAAATTTCCGTTGGTGAACGTTACTGCCTTGATCTTGTATACGCCTTCGGGGGTGATAAGCGGTTGCCAGCGCCATTGACCGTAAGTCCCTCGTAACAAGCGACCGTTGTCAAACCCTACTACTACCTGATCGGCCATAAAAGTAAGCACCCTAACGTCCTGCCCCAAAAAAGGAACCGGGATCGGCTGCCAATGATGACCGTTATCATCAGAGTGCGCCAAGCCGTTGGCCGTAATCCCGACCACATGTCCTGTGCGAAACGGATGACTGACTACGGATTGGAACGTATCGGTTAAAACCGGTTTGCTGTGATTCAGATAAAGTCCGGTTACACATAGCATGGCCAAAAAAAAAGCTGTTCCGATACCGATCCACCGGTGCCACTGGGCCAGTTGATATTTCATGGTGTTTCCCCCGCCACTGGCAAAAGATGGGCATGAATGAGCACCTCGGTCAGAATTAAAGCGCGTTTAATGCCGGCGGCGGCGGCCCAAGAGGACAATGTCGCACCCGAAATCGCCGTCAGATCTCGTCCCATCACCAGCGGATCTTGCGGCCGTTTCCCCAAAAACTGGTTCAAAAATCGGGGCTTGCGAATCTCGGCCCCCACTTCTTCGC
>CAYINU010000125.1:0-2483 GCA_964364855.1 uncultured Candidatus Marinamargulisbacteria bacterium | reverse complement strand
GAGATATTTTTTTGGATGACCGGCCTATTCCGATGGCTGAAATCGAACCGGAAATCCGGCGGTTAACCACAGAACGACCCACCCTACAGGTGGTGTTTAACATCGACCAGCAGGTCGCCTATAACACGGTCATTCAATTGCTGGATAGTGTGAGGCTGGGCGGTGCGTCAAACGTCGTTCTCGAGGCCAACGCACCGCGATAAGCGTGCTAGACGATTTCACGTAAGAACAAAATCATATCCCGCCATGCGCGCCGGTCCGCTTTGGCGTTGTAGGCAACGCCGGTAGCGGGCAGGTGGCTACCGTTCTGAATGGTAAACGCGTGAACCGCGTCGCTATAGACATTCAACTGATAGGGCACATTGGCCTTGTCCATTTCGTCTTTGAACGCAGTTACCTCCGACCACGGAACAAACGGGTCGTCTCCGCCGTGTTCGACCAGAATTTCTGCGGTAATATTTCGGGCCTCGTCAGGCTCGGGCGTTTCCAGGTTGCCATGGACGCTGACCACCGCTTTGACCATCTCCCCCGAACGTGCCAGCTCCAACGCCACCTGCCCGCCAAAACCATAGCCGACAGCCGCAATCCGGCTGGCATCTGTTTTGCCAAATTGCTTCAGAAAATTGAACCCTGCCTTGGCCCGGGCGCGTAGCAGACCGCGATCGCCATGGTATTTAGAAACCTCTTGAGCCGCCTGGCTGTCGTCGGTTGGGCGTATGTCTTTGCCAAAAATATCGGCCGTCAACACAACGTAGCCTTCCTCAGCCAGCTGGCGAGCCCGCATTTTCTCATACGCCGTAATGCCCAGCTTTTGATGAAACAAGACAATACCGGGCCGCTTTTTGGGTCCCTTTTCCTTGTACGCTAAGACCCCCTCCAATAGGGTGGGACCTTGCCGATACTGGACCGTTTGAACGATGACTTTAGCCTCTACAACCGTCGAAAGTACAACCGCCACGCCGAGTACAACCAATAGCCAATGCTTCATATGGCGCCTCCTGGGGGTGAGATGAGGCAGATTCTATCATATTCGAGTTTCTTTTTGTTTGTGGATCCAGGCCATCCGCTTTTGAATCTCGCGCTCAAATCCGATTTCTTTGGGAATGTAAAACTGATCACTTTCGTCCCAGTAGCGTTGGGCCACCATGGCGTGAGGAAAGTCGTGCGGGTATTGGTAGCGCCCGCCCGGTTTGTCA
This sequence comes from uncultured Candidatus Marinamargulisbacteria bacterium, assembly GCA_964364855.1. GTDB lineage: Bacteria > Margulisbacteria > Marinamargulisbacteria > CAYINU01 > CAYINU01 > CAYINU01. Next base: position 1,287 of record CAYINU010000125.1, on the reverse strand, counting down.
CCCGACATGGCTTGAGATTGGCGGGTCCGCAGATAGGCGGGTACAGATTGAATATCACCGCTTTGTACTTTGGCCAGGGCTTTTTCAATGGCGTTGTAGCTGGCATTGCTTTTCGGGGCGGTCGAAAGGTAGGTAACCACTTGCGCCAGATTGATACGCACTTCAGGCATGCCGATTTTTTCGGCCGCATGCATACCGGCAATGGCCAGGGGCAAGGCGGCCGGGTCGGCATTGCCGATATCTTCGGAGGCAAATACCACGCAGCGTCGGGCAATAAACACGGGGTCCTCCCCTGCCTCCAACAGCCGGGCCAACCAATACAACGCTGCATCCGCATCTGAGCCTCGCAGGGATTTGATCAGCGCCGACGCCAGATCATAGTGCGTGGTGTCATCTAACGAACGTATGCCATCTGGCAATACCGACCGCACGTCTGCTTCTGATAATGTGGTCGTCTGTGGAAAACAACGGGCGAGCAGTTCCACGGCATTGGCGAGTTTTCGCGCATCCCCTGCCGCATAAGCCAGCAAGGCCTGATGGGCACCTTCTGCCAAGTCGACACCCGGCATGGCAGCGTCCAGAGCCACGGTTTTGATCTGATTCAAATCTGATTCGGTTAACGGTTTGCATTCAAAAATCAGAGATCGTGACACCAATCCCGGAATAACGGAAAATCGTGGATTTTCAGTCGTGGCGCCCATCAGCACTAGGGTGCCGTCTTCAACCACACTCAATAGCGTGTCTTGCTGGGTTTTGCTAAAGCGATGAAGCTCATCGATAAACAAAACGGTTTGACGGCCACTCTGGCGGGCAGCCCGAGCCGCCTCAATGACTTTTTTGATATCGGCGATGCTGGCCAGTGTGGCATTGAGAGCCTGCCAATCGGTTTGCCATGCATCACTGAGTAACTGGGCCAGCGTGGTTTTGCCCACGCCAGGGGGGCCCCAAAAGAGCACATTGGTAGGGGCCCGCCCCTCCACCAATCGCCGAATGGGCGCTCCGGGTCCCAACAAATGCGCCTGCCCAACATAGGTATCCAGCGTTTTGGGACGGATGTGATGGGCCAACGGCACATGCGATTTTTCCACAGGAAGCAGCATACGCCGCCTTAAAATGAAGCGCAACTTTCCCCGGAAACACGAAAGGCAAAAAAGGCTGCTCGCGGGTAAATCGCCGTAGACACAGTTGCCTTCGTTTATGCGTATACGCTATCCTCACAAGTCATGATACAGACCGAAAACCTTACGCTGTCCTTTGGCGGCCAAACCCTCTTTAAAGATGTCAATG
>CAYINU010000124.1:0-2531 GCA_964364855.1 uncultured Candidatus Marinamargulisbacteria bacterium | reverse complement strand
GCCAGCTCGCCATATCCGATATGAGCCAGCAACATAGCCGCCGCCTTGATCATCGACGACGGGTCTGCGTACTGGGCTCGGCCCTCTTTGACCATACGGGGTGCAGAACCGTGGATCGCCTCAAACATGGACCATCGCGTACCGATGTTGGCACTGCCTGCCGTACCCACACCACCCTGAATTTGACCGGCTTCATCGGTCAAAATATCACCGTACAAATTGGGCAAAATCATAACCTGGAAATGGCCTTGGCGCTCTGGGTCGATCAGCTTAGCTGACATGATGTCGACATACCATTCGTCTATCATAATGCCCTCTGCTTTGTACTGTTCGGCGACCTCGCGGGCGATGGCTGAAAAATGGCCGTCCGTGGTTTTGATGACATTGGATTTGGTCACAACGGTGACACGTTTTTTGCCATTTTGACGGGCATATTCAAATGCCAAACGGCAAATGCGCTCAGTCCCCGGTCGAGAGGTCGCCTTAAAATCCACCCAGTAGTCAGGTGTGACTTCGATCCCGTTGGACCCCAGCATGTATTCGCCCTCGGTATTTTCGCGAAAAAAGATCCAGTCGATGCCTTTTTTGGGCACACGCACCGGCCTGACGTTGGCAAACAAATCCAGCTCCCGGCGCATCGCCACATTCGCACTCTCTATATTGGGCCAGGGATCCCCTTTTTGGGGCGTCGTAGTCGGGCCTTTTAAAATCACGTCACATGTCTTGAGCTCGGCTAGGACATCGTCAGGAATCGCTTTCATGACGGCCACCCGGTTTTCGATCGTCAGCCCATCGATTTCTTTGAACGCAATGTGACCTTTTTGAACGGGCTCTTCGAGCAAGTGTTCCAACACAGATTTGGCATGATGCGAAATTTCGGGGCCGATGCCATCACCCGGACAGATGCCGATAACAATGGTTTTTTTGGCCGCAAAATCCGTCCATTCACCGGAGTGGCTTTTGAGCACTTCCACCCGTTTTAGCTGGCTCTCCAACAAAGCACGGAATTTTTCGACGGCAGACGCGATAGCAGGGCTACTCATAGGGTCTCTCCTTCTCGGCGTTGATAGGACAATAACGTGTTGTGCATCAGCATGGCGATGGTAGTGGGTCCGATACCGCCCGGCACGGGCGTCATGGCAGACGCCACTTTACTCACTGCGTCCGTCGCGACATCCCCCACGATGCGGTACCCCTTTGGCGTAGAGGGATCCGGCACACGGTTGATACCCACATCGATCACCACAGCATCGGGTTTTACCATTTCGGCGGTCACCATTTCCGGTCGCCCCACCGCCGCAATCAAGATATCGGCCTGGCGGGTAAAGCGATGCAAGTCCGGTGTCTTGGAATGGGTCACTGTGACTGTCGCGTCACGACCCGGCTGAATCAGCAACGCCGCCATCGGCTTGCCCACGATATTGCTGCGGCCGATGATGACAACATGTTTTTGTGCCGTGGCAATACCGTAATGGTCCAGCAATGCCAATACCCCATGCGGGGTGCACGGCCAAAAGCCCGGCAAGCCCGTGAGCAGGCGCCCAACGTTTACCGGATGAAAACCGTCCACATCTTTGTCCGGGTGGATGGCCTCGATGATGACGGATTCTCGGATGCCTTTTGGCAACGGTAGCTGTACCAAAATGCCATCCACGGCAAGATCGGCATTCAACCGACGAACCAAATCCAACAATTCAGACTCGGATATTTTCGCTTCCACGCGGTAGTCAAAAGACCGAAACCCCACCCGCTCGCAGGCCTTTTTTTTGCTGGCCACATAGGCATGGGAGGCGGGATTGTCGCCCACCAGAACCACAGCCAGTCCCGGCAGTCGACTATTTCGCTCCCGAAGCCGCGAAACAGCGTCCGAAACCCGGCCCAAGACCGCCTCATTGACCGGCTGCCCGGACAGAATCCGTGTCATTTACTGGTCCTTTTCGGCGTTGAGGACAAAGCGTTGGTTATCTTCGAGGCCGCCTTCGTATTTGTTGTAAGTACCGTCTTTGTATCCCAATTCCTGGCGGCGGTGATTAAGGGCATTTTTCTTAAAATACAACTGCACAACATCCTCGGCCGTCAGTCCGGCCACGGTGCACATCGACACCCAAAAATGCAGCATGTCCACCAATTCGACTTTGATATTGTCCCAGTCATCATCGGCCTTTTTCCACCATTTCCAGCTCAGGCTATCAATCGCCTCGGCAGACTCCTGACGCAGGGCGAGTTCAAAATTGAGAAACCATTTTTTGCGGATTTCCGGATCTGCGATATCGCCGTACAAAGTGGGGGCAATGCGTTCGTTGAGCTTTATCTGCTCAGAAAAAATATCGGCCAAATCCATAAACGCCCTCCAAAATCAAACTGGTCCCATTGTAACTTTCGGGCGGGGTGAAAGACAATGCAGCCTAGAGACCGTCTCAGAATACCGCCATGGTGCCCTCTGCTCCGCTCAAAATGCTCACATAGTTCCACTATGCTCCGCGTTTTGTGCTCACAGAGAACACCCTGACGCTATTCTGAGACGGCCTTTG
>CAYINU010000123.1:0-2546 GCA_964364855.1 uncultured Candidatus Marinamargulisbacteria bacterium | reverse complement strand
GCAGTTTTTCTCGCAAGATCCAACGTCGATCCTTCGACAGTGAGATGGCCCATTTTCCTCAGGGGCTTGGACACGGATTTACCGTAAAGGTGGAGGTGAGCAGACGGTGTTTTTAAGACCTCTTCCAATCCGGTAAGCGTTGCGGGGCCGGTACCCGAAGCATCTCCCAACACATTGAACATCACACATGGGGATCTCAAATCGGTGGGACCCAAAGGCCAACCTAAAATCGCCCGTAAGTGCTGGTCATATTGCGATGTGGCGCAGGCCTCGATGGTGTGGTGGCCGCTGTTGTGGGGACGGGGTGCCATTTCGTTCACCCATAGTTTGCCGTTGCAGTCGATAAAAAACTCCACCGCGAGCAGGCCCACAATGTCGAGCTGAGTTAACAATTTTTGGGTGATCGTATTGGCTTGGGTTAGCACGCCCCCAGGCAATTGGGCCGGGCATTCCAGCCGAGAAAGCAAGTGGGCCTGCGGGTCAAAAAATTGCTGGCAAGGTGGAAACAGTGCGGTTTCGCCCTGGGCATTGCGTGCACCGATCACGGCCAATTCCGCCGCAATGTCGATGGCTGTTTCCAACACGCTGGGACCATGCAGAGCGCCGACGATATCGGTGTCGGTTCGTAGCATGTACACCCCACGTCCGTCATAGCCGTTTTTTCGCGACTTTTGAACCAGGGGAAATCGGTCGCGGTGTTGATGAATTTCATCGACGTTTTGGATGAGCTGATAGGAGGCGGTCGGAATATCCAATCGGCGGTAGAGGTCTTTTTGCAGGCCTTTGTCTTGGATTTGGGCAATCAGGTCCGGCCGAGGGTGGACTTTCACACCGGCATCGGCCAGCCGTTGTAGCCCCTCACCATTGACGTGTTCGATTTCGATGGTTACCACGTCAAGCGTCTTGCCCCATTCGAAAACGACATCGGCGTCCAGAAAGGAGGCGCAAGTAAACCGCGATAGTCCCGCACATGGGGCTTGGGGATCCGGATCCAGGACATGGAAGGCAATCGGATAGCGCAGGCCGGACTCGATCAGCATACGCCCCAGCTGTCCGCCACCCAAAATCCCCACATTAATGATCCCGGTTGTACGCATCATTGGCCTTCAAGATGTCTCTCAAATAGACTCTTACTTTACTGCCATGCGGTGCATGTGAGAAGGAAGGCAATTTCGCGGCTTTACTGACAACTTCAAAAATCCGGAAAAACCTGCGACAATATTTCGGTCAAATTTTTTTGTCCGCGCTATTGGATAAGGAGAGCACATGAGCACGTTAACCCTGCACCCGACTACCACTGACCCGAAGGCTGCCGAAGCCATCGAAGCGTTCATGAACGACATCATCCGCAAAAATCCAGGTGAGACCGAATTTCACCAGGCCGTGTTCGAAGTGGCCAATGACGTGATTCCTTACACTTTGAAAAATCCCAAATATGCCAAAGCCAAAATCCTAGAACGCATCGCCGAACCGGATCGAACTGTGATTTTTCGCGTGACTTGGGAAGACGATAAGGGCAATGTCCAGGTTAATCGCGGCTATCGCATCCAGTTCAATAATGCGATCGGCCCTTACAAAGGGGGACTACGCTTTCACCCGTCCGTTACGTTGGGGACGTTCAAGTTCTTGGGCTTTGAGCAAATCTTCAAAAACTCCCTGACCACATTACCGATGGGCGGTGCCAAGGGCGGCTCGGACTTTGATCCCAAAGGCAAGTCCGATCACGAAATTATGCGCTTCTGCCATTCCTTTATGATGGAATTATCTCGCCATATTGGTGCGGACACGGACGTGCCTGCCGGGGATATCGGCGTGGGGGCTCGCGAAGTCAGCTATATGTTTGGTCAATACAAGCGCATCGAAAATCGATTTACCGGTGTTTTGACCGGAAAAGGCATCGAGTTTGGTGGCAGCTTGATCCGAAAAGAGGCTACTGGCTACGGTTGTGTGTACTTTGTGAACAACATGCTGGCCACCCGCGGTGATTCTGTAAAAGGCAAGACTTGCCTGGTTTCCGGTTCGGGTAATGTGGCCCAGTTCACGGTTGAAAAGTTGCTGCAATTGGGTGCTAAAGTCCTCACCCTGTCTGATAGCGCTGGTACAATTTATGACAAGAGCGGTATCACCCAAGAAAAATTGGATTGGGTGAAAGGACTCAAAAGCACACCGTCCGCTCGGATTAAAGAATACGTTGCCAAATGGGGCGGGGAATATCTGGAAGGCCAACGTCCCTGGCATATCCCTTGTGATCTGGCGTTTCCCTCTGCCACCCAAAACGAATTGACCGAAGAAGATGCCAGGGCCTTGGTCAAAAACGGCGTGATCGCAGTCGGTGAAGGGGCCAATATGCCCTCGACCCCGGAGGCCATTGCAGTATTTTTGCAAGCCAGAGTGCTTTTTGGTCCCGGCAAGGCCGCCAATGCAGGGGGCGTATCCATTTCCGGTATTGAAATGGCCCAAAACTCCATGCGCTACAGCTGGACCAGCGAAGAAGTCGAAGCCAAGCTGAAGCAAATCATGGCGGCCATCCACGAAAAATGCGTGGA
>CAYINU010000122.1:0-2675 GCA_964364855.1 uncultured Candidatus Marinamargulisbacteria bacterium | reverse complement strand
GCAAATCCCGCAAGATTTCTGCCATCTTGGTCAGACCCTCTTCCATCAGATACAGGGCAACCACCTGATCTTGCTGCGTCAATAAAAACGGCTGAGTCAAATCTTGATCTAAAATTCGACGGACCAGCTCAGGGGTCAGCCACGTTCGTCCATTAATAAACAAGACGGGTGCACCCGTATTGAGCGTATTGATCTGGACATGCCGGTGGCGATGGCGCAGTACCGGCCGCAATGCATCGCGACAAAATAGTGTCATGGGACTGTGGAAAAACGCGGCAGCTTTTTCCACCAGTGTGCTTCCGCCCAGCAGCAGTTCGTAACTGGGCCGCAAAAAGGTCAGAGGCAGCAGATCCTCGACCCGCTGGTCCTCGTAAATACACACGTGCATCATACGCTTGAGTGTACCCCAGCCTCAGAATGTAAGGCAACGACGGGCAGTCCACTACCCCACTGAAGTTATAGGAATCTTATCCCATCTTATCCAAACTTATCCTATCTTATCTAATCTTATTCACTTTCCCCCTAAGATAGGATAAGATTGCTATAAATTATGGACAGAGCCCAAAATCCGTTTTCGCCGGGCGCCGGTACCCGTCCTCCCGCATTGGCCGGCCGTACGTCTATTTTAGAAAATGCGCTGGTTGCGTTGGAGCGGGTTAAAAACGGCCGTGCTGAAAAAAGTATGGTGTTAGTCGGACTGCGAGGGGTAGGCAAAACGGTTTTGCTACGCGAGATTAAACACCTGGCCGAACCCGCCGGTTACCAAGTGGTTTTTGTGGAAGCCCACGAAAGCCGCCAAAAAAAACCCCTGCCCGAACTGCTCATCCCCCACCTTCGCCGAATCTTGTTCAGTCTCGACCGCGGCGAACGATTTAGCGAAAAGGCCAAAAAAGCCTTGCGTGTCTTTAAAAGTTTTATGAGCGCCATCAAAGTAAAAGTGGCAGATCTGGAATTCAATCTGGATGTCGATGCCGAACACGGAGAAGCCGATAGCGGAGATTTGGAAGTGGATTTGGCCGCCTTGTTTATGGCGATCGGAGAGGCAGCTCAAGATCGCCAAACAGCCATCGCTATTATCATTGACGAACTGCAATATCTCAATGAAAAAGAGCTCAGCGCCTTGATCATGGCCATGCATGCTGTTTCGCAAAATGGATTGCCGTTGATCTTGATCGGCGCAGGCCTTCCACAGTTGGTCGGGAAAGCCGGGAATTCCAAATCCTACGCGGAGCGCTTGTTCGCCTTCCCAGAAGTGGGCGCTCTTTCCAAAGAAGATGCCTTTACCGCACTTCAAGAGCCCGTCAAACAACTTCATGTTCTTTTTTCTAAGGCCGCTCTGGAAAAAATTTATGAAATCACGAAAGGCTATCCGTATTTTCTACAGGAATGGGGCTACCATGCATGGAACGTGGCGAAGACATCCCCCATTTCAGAGGCCGATGTCCAACAGGCAACCCAACTGGCGATAGCCAATTTGGACAAGAATTTTTTCCGGGTTCGGTTCGATCGTCTGACCCCATCGGAAAAAAAATATGTTCGGGCTCTGGCCGAATTTGGCCCCGCTCCGCAGCGGTCAGGCGATATCGCCAACAAACTAGGCAAACCGGTCGAACGTGTCGCCCCTTTGCGTGGCCAACTCATTAACAAAGGCATGATCTACAGCCCGGCTCATGGTGATACGGCGTTTACGGTGCCATTGTTTGAAGAATTTTTGCGACGGGAAATTCCGTTTCTTTAAATTAACAAGTTAAAAAACCGAATAAATAGTACTAGCCACAAGCCGATGGCTATCACAAAAAAGAATATCCATGCTAACCCAGTTACCCCATCAAACTTGGGGGTCTCCGGAAACCGAATACCGACTGTTTTTTGATCTTGCACTGCTTGGTTTTTGAGATGATGTTCACGAAACCATTGTACAAATAAAAGACTCGTAGCAAAAATCATCAAAGCACTGAGAAGAAGGCTAAATGGGTAATTTTCACGAACAGTATATAGTCCCACAATTCCCGCTGGCTGCAAGATCGCCATAATGTTCTGTAGCGACGTCGAAAAGTGATGCTGCTGAGTCAAAATCCGCTGATAATTTTGGAAATCCCGATCCGAAAAGCCGGATTTGTTCCCTTTTTCGGCTTTCTCTGTAATCCCGGATCGAATAGAACCAATGAGAACCAGTTTGGGCCTGAAAACAAATGAAACCATTGTTATCCCTCCAACACTATCTTTTGATCGAACGGTCTAAAAAATTCGGATGCCGTTACGCCCAATGCACTCAGTAATTTGAGAATGGTAATCAAAGTGGGACGGCGCTGCCCACTTTCCAGCCGGAAAATCACACTATTGTCAACCCCACTGTCCAGCCCCAACTGGTACACGCTCATTCGTTTCTTTTCACGCAAGGCCCTTAATTGGTGTTGGATTTGCGCCAACAAGGGATCAATATCTATGTTATTTGACATAGCACCAACACTAATGGCATCCTGAATTTGATGCTCTGTTATAAAACAGATAATTATCGAATCCTTTGGACAGGGACTTTCACAGGAGAAAAAATATGAAACTCCTCGACATCCACGACCACAGGCGGTTTGTACTGGAGGTCACTACTCAGGAACTCCTCTTTTTAAAATGGGCGCTGGATGATTACTGCCTTAAACTCGAAGCCCGAAGTAAAG
>CAYINU010000121.1:0-2775 GCA_964364855.1 uncultured Candidatus Marinamargulisbacteria bacterium | reverse complement strand
AATAATCCAATATCAATTGCATGCCACGACACACTCCTACAACGGGTAGACGTCGCGAGACAGCATAGCCCAAAAGCCAGGTCTCTACCGCATCACGCTCGGGCGCATCGCCATCATAGCGCATTAAACTATTGCCACCGGTCAGCACCAACCCAGCCACATCCTGAGAGTGATGGGCCAGCATGTCTTTTACGGTGGCCAGATGATTGGGCACCAGCACCGGCAGCAGACCCGCCGATGCCAAAAACCCGGCCCACCGCTGGTCCAGTCCGTCACGACGTTCCTGGTAAGACCCTAGCACGTCCACCCGCTGGGTCACCCATACCAGCTTCATTGCAACACCTGCACTTGCCGACTGGCACAGTCGATTTGCAACGACTTGGCCTTGGACCATTTGTCATAGAGCAACTCACCCGCTCCGATCACCGCCGGAATGTTGAGTTCCCCGGCGCGAATGGCCATATGCGAATTGGCACCCCCATATTGAGTGACAAACCCGGCGATGCCATGCGAAAAAATCCAGTCATATCCAGGATCTGCACTGCGAATGGCCAAGATGCTCCCCCGCAATTGATCACGGTTATCCTGTTCGTGGCGTACTGGCCCCGTGCAGCTGTTGAGAGTGATAAAATTGGGCTCGCCTTCTAGGGCATAAAATGCCGTGGCGTCAGACTCATCCACAATGAGGGCCGGTAGATTGAGTGAGCTAGCGATGGCATAGCGGTGACGGCCTTGGGCAATGGAAACGCCAAAAATATCGGTAGCCGAAAAGCTGGTAGCATAGAGGCTGCGCACAGCTTGGATGTCCACAAATGACAGGTCTTCTGGCGAAAAGCCCAAACGTTCACCCAGTTGGCCAATGAGCTGCAACACATCACTCAAACTTCGGGTAAACACAAATTTGGCATATTCGCGTCCTTCGATCGCCGCCCGGATAAAGTCAAAAATACTCGGAACGTCATGGGCAATCCCGTGGGTATCTAAAAGGATTTGAAGACGTTGGGTAGTGGCCGCATCCAACCGAAATTGTTTGTCCGGTGTCAACTCCGTTGCCTTTTGAGTCCAGTCAAAATACCGATCCGGCGCTTCGTCATAACGGGGAGATAGGATGTCATACGTACCGGGTCGCAGGTGGCCGTATTGGGCCAAAAATGCGTCTTTGGACAGGGCGTTAAAATCCCGCGACATCTGATAGCTGACGGAACGAAGCGAGCCCATAAACGCCCCATAATCATCTGCAGTCAACACCCCTTCGTTGACGAATGACCGCAGTAGCTGAACAGCGATAAAACCCGCTCGTGCCAATCCGGCAAAAGGCAACGTGCCATAGCGTTTGCAATCTTCGAGTAACCAATAAATTTTTTCCACGTCATTTAGCGTGCTGTTTTTAATGTGGGTGTAGTGATGCTTGAGGGTTTCAATTTTTGCGATATCGTCTTTCCACAACCCCACTTCCGGGTGAATAATGCGATGGGTCAACCGGCGCAAACTATCCACCAACGTCTGGCAATCCGACTCTGAAAACCCGGCTGCTTTTAACTCACTCAACTTGCGGTAAGTATCCGGCGTATAACAGGTCAAAATGACTTCGAATTCTACCTTGTCATGACAGAACGGTTTGGCAATGAGGGTGTCCATGTAGTAGTTTACCAGTCGTTCGGCCAACGCATCTGGCACGTCTTGCGGAACAAACGAGTTGAAGCTCACCCGTACATCGATGTAGGGCAAGCCGGAAAAATTAACCATCAGCGGATAGCTGCGCAAATCGCGGTACCCATAGTTGTGGCGTTGATAGGCCCACACACTGTCCGTGACTAATTCTTTGTACAACGTCAGCGCTAACGGACGCGGCCGTACCCCGATGATTTCGGCGGGGTTCCAGTCGGGCATCACGCCAAACACGGACCTCCTTCCCACCAAATAGGGTTGTGGCTGGGCCAGGCGGCGAACTTTGTTTTGGATCAACCCCAGCTCACGGGCATGATCGACTTCTGACAAAACGGGTTGCAACCGCACCACCAAGGGACGGACCTGCAACAAAAATAACTGGTCCTGCCCATCGATGGCAAACTCAATATCCAATTTGTCCGTGCTAAACAGCGATTCCAATTCTCGGGCCAACGCGACAATGCGGCCTTGCCACCCTGGGACCGACACCTCGGCACTGCGAGCTTGATAATAGGTCTTGGTGACCCCCGTATTCCCACTGGTGACCGAGTCCGTTTCGCCGGATGTATCGTCAAAGTTGAGCACAAAATAGGGGGCATTGTTGTTGGGATCTCGGGTAAACAACACACCGCTCACCGCAACCTTGTGCAAGCAAGGCTGCACAAAGACCTGGTTCTCAGAAACCGGGTCGCCGTAGGAGGCAAATACCCTATCTACTCCTTGGGCAATGGCCTCCATTCCTACCAAGCCCGCCACCGATTCATATTTCCCCGCTTGCGACGCCATTTGGCTGTCTTCGCCTTGGGCACTACTTCTCACAATGACACGTCCACTCACCCATTCAAATCCCAGCAAAATATCCAAGACCCGCTCTTTTTGAGAGATCCATGTTTGCCAGGAGACGATAACTTGTGGCAAGACCAACCCGCTGGCCAAGCGGTTCTCCAGTTGTGCAAGTGTTTCGGCTTTGGTCTTGAATCTCATAAACACCGATTTAGAACTTTTTAGTAGGAAATTTTTTTAGAAACGCCAGGTTTCTTTCCAGGGCCTCATAGGCCCTGTCCGAATAGTACCTGCGTTTCTCAGGCTCTATATCTGCCAAATTTT
>CAYINU010000120.1:0-2821 GCA_964364855.1 uncultured Candidatus Marinamargulisbacteria bacterium | reverse complement strand
GCATTTTGAGCGGAGCAGAGGGCTCCATGGCGGTATTATGAGATGGCCTCTAGGCGCAACGCCTTTCCCAGGTCTCAAAACAAAATACCCAGTTATTTTCGGACTGTTGGGGTTGGCAGGCCGTACAGACAAATGTCGTTAAAAAGTCGGGAAGAAAGACATCGCAATCTGCTTTACCCAAAACCTGGGTCAAATGGATCTTGGTACATGCCGGCATCGTCAGAGCCTGACGAATGACATCAGCCCCTCCGATCACAAATATACTGGCAATACGAGGGTCGGACTCCGCTCGGGTTAATGCCGCCGATAGAGAGGCTGCCAACCATACGCCTTCAGGGACCGGATAGGACGGCTGCAAGGAGAGTACGATGTTCTGGCGTCCCGGCAAAGGCCGAAATTTGTCCGGAAGGGATTCCCACGTTTTCCTGCCCATTATTACCGCATTGTGTTGGCCTAGTGGGGCAGCGGTTGTCACGGCTTTGAAACGTTTTAAATCGGCCGGAATATGCCAAGGCAGGCTGCCCCCACGCCCAATGCCCTGGTCAGCATCCATCGCCACGACAATTTCCATCGTCTTCATACTGCAATCGGAAAGGGAATAAAGGGTGCAGGCTGGTAGTTCTCGAGGACAATATCTTCCTCGGTTAATTCGAACAATGGCTTGTCTATGATCTTAATCTGCGGCAGATCGGCGGGGTTGCGGAGCAATTGTTTTTGAACACCCTCTAGGTGATTGAGATAGAGATGTGCATCCCCAAAAGTATGAATAAAATAACCCGCTGTCAGTCCGCACTCCTTTGCGATCACTGTCTGTAGTAAGGCATAGCTGGCAATATTGAATGGCACGCCAACCGCAACGTCTGCAGACCGCTGGTAGAGCTGACAATCCAGACGGCCATTTATGACATAAAATTGAAACAACACATGACAGGGCGGTAGCTTCATTCGTGGCAGATCCGCCACATTCCACGCCGATACGATATGGCGCCGGGAATCCGGATTCTTTCTAAGCCCGTCAATGAGGCCTGAAATTTGGTCTATATGCCCTTTTTGATATCCGCCGTTAGCAGTAGGATCAAATTTCTCCCATTTTCGCCACTGATAGCCATATATAGGCCCCAGATCGCCGTTGGCATCTGCCCAAGCATCCCAGATATGAGTCTTGGGATTTAATCCATCGTAAATATTGGTCGCCCCCTTCAAAAACCACAGCAGCTCCAACACCACACTTCTAAAAATGATTTTTTTCGTGGTTAAAAGGGGGAAGCCGTTTCTCAGATCGATTCGCATCTGATAGCCAAATACCGAAATCGTGCCGGTTCCGGTCCGATCTTCTTTTTTTTCCCCCTGCTCCAACACCGTGCGTAACAGGTCCAAATAGGCGTTCATGCGGCCTCCGTTTTTCCCATTAAACCAACAATCCGCCCCTGCAGTCTATTCTCAACCTTTTTGGGTGAGATATGATGGAAACATGCCACTGCCAACACTGGGCATTCTTCATGACGACCTATCCCCCGAAACGCTAAAGGTGCGTTTCAAGGCCCGCCGGCAAGCCTTAATGCACGGAAAGGAAGGGATCTTGGCCCTGTCAGGGCTTGCGGGGAATCCGACGCAAAAAACGCCCTGGATGTATGCCGATTCCCCTGTCATTCAGGCCCCGTTGTTTTTATACCTTACGGGACTAAATCAGGCAGACTGCAAATTGATTATTACAGCACAAGGAAACCCCCTCTTATTTTTGCCGCCCTATTTGGAAAAAGCGGTATTTTGGGAGGGCCCATATCTTGGGTTTGGAGACGTGGAAAGCCACCGCTTTTTGGCCAAAATCGGTTTCGAATCCATCTACCCCACCGCAAAATTCTGGAGCGTGCTAGCTGACACTTTGCCGAACGCGGATCCCCCGGTATGGACGTACTGGAACCAATCCGATCAAAAACCGAACCAAATCCTGCGCGATCAGCACTGGCACTTCTCCCGCCAGCTACACCAATTTTTGAACCGTCACTCGGGCAATGCGATGCACAATTTGGGGCCACAGGCTTGGCAGTCCTGGGTTACCCTGGACGAAGGCGGCCGATCTTCCCTGATGACGGCCAACCGGCTGTCGGCCAAGGCACTCATGTCGACACTCCCCGTGATAAGCACAACGCGTTCTGAAATGGATATTGCTGGCAAATTACGCGGGGAATTGCAGAGCCGTACGCCATTTGGTCTGAGCTTTCCGCCCATCGTGGCCTCTGGCGCTCACGCGGCGATTCTGCACTATACATCCAATGACGGCGACGTCGCACCAAATAACCTCATCCTCATCGATTTTGGTGCCAAATGGAACGCCATGCCCGCCGATATTTCACGTACATTTCCGCGGTCGGGACGATTCAACCCCCTGCAAAAGCGACTGTACGATGTTGTGCTGTCTACCCAACAATGGGTAGAGAAATCTGCCCGTCCTGGTATCCGGATTTCAGAACTCAATTCTCTGGCATGGAACCATTTGGAAAAAGCACTTAAACAGGCACTCGGCCCAGATGGCCGTGCCAAACGCCCTTACCAGCATTCGCCCCACAATGTGGGCCATCTTATCGGCTATCAGGTCCACGACGGTGACGCCTTTCGAGAATACCGCGAGCTGCCCCTAAAAACAGGAATGGCCATTACCAACGAACCCGGACTCTACGGGACATTCGAGGCCACGATTAATGGCAAGCATTACCGCGAAACCCTGGGAATCCGCATCGAAGACACGCTCTACATCACCGCCAACGGATGCGAAAACCTTACCCCTTTTCCCAAGACCACCACAGACATCGAAGCCCTGCTG
>CAYINU010000119.1:0-3062 GCA_964364855.1 uncultured Candidatus Marinamargulisbacteria bacterium | reverse complement strand
CCCGAGTAGTTTAGTGAATACGACACCGTCGAGACCTGGGGAGACACATCATAAAAAATGCCGCGAAGCACGATTTTTTCGGCCGTTGTGGCATAACTCGCCTTGGTCAGCCGGCCGGACACCGGGTCAATCAGTCCCACATCACCGGCGGATAGGGGTTCTGTTGACTGTGATAGGTGTCGCAACGCCATATACGCCGTACCGTCCGGCTTTTTGAGTAAAAGTCCTGTTTGGGGGGCCAGTGTTTTCTCCTTTTGAACTTCCGCCAATACCAGATTTCGGGCAGGCCAGACATTGGACGTGGCCGTCGAGAGAACCGTGATATCGCTTTTTACCCATTCATATATACCGGAAACCGCCACCTCGGGCGTCCCATAGATGGACTCGCGCAATGCATCCGAAACCCCATCACTCGTGTAATACCCGCTCCGATTCAGCGCTCCCACGCTCACCGAGGCCTTGCGATACAGCTCCGCCGTCACGATCCCCAGCATCGGCAACCGCAAAAATCCACGCATCGTCGGATCCAGCGGAAACGGCAAGAAAGCCTGAATCACCCACTCAATTCCAATCTGACTCAAGGCTGCTTGGGGGAGCTGCGTTCCCAGATATTCCTGCATCGCAGCCACTCCCGCCTGACGTGCGACGGTTTTTAACCTCAAATCCCCTGCTTTAATCACCTGTCCCGTTCCGATCGTTTTTTGGATGTCCGCATAGTGCCTCTCCACATTAGTTTGAATACCTTCAAACGCATCCATGACTTGGGCCTGATACGTTCCCCCCACCATATCGCCAACCTGCGTATACACCGCTCCCGTGCTACTCATCATCAAGGCCGCCAATTTCAGGTCTTCCGGCAACCGATGAAACGCCGGACTGAGTATCGTCTGAAGCCATGCCGGATCCATACCGTCTACGTATTGGCCCAATAACGGCACATCAGATAACGACAAGGATATGGCACTGGGCACCACGCCAAACTCTTTGGCTTTCTCCAGCGCGAATGTTGCCATCTCCAAATAGACGGCATTCCAACTTTCCTCCAGATCCGGCGCCACTCCGTTGGGCGCCACAATCACATCCACTGCGGGCAACGCGTCAAATGCCGGCAGCGCCGGCAGCGCCGGCCGACTCGCGTCAGTTGACGCAACCTGAATACCCGGAGTCCATTTCTCCGGAAGCCTCACCGTCACCTCGGTGACTTCGTCTATGGCCGTATACGCGGCCAGTAGCTGGTGAAAATACGCCCGGATTTCACGATCTTGCGACAGCATCCGCCCCGACTCTTTTAAAAAGAGCAGGTACACCGATACCGGATCCATCGGTTGTCCCAGATTGGCAATGTAGCGTTGGGCATCCGCCACGGCGCGTCCGGGATCGATTGCGGATTTTTTGTTGATCTGGGTCCAAAGATAAGACAACACCTTGTCCCAGGCTTTACCCCGCATCTCCTGCATCACTTTGTCCGCATGCGCGCGAAGGGTGTCGATGTCCGCGCGATACCGCAGGGCGGTTTCCAATGCGTCGTTTGCCAGACCCGTTTGTTTTGACAATTCTTGCTTGTATTTTTCAATATGCTCCGATACCGGCCGCCAGCCAGATACCGAGGCGTTCGCCGCGATTAACTCCACTTTCGCATTGGCCAATACCCTATACAGCTGGGACAATCTCGCCCACCCGATCGCCCGATCCACATCCGCAAACGCCTCGTCTTCTTTCCCCGCTTTGCTTTTGATCGCCAGATAGTACCGGATCAGATTCAATGACGTTTCCATCACCTTCGCCGATCCGTCCCCGGCCGCAGTGAGCGACTGACTTTGCCCCCCCACCCAGCTCACCCCTTGCGACAAAAATCCATCGGGGGCCTGGAGTGACTTGAGTTCTTTCGGAAGGCCCGCCACCTGGGCTTGCAATTGCACCGGCAATTGGGACATCAGCGCTCGCCACTCGTTCTGCGTCTCACCCACCAGCTTCGTCAGCCCGGACAACAATGCCATCTTTTGTGCATTGTCCGCCCGCAAACGGGGATTCAAAGCCACTATTTTTTCAAACGGCGCATGCGAAAACGAGTTGAACTCCCGCTCCAGTTCCGATCCGATCGACGTCGACAACGCCGACATCTGTATCGCAGTGACACGCCCAACCAGTTTGGTTATGTCGGCCTTTTGCCCATCAAACTCTCCTGTCAGCCTCTTTAATTCCGTCGACAGCTCCGCTATTTCTTTGGCGTTGGTAATCATCGTCGTGTCTATGCGCTTGCCCACATTCCCATGAATTGGCGCCAACTCGCTTTCCAAGTCTTGAACCTGAGTCAGCACCAGCGCCAGTTTGGCCTCGGCATCTGACCGGCTTTCTGCCAGCTGACGCGCCAACCCAGCACGTTTGGCCTCTAGTTCCGCCAATTTCTTTTGCCACTGTGCATTGACCCGTTCCTTTTCTAACGCGATCTGGGTTTCGATACGCGCCACTTGGTCCGCACCCCACTGGCTGGCCATCGTGAGATAGTTGTCCAAATACCGTTCCACCTGCGGCCTTAGTTCCGCCCATGCTTTTTCAGTCAGGGTATTCGGATTCAGTCCTACCAACATCTGATAGGTCTTTTGCGCTTCTGCCAACGCCGATTGCGCCTTCACCAAGTGAGAAGAGGCCTTGGCATATTCCAATCCTTTTTGGCTCGCATCCATCATCGACCGCAGCGGCTCGATACCGTCCCCCAACGTGATGGGTATCCACCGCTTGATCCCCGGCACGGACAATGCCGATGCCAACTCCCGGACCTGACTGTTTCGAGATTCCCCATTTAGGGCCGGGCTGACCAAGACGATCCGCGTAATCGGTATCCCCATCCCCACCAATTTCTTGACTAGCGGATGCTCCTCTTTTTTTCCCGTATGTCCCCAACCACTCTCAGAAACCACCATCACCCCGATATCGCTGCCCGTTGCCGGTGCCGCTTGGACAGCGGGTGGCATAAGCAAATATATCGTTACGGCCATCCAAACGCATGCCAGCGCCCGTCGATACCGCCACGTTTTCATCTTGTATTACGCCTCGCTACCACT
>CAYINU010000118.1:0-3154 GCA_964364855.1 uncultured Candidatus Marinamargulisbacteria bacterium | reverse complement strand
AAGTCGAAGCCAAGCTGAAGCAAATCATGGCGGCCATCCACGAAAAATGCGTGGAATTTGGCACCGAGCCCGACGGCTACATCAACTACGTCAAGGGCGCCAATATCGCGGGATTTGTGAAGGTCGCCAACGCGATGTTGGCTTACGGTATTCTCTAAGAAATTGTTTTTCAAACACCTGGCAGCTGACGAGTTTGCGTTTGCCGATTGGGGCGATTTGCCGCCTCAGCCTGTGGCACGGCGTCCGCGGAGCGTAACTTATGATGCTTATGTCCAACAGTTGAGCGACGCGGCTGAGGCCATTCGGTTTCTGCAATCCCAATACACGGAGGGCGAATTATCGGAGAGTGAACGAGAAACACAAAAAAGTCTCAAACCCTCCACTAAATTTGCAAATGTGTTGGGGGGGCTTCGAACGCTCAATGTGATGTGGGTGGAGTCGGCCACGGACACCGCATTTCATCTGGGCAAAATTGCGGATTTGCTTGTCGAGATCCAGAATAGGTGCAACGAGTTTGCGGGCTCTATTTCGAAAAAGGTGGGTCAAATAAGGGCAAAACAGAAGAGCCAAGGAAAGCTAAGTGGTGATGAAAAAAAAACGTTAACCAAATGGGCATTTGCAAGTAACGCAAGTTCAAAAATTGGGGAATTTGTCCCTCAGATCCGGCAGTTTCATGACACTTGGGGGCGGGCATTAGCGGATCCTCATAACGAGGAAAATCTGTTACTCATCATCGAGGTTGAAAAAGCCCGGTTCCCAGTTCCCGCCATCGCTGCACAGGCCAGAAATATGTTAAAGTTTCTGGTTTCGCCTGGGCGTGTTCAATCCGCAGTTGTCTCGGGCTTTGTGGCGCAAGTGATAGAGATGCAAAGTTGGAGGACAGATGAAGATGCCACCGCAACGGTTAAACAGCTATCCAAAGACGCCATATATCGCTTGGTCGACGCGATTTCGGCTACCCTTGGGCACGTTGATCTGATTGAGATCGGTCAGTCTGCTGCCGCAAAGCTCGTTCGTGCTTTGGCGGATTGTCATAACCAAATGCAGGTTGCGCTGGACCATATTCGACAAAATCCACCTGCCCAGTGGAAGGAATGGGTCACGATTATTTGCCAGGTATTGTCCCCCTCGCAGTTGGCGGATATGGCGGTTCAAGCGTTCCACGTCCAGGTGCGGATCGAAACACAGACCGAGGACCTTCGGCGTGCCGCATTTCGTTCGGAAAGCTTTGGTTTGTCCTTGGCGGTTGCGGCATACAAAGTATTGGCCGAGGCGCAGATCCTCGGCGTCGTTTCCGGTGTAAGGGATATCTTGGTGGCGGATGTGGGTCGTGCAGATACCGTCGATAAGGCGCATCCCACCGAAAACAGTAGTGAGCGGTGTGCGCGAAAGATTTTTAGTGAGATGTCCTATGTGGAGTTGTCGCCGGACGGGCGTACTTTATCGCAGGGGATAGGCAAGGCTTTACTCGAGGCCAGAATAGCGCCGATGGGATTTATGAGCACGTTTTGGATGCTGCGTATTTTCATTCCCCAAATCAACGCAATGTGGGTGGCAAGGGGAGTCGAATTGAATGAGAATGAGAGAGTGGCGTATTCCATTTGGGGGGTGGTCCGTAATCTGCTGCAAAAGCTAGCCAATGGCACACTATACCAGGCGGGTCAGCCCGGCAGCGAATATAACGCGTGGCTAGCCCCAATGATTAAGGACCATCACCAGCACCAGTATCTGCTATGGGTCCAAGATCAACTTAGGGCGAGGGCGACCCAAGTCCTGTGCGATACTGCACAACATGGATAAATATGTCGCTTGCTATGTTGCGCTTGGCTTTCTGGGGATGGCGACTTGCACAATGGCCGAGAATTCGCTGGGTAACGTTGGATTTTCCGGCTCCATCCTCACGGTTGCGGATGTCTTCCAACAAGGCACATTGCGCAACACCCAGTTTGATCAGGCCCTTAACCTCAACATCAATGTGACATTTAACGCACAGCTTACGGCTCAAGCACAGCTGCAGGGTGGGCCCGGCGGTGGCTTTATCGGATTCAACGGTCCCGGTTTGTCCGTGAGCCAACTTTATGTGGCCTATGCACCCACCGTTACCGATACGTGGACTTTGGGTGCTTTCGCCCAGCCGTTGGGCCAATCCGCCAGCCGCCTGTCGATCAATGCGGACGGGGGTAACAACGCGTTTTTGATCAATTCGTTGGCCTATTCTGCGCTGATGACTGCGGTGGGCAATCTCAATACCCTCGGGGTAGGCTGGCAACGAAATGGGGAGGCCTGGACATGGAATGCGGCGTTGTCAAACGGTCCGGGAGTCACTGCCGCCAACCCGGCTGCAACTTTTGAAGGCTTGCTGAATATGCAAGTTCAGCCAGGCGACGGGCCTTGGGTGTTCTCGGGAACCTATATGCAAAGTGATGCCGGCCCATCGGGTAATGCCGGCAATACGTTTTCCATGTGGATGGCTGATGTGTCTTTTCAAGACGACGCCAACCCATGGACGGGTATTGCCTACATCGGACAGTTTTCCTATAACGACGGTAACGCTACCACATCAGACGGGGTCGGAATCGCATCGGCAGAATTGGCTTACGATTTCACACCGGCGCTGTATGTGTCCGCGCGGTGGTCGGGGTGGTTGCCTACCGACAGCGACGGAAATGGTGTGGGAGTATCGGCAGGTATTCCCAACCCCGGCTATGCCGTGGCTCATGATGCCTATACCGTGGTGACGGATCAACGGATAGATCGCTACCAGATCGGCGTGGGCCAATACTGGACCTCGGTGGTCTTGGCCAAGGCGGAAGTTGTGGCGGACATTTACCAGCATGGCGAGGATGTGGTTGCAGTTATCGGGTCTTTGAATTTCTTTTTTTAAGACTGGCCGTTACTTAAACGCCGAAAAAAATTCTGCGGGGGAGATTCCTAAACCGTTCAGGATTTTGAGCAGCGTATCGATACGAACTTTATTTGTCCCATCCTCAGTTTGCTTGATGATGGTTCGATTGACATCCGAATTCATTTGCAGCTGATACATGCTAAGCCCGGACTTTTCACGGAGTTTGGCGATGCGCTTGCCAACGTCAGCGGC
Source organism: uncultured Candidatus Marinamargulisbacteria bacterium (assembly GCA_964364855.1). Lineage (GTDB taxonomy): Bacteria > Margulisbacteria > Marinamargulisbacteria > CAYINU01 > CAYINU01 > CAYINU01. The sequence goes on along the minus strand of CAYINU010000118.1, from coordinate 57 downwards.
CGAGTATGTGTGAAGATAGTCTGGAATATTTGACATGGTTGAACGTGAGCATATATA
>CAYINU010000117.1:0-3281 GCA_964364855.1 uncultured Candidatus Marinamargulisbacteria bacterium | reverse complement strand
AAGGAGTGTAACAGATGAATATTGAAGACGTTTCTGCGATTATTTCCGACGCCATCCGCATCGTTTTGGTGGTTTCGCTGCCCAGTGTTGGGCTTGGACTATTGGCTGGTCTTGCCGTTGCCATTTTTCAGGCTGTGACTCAGATCCAGGAACAGACGTTGAGCTTTGTGCCAAAAATGATTGTGGTGCTCCTGATTATCGCAGTGACCTTTCCATGGATGATGCAGACGATGGTGAACTTGGCTTTGAGTCTGTGGAACAATATTCCCCTCTATTCGCAATGAGCATTTCTGCTGATCAAATGATCTTGTTTTTTTTGATTTTTGCCCGTCTGCTGGGGTTGATCCAGCAGGCGCCGCTATTTAATAACAAAGACATATTTGCCCTGGCCAAATTGGTGCTGGTCTTTTGGGTCAGCATGCTTTGTGTCTTTTTGGTGCCTACCGTGATTCGTTTGCCCCATAGCTTGCTGGAGTTGGCTCCGGCTGTTGTCGTCGAATTTTTGGTGGGTGCCGTCATTGGGTATGTGATGCAGCTTATCATTATCAGCGTTGAATTTGCCGGTAGCTTGATCGACAACCAGGCGGGGCTATCTGCCTCGTCTGTTTTGGATCCCTCCTCGGGCCAATCTAACCCCGTATTGACGCGGTTGATGACCCAAGTCGCCACAATTGTGTTTGTGGTTGTTAATGGTCATTTGTTAGTCCTGAGGGCCATCTTGGAAAGCTTCAAGATATTGCCGGTGGGGTCTCCCATCGATATTCCGTCGACGATGGAAGCGTTAATGGTGACCGGTCAAGATATTTTTTCAATTGGTCTTCAGATTGCGATGCCGGTTATTTTGGTCATTTTTTTAACTGATTTTGCCTTGGGTCTGGTCAATCGCGTTGCGCCACAGGTTAACGTGTTCCAATTGGGTTTCCAGATCAAGCCCATCGTGGCTGTTTTGGTGATGCTGTTTGCGCTGCCCGTCACACTGGAACTCATTACCTCCGTTATTCAAAAAATGACGGAACGGTCATTCGAATTGATGATCATCATGCGGGGGGTCCATGGCTGAGGAATCAGGGGAAAAGACCGAAGAGCCTACCCCCCATAAACTTCGCGAGGCTCGGGAGAAAGGACAGGTTGCGCACTCCAAAGAGCTGACCGGAGCGTTTTTGATGATCCTGTCTTTTTATGTGTTCAAGGTGGCCGGCGAATATATGTGGCGCCACCTCGAGGTTCTGATGGTGTCGACCTACTCCGAAATCGGGTCGGATTTTTCGTTCGGACTGGTGACGACCCTGTTATGGCAGGCCATTATACTGTTTTTAATGGTCATGGCCCCGCTGTTCGGCATTACGATAGGGGTGGCACTGTTAGTGGATGCGATCCAGTCGGGGTTTTTGGTCTCTTTTGAGCCGTTGGTACCCGACCTGGAAAAAATTAACCCCATCGAAGGGTTCAAAAAATTGTTTTCCATGAAGCAATTTGTGGAACTGGTCAAAACCCTCGTCAAAATGACCGTGGTGTTCTATCTGGTATATGGGGTTGCGAGAGAACATTGGTGGTTGTTCATCTCTTCGCAGCTCCTGTCCGTCGATTTTATTTTGGCGGAGTTGGGTGATATGGTCATGAAGCTCGTACTGCGGATTGGCATTTTTTATCTCTTTGTCGGCGTGTTGGATTACCTTTACCAGCGCTATGAATTTCTCAAATCCATGCGGATGTCCAAAAAGGAAATCAAAGAAGAATACAAACGCCTCGAGGGGGATCCCCTCATCAAACAACGGCTGCGGGATTCGCAGCGCCAGATGGCCCAGGGGCGCCAGATGGGGGCGGTGCCGTCCGCTGATGTGGTGGTGACCAATCCCATTCACGTCGCCGTGGCATTGTCCTACCGCCCCGGTGAGATGAAGGCGCCCATTGTGGTGGCAAAGGGCCAGCGCTTGGTAGCGGCTGAAATTCGCCGTATTGCCGAGTCGCATTACATTCCCGTTGTCGAAAACCCGCCCTTGGCACGGGTCATCTACAAGATGACACCGGTCGGCGGCCAAATCCCCCCGCAGCTCTACCGCATCGTGGCAAACATCTTGGCCTTCGTCTACCACCTCAAAAAAAAGCGCAAGAAGCATCTCATGTCAATAGAGGCATGATTGGCATATACCTTAACCGCACACCCAGCCCTACAGAGTGTGCCTAAATTACCTCAGCCCTGCTCAGTTTAGAAAGCAATTTACCAACTAATCTCTCTCAAGTTAATCCCCTTCTTCTGTCCAAATTAACAGGGGCTAGACCGAAATCTTCATCCCTTATTGATTCCTTCATCAGGTTTTTTGATGATGATATGTGCACTTTGGAATTGGTCGAAGAGTTCGGATATATGGCGAATATCGTTTCGGATATCATGTACATCTTTGCTGAGCTGTTTCACTTTTCCTGAGATTAACATTTGGTCGACTAAATGATTGGCTTCGATAGTATCCATTCGAGATTCAATGCGTTTTACGGTTTCTTTAAGCAAGGCGTACTCTGGTTGAGCCGCAATCATTTGGCGAAGTTCAACAAAAGCTCGCATAATACGGATGTTAATTTCTACAGCAATATCACTTCTGAGTATTCCAGATAACATTGCTACTCCCTGTTCAGTAAACGCGTAAGGAAGTGATCCTCCAAGGTGCTTTATCGAAGGTATCACATTTTGTGATACCATATTCTCAGACTCAATTTCACTTAATTGAAACATAAAATCATTAGGAAACCGTTTGTGATTACGCTTCACTTGTTGTCTGAGAACGATAGACTTTACCTGATACAACTCTGCTAAATCCCTGTCGAGCATAACCCGAACCCCACGAATGGTATAAATTCGTGATTTTAAGTCTTCAAAACCTGCCAATTCCTTACTCATCTAGCCACACCAGCTTCTTTTTAGATAGCATGGCTACCCCTTGCTCAGTAAAAGCATAGGGTACCGAGCCTCCGAAACACTTCATTGAAGGTGTAACATTTTGTGACACCATGTCTTCAGATTCAGCCTTTGTAAGCTGAAATATGAAGTCACTAGGGAATCTGTCGGGATTTCTTTTAACCTGTTGTCTTAGAGCCCTAGCCGTAACCTGGTATAGGTTTGCCAGGTCACTATCCAGCATCACCTTTATCCCACGAACGGTATGAATTTTGCTGGAAATAGAGTGGGTGATTGAGAGTTCGTTAGTCATTGTTCAGACCGTAATAATAAATGTCGTAATATAAATTGGCAACCGACTTGTTCGGTATAAGGCACCACGTTCCGGTTG
>CAYINU010000116.1:0-3422 GCA_964364855.1 uncultured Candidatus Marinamargulisbacteria bacterium | reverse complement strand
TCTTTACCCACCCCATACTCGGGTTTGCCGATTCAGAACCGATCGAATCTTGCTTGGACCGGATTTATAGTACTGCTCTGCCTTTGTATGCCTCGGGAAAATTTGTTGTGGGAGTGGGTGGGGAACACACTATTACAACCCCGTTAGTGCGAGCGTTATCCGGGGTTCATTCCCGTCCGTTTGGTATCGTGCAAGTCGATGCGCATTTTGACATGCGAGATACTTACGACGGCACGCCATGGTCTCATGCCTGCATGCTGCGGCGCTGTCGAGAGATTGTGCCCCAGACGTTGTCTTTGGGTATCCGGGCTTTTTCGGCTGAAGAAGCGGCTGTGGCTGCCGCAGAAAATATCCCCTTTTTGACGGACCGCCAATTGTGGGAGAGAGGTTACCGTATTTCGGACATGCTCTCTGTTCTCCCGGAGGACGTTTATCTCACCATAGATTTGGATTTTTTTAGTCCTGCCGAAATTCCGGCTACCGGTACTCCCGTTCCCGGAGGCCCCCCTTGGTGGGAAGGACTGTGGGTTATCCAACAAGTCTTCCAGCATAAAAAGGTAATCGGTATGGATATTGTGGAACTAATGCCTCTCTCACATGACTCGCGGTCCGACTTTGCGGCTGCTCATCTGCTTTACAAGTGCTTGGCTTATCGACACATTCAAAAAACAGACAGGCCATAAGGCAGATAGTGCCGCATGGCTTTGTCTTGAGAAACCAGGGTCAATCGGTGATAAATGGCCTGACAAATCAGCATTCTGTCAAAGGGATCACGATGAGAAAACTGAGGCAGTTTGTGGTAACAGGAAGCAGGGCCTGGATCCAATGGCAAAAGCTCAAAATCAGATTGGAGAATGGTATTAAAAAGGTCTTCAGGGTCTATATTCTTTATGAGCAGTTTGCCAAGGGAGATCTTCATTGAAATTTCCCATATTGATAATGTACTTACAAAAATGGAGTTAGCTGGGTTTAAGATAGTCTCTTGAACACGCTGTTTTAGCTTTTGGTGTTCAAATAAGCTCCAAAGGAGGATGTGAGTATCTAAAAGAAGTTTCATCCTTTTAGAAATTCTTCTTCAGTGAGTTTAAAAGAAGGAGAAAAACGAACTTTCCCTTTCTTTTCAAGCACCCCTAACTTACGAATGGGTTTTTTGTACTCCGAGTATGGGATAATGACGGCAACTGGCTTTTTTTGTTTGCCAAACGCAATGCCGACGGCATGACCAAGTTTCACTTCAGCCAAAACGTCTGAAAAATGCGCTTTAAATTCACCGACGCTCATCAATTGCATTTGTAGACATGGTATCCGATTTTTGAGACAAGTTGTCAAGAACATATCAACGGATTCCGTCTGTATCGCACCGCCTCGCAGACATGGTCGAACTGGATATCCGATGACCCGGCGAGATCGGCAATGGTTCGAGAAACTTTGAGCAGTTTGCCATAGGACCGCCCGGACAGCAGGCCTTTGTCAATGAGGTCTCCCAGCAATTTTTTTGAATTGGGGTCAATGCGGCAGAGGATATCGATTTCTTGCTGTCCGAGGTCGGCGTTTGGCTCGGCTTTATTGCGGAGATGTTGGATATTTAAGGCCGTCAGCACCCGGGCTTTCATGGCCTCAGATGTAAACGGGTTTCCCGTATCTGGCAGCGGGTCTTGCAGTTCGGATTTGGACGGGCGCGTGACTTCGACGATCAAGTCAATCCGGTCCAAAATCGGTCCCGAAATCTTTTTATAGTACTTTTGGCGATGGGCAGTCGGACATATACAAGGCTGGAGCTTGTCCATGTAGTACCCGCAAGGGCAAGGGTTCATGGCGGCGATGAGCAAAAACCGACAGGGATATTGGATTTTAAACTGCGCCCGCGAGATAACCACACATTTGCTTTCCAGAGGCTGACGGAGGGCTTCTAACACGTGGCGGTGAAATTCAGGCAGCTCGTCCAAAAACAAAATGCCATTGTGAGCCAGACTGACTTCGCCGGGCAGCGGCGATTTTCCTCCCCCAATCAAACCGGCGTAAGAAATGGTGTGGTGAGGATGTCTAAATGGCCTGGAAGTGGTCATTGGAATAGCAGTGGGAGAGAAGGTTTGGGACACGCTATTGACCTTGGTGGTTTCGAGCAGTTCATTCGTGCTCAATTCTGGCATGATCGACGAGAGGCGAGACAATAACATGGTCTTGCCTGTCCCTGGAGGACCGATTAGGAGGACGTTGTGGTGGCCAGCTGCCGCAATTTCTAGGGCCCGTTTGGCTGCCAATTGACCGCGCACCTCTTTAAAATTGGCTATAGAAGGTGGAGCGATAAGTGATGTTGCGGGAGGAACTTGGGCCGTAAATGGGTTGCCATCTGTGTAAAGTCGGGTGAGGTCTTTCAAAGAGTGTATGGGAATCAGTGTTAATTCTGGGACCAATGCTGCCTCGGGTAGGTTGTCTGCGGGCAGTACCATGCGCTTTACCCCTTTTTTGCGGGCCATATCGCAAATCGATAACACGCCTCGTACCGGCTTGACATCGCCGTTTAGTGACAATTCTCCGATAAAAAGGGTATCCGGGTCGGGGGGTAATTGCTGAGTGGCCTGCAAAATACCCACCGCGATGGGGAGATCCAAAAGGGGGCCTTCTTTGCGGATTTCAGCGGGTGCCAGGTTGATGGTATAGGCGCGGAGCGGGTAATCGAAGTGGGCGTTTTTAATGGCCGAGCGAATACGATTCCGGCTTTCGCGAACAGTCGCGTCCGGCAAACCGACGATAATCTCTGCCGGCAAGCCTTGGTGTGCATCCACCTCAATGCGCACTTCATACGCTTCGATTCCCATAAGAGCCGCACTCAGAGTGAGTGCAATCATGATAAGGCCCCCTTTCGTTGGATTACTTTAAATGCAATAAAAATATATCGTCAATATATGAATTTAATAATAAAAGGGAAACGTTATGAGGCTTGTTCTTGATTTCGACACAGGGCTGTTGTTAACTAAAAGAGAATTCAGTGGCCAAAGGGGAAGCAATGAAAAAATCAAAATGGCTAGCCTGGGGAGCCCTTGCGTCGTTGGTTGGTGTCGGACTGTATTACCGTTTCAAGCGGCGTGCGGCGTGGCTTTTGCATTCTCCCTCTACGTCGCAACCCCACTGTAAGACTGAGCAATGCAATACGGAGATCCTGCGGATATCGGGCATGAAATGTGAGGACTGTGCCAAAACGATCCAGGACGAATTGATGCAACTGGACGGCGTGTGTGAAGTCAAGGCGGATTTTGAGAGCGGAAAGGTCACGGTTTGTTACGACCCTGAATTTGTTACCTGCGATGAAATTGAGTCCAAAATACAAGATGCAGGTTACGGAATTAGCTAGGTAGTCTCGTCACGGGATGGACGTTTTGTAGAGTGTCTGTCATTCCCGCGCAGGCGGGAATCCAGGCAAT
>CAYINU010000115.1:0-3548 GCA_964364855.1 uncultured Candidatus Marinamargulisbacteria bacterium | reverse complement strand
ATTTTGGCCTATCGATATGAAGTCGAACAAACCGTTCGGCCTACCAAACCGATTCAAACCTGGATTCAGGTTCAGGTCCAGCAGGGGAAGGTCGTAGTTATCAAAGGAAACGTGTTTGGGGGCGAAATGACGTTGAATTTGGCGAGTGTTGACTCGGATCAACAGCGCAAAAAATAATGTTGTGTGACTGTGAAATGGCTGTCTACGGTATTTATTGTATTCTGTTTACTCTCATCCAGGGGTTTTGCCCTTAATGCCACGGGAACACTTGTTTTTTGCAGTGGTGTTGCAGCAGGGATGTTTGCTCATGAATTGAGCCACGCTGCCGTGGGTATTGCTACTGGTGGCTCCGTTGCCAACATCAGTCTTGTAAATGCCGGGATATCTTATCCAGACGGCCTTAGTCAGGACCAATTGAACGCCGAGTTCAAGTAATGTCGTTGGCTGGCTATATCAGTCAAACCGCTGTATCTGAAGTGATTTTGCAGAATCAAGCCATGCAAAGAAACGACTTTGCCCTGGGCATGATGTGGACGGGCGTCGTGGCTAATTTGGTAAACGTAGGGGCGTTTTATCTTTTTGGTAATCGCAATGTCGATTTGGCCATATATCAACAACAAGGCGGCGACCCCCTCATCCCCGCCATTTTAATGACGGCCTATTCGGGGTTTGCGTTGTATCGGATCTTTAACGATACCAACATCGTTCCTTATATGACCCACCAGACTTTCGGGATATCGATGGCGTTTTGAACATGATAGACCGAGTTATTGAATGTTTTTGGTGGACCTTGTTGGTGGCGAAGTGGCGTTTTGTTGTTATTCATGCCAACACCATTTTCCGACTAAAAGACGGACACCTACTAACTGACCCACCCTCAAGAGGTGCCGCCAGCAAGTAGACCACTTTTTTCAAACTCCTTATGCGGGTATTAGGGGCCTCCTAACCTTTTAGCGGCTGCCCTATCTCATAGAGAGTGTCTGGTGCCTTATCTGCGCCGTTCGGCCATGCAATGGTGCCTAGTTCCATGTCCACATATACTTTTTTGAAAAAATCCACGTCCTTGAGGGGTGCGAAAATAGGCCCGGACAGCCTGTTTTTTAAGTCCACTAACTTTTTTTCACCGTTTTCAAATGTCAGAATCAGTTGATACTCTTGCGTGTGTTTTACATCTATGATGTCCATTAACATAGTGCCACTCCTTTAAACCAAGGGCTTAATTTTTTTTGGGGGGTGACCTGATTGCACTAGGTGCCAGTCTTCCAAAAGTTCATTTTTGTGCATGTCGGCCCATTCGGCAATTAAACTTCGAACTTTTACAGGTAAATTACCGTCCGTCATGTTAAATGACTGAATATCGAAAACGCCTTTTGTTTCCCCGTACCTTGCATGAAAATGCGGCGGATTATGATCATCAAAAAACATCTGGATAACGATTCCTAAAAATCGACTAATCTCAGGCATTAGAGAAAATATCCTCCCGCACAATTACTATATCTGGACGGACTTTGTTGAAGAAAATGTAGTGGGGGCATTCCCCAATTTTGGGGGCTCCATGCACCAAGATCAAGTCGGATCGAGGGACAATATAAAATTCGGTGACGGGACCGATGTAGCCCACACCCATTAGCTCCTGAGCATGTCTGGTTGATCTCGGTGCTTTGGCGATAAACCATTTTCCGAACTGTAAATTTTTTAATGGTTCCCATTCGCAGCCCTCTCGCGACATATGGAAGAACGGTCCGTACGTGATTCCAGGATACAAGCGCATGGTTGTACAACTGGTAAAATGGTCAGAGGGATTACCGGACAACCCGGCTATGCCCAAATTCATGACTGCGGTACCTGTACAAGCACTCATACGTTAGTCATTATAATTCATTCAGGATATTAGCGAAACCAACAATACCTTTTTGGCCACAAGGTGTGGTCAGGAATCATGTTCAATTTGATCAACGTTGGCGCATTTTATCTTTTTGGTAATCGCAATGTCGATTTGGCTACATATCAAAGCTACGGCGGTGACCCCCTCATCCCCGCCATTTTAATGACGGCCTATTCGGGGTTTGCGTTGTATCGGATCTTTAACGACACTAACATCGTTCCTTACATGACCCACCAGACATTTGGGATATCGGTGGCGTTTTAGTCATGATAGCTAGAGTCATTGAATGGTTTTGGCGAGGCTTGTCGGTGGCAACCGATCAAGGTCCGAGTTAAATGGGGAAAAGGACATGCGAAAATAGCCCTTGGCAATCAGATTGACGGTGTTAAAAAAATCACGCCGAACCGCTTCAGCATTACCCGCATGCAGTGCATCAGTATTGAGATCACCGTCTTGAATTGCACGCATAGCCTGGCTATGTGCTTCTAAAAGACTTTTAGAATCTTCCGTTTCTAATTGAATGGCAGAAATGCCGTCTTGGCTCACAATTTTAAATTCCAACGGTATTTTCGCCCGCTGTGCTAGCAGGTCACGATAAACTACCAAATCGTTTTTGGAGGGAAAGCATGCCAAGACGCGTTCCCGGGTTAACAACACGTGATTTATTAACCACTTATCAGCACGCTTTTCAAGAGGCAAAGCCAATTGCCGCTGCTGCTCATCTAAACGCCTTAAAAAAAATCGCCGTTGTGCTTCCACTGGATGGGTGTGGAAGTAGTCAAATTTAGTACAATCACCGTAAGCTTTAAGCAAATGCAGATCCGTGGCCAGAAGTGTGACCGACATACGTTTATCTTCAGATGTTGTCTCAAAACCAATATTTGCCCAAAGCGCCTGTCTATCTGAAAATTCTATGTATACCCGAGCATGCTCCACCCCGCTGATTAGGCACAGACGCCGCAATTCTTGGATCCCTCTATCATAAGAAATAATGAGTTCTACGGAGTTGGCCGCGCCGCACCGCGCCAATACTCCGGTAGGGCATACATGCCTCGCACCTTGCACGATTGCTCTAGTGACAGATTGCATAAGCCCCTCCAATCTATTCCAGTTATCGGGCATCACAGAAGTCGAATTTCAAACATCAACCATTCAATTCCCCAAGGTTACCGCCAGCAAGTAGACCACTTTTTTCAAACTCCTTATACTGCGGCTATGAGTACGGCCTACAACCCTTCGGAATTCGAATCGGAATTGTATCGGCGATGGGAGAGTAGGGGGTTATTCACACCTCGGGGTGATGGCCCTGCATTTTCGGTTGTCATCCCGCCACCGAATGTGACCGGTGTGCTGCATATGGGCCATGCCCTGAACCTAACGTTGCAAGATATTTTGGTGCGCTATCACCGCATGAAGGGGTATCGCGTGTTGTGGGTGCCCGGGTCGGATCACGCGGGGATTGCCACGCAAAACGTGGTCGAACGACAACTGAAAGACGAAGGGCTGACCCGCCATGACGTGGGTCGTGAGTCCTTTATCGATCGGGTCTGGGCTTGGAAAGCCGAATATGGTGGCCGCATTACCAACCAAATTCGTCGGCTGGGTGCGTCGGTAGACTGGACCCACGAGCGTTTTACGATGGATCCGGCGATGACGCAGGCGG
>CAYINU010000114.1:0-3931 GCA_964364855.1 uncultured Candidatus Marinamargulisbacteria bacterium | reverse complement strand
CATTGTGGCCCCCCGCAGCTGGCCCACCGGAGAACAGCACGGCCACGCGTTTCCCGCGGGTGTCATTACGTCGAGGCGACGCGGACAGTACACCGCTGGCATGGTCTTTGGCGGTTTTGGGAAACGTCTTGGCGACATCCGTATTCACGAGTACGGGGATGGTGATTCTGGAATCGGATTCGAACTGCATAGGCGCAATACCGTCACGGACCAAAAATGACTCGCAAACATCGACCTTTCGCGAACGTAGTTCACACTCCAGGGCGGATTTCTGGCATTCGCGATCAATCAATTTTTTTTCCAAAGACAAAGGAAGCCTCCTCGCAAATACTAGGCGATATGATAGTATGAATTTTCGTTCTCAAAAAGAGTGCGACGTGACAAAAATGGAGGGCTTATGTCTGATGCCAATTGTGATTTCGAACAGTGTGGATTCGACTCTGATCCTATCACCCAATTTCGGATTTGGTATGCAGCTGCTCAGGCGGACGGGCGTATCAAAATTCCGGAGGCGATGTGCCTCTCGACGGTAGACAGCCAGGGCTGGCCGGATGCGCGGATCGTATTGCTAAAAGAGATGTCTGATTTGGGATTTGTTTTTTTTACGAACGGTGAATCCAAAAAGGCAGAAGAACTAGCCGGAAACCCTCGAGTCTCCTTGACGTTTTATTGGGAACCCCTGGACCGCCAAGTGCGGATCCAAGGCTTGGCTGCGATTGTGTCAGATGCGGAGTCCGACTCCTATTTTGCTATCCGTCCCCGCCAAAGCCAACTGGCGGCTTGGGCATCGGCGCAAAGCAAGCCTATCGTGACTCGACAAGAGCTGGAAACGCGCTATGCGGTGTATGAAACCCAATTTACCGGTCAGCCGGTGCCCCGGCCCCCGCATTGGCATGGCTATCGAGTCACGCCAAAACGCATCGAATTTTGGATGGGCCAACCTCACCGGCTGCATGACCGGTTTTTGTACGAGCACAAAGGGGGTCGGTGGTCGGTGGCGCGCCTAAATCCCTAGAGGCCATCTCATAATACTGACGCCATTCTGAGACGGCCTTTCGGCTGAAGGGAACTAGCCCTTGGCGGGTGCGGCCTTGCCAGCAGTGGGTGCGGCTTTGCCTGCCGCAGGAGCAGCTTTTCCGGCTTCGGCTGTCGGAGCAGCGGCAGATGCAGCAGCGTCGGCAGCAGGGGCAGCGGCAACCGTCTCTTCAACCTGTACCTTCGGAATTTCGACCTTGATGATCGGTTCTTCTTCGGGGGTAATGAAATGCAGTTGGGGATAGACGTCCTTGAGGTCGCGGACTTTGACGTTCTGGCCGACGTTCAGAGACGAAATGTCGATTTGAATAAAATCAGGGATTTCGCTCGGTTTGCACTCGATATCCAGTTGGTGTAGGTTAACAGACGACACACCACCCATTTTCTCCCCGGCAGCTGTACCTTTGAATGTAATTTTAACGGTTGTTTTGATTTTTTTGTTCTCGTCGATGATCATAAAATCCACATGTTTGACTGTGTCGTAAATCGGATCGTAATCGATTTCGTGAGAAATAACGGTCTTGACGGTTTGGGTGCCGGCGTCGTCGATAGACAACTCGATCAGTGAGTTTTTCCCGTGGGAAGATCGAAAGATTTTTTCGATGGAACGCAATTCCACAGATACCGGGATAGGTTCTTCGCCTTTTCCATAAACGATGCAAGGAACCAGGCCTTCGCTTTTTAACGATTTAACTTTGTTTTTGCCGAGTCGTTGCCGTTTTTTTACAGCCAATTTGGTCAGTTCCATTGTCACACTTCCTTCGCGTAGATCATCCCATGCCTAATCAAGAGGCAAGGGCATTATAAAAACACACGATGTTAATGGTCAAGCAACGGACCAGGTTTAGAAGTCCGTGCAAGCGGGGAAGTCGGAAGAAAAAGGGGGGATATCGGATGACAGACCGTGAATTACAATCCATTTTTGAGCAGAACAAGAAAAAGGGTGAGGTCAAAAATACCATCATTAACCAAATCCGATATGAAATGGACTTTGGTGATGTATCGGTTGAATGTGATTTTTGCCTGAATTAAAACCAGTGTTGCGGGACAAGCCCTGCCAATACGGCCCGAGAGGGTTTGAGCTGACCGGATTCCAGGGGTGGCATTGGTAAAAATGCATCCGGAATTTTGAACTTGGGCAGTCGCTCCTTTAGCGCGGTTGTCAGGGCTTCTTCTTCAAGATTGGGTGTTTGCACAAAGGCCACCGGCCGCATCCCAAACCGAGGATGAGGGACGCCGACTACCACCGCATCGGTAATGTGTGGAAGCGCTTTAAGGTGGGTTTCAATTTCGATGGGATCAATATTTTCTCCACCCGAAATAAATATCGTATCTGACCGGCCGATAACGGCGAGATTACCCTTGTTATCCAAGTGTCCAAGATCCGTAGTTCGGAACCACCCATCGGCAGTGAGGGACTTCGATACCATGTCGCATTCAAAATAGCCTAGCATGAGAGAGTCTGCCTGGATTTCGATCGTCCCGTCGTCTGCCGTGCGGATGCGGGCATGGGGCAAGGCAAGTCCGCTGTTGGACATGTCACCTGGGGGAGTGGCAGTAACTGCGGCACCGGTTTCAGTCAGGCCATAGCTCATCACCAACGGTAAGTGGGCTGCGCGGACACATAATGCGGGGGAAAAGGCTCCGCCACCGCAAAGGATGGCCCGACAGGTACTAAGCGTTTCGGGTGCGACTTCCAGCAGACGGTCCAGCTGCGCTGCAACCAAAGACGCAAACCGTGGTTGGTACCTGCGAAATTTTTTCTCCAGGCTCATTTCTGACGGTGGAATCAGTAACATGCCTCCTGCCAGCGCAGCCCTTAAGACAATCCCCAAACCGCTGACATGAAAAAAGGGTAGGGACCAGAGCCAGTTATCGGAAGCCGAGGCCCGCAAATGGGTATTCATCGCAGCGGCACTGGCTGCCAGCTGACGCCATGTGTGGACCACAATTTTGGGCTGGCCCGCGCTGCCGGACGTCCATATAAAGGTAGCAGGCGCGTCTTCCGCGATATCTAGGTCGGATTGGGAATGGTCGCGGAACTCTTTTTTGTCCTGCATGGTGTGGTAACGGATCAGGGAATCCCGAGCGGATTGCATCCCTTCAGCAGGCAAGTGGGGCGACAGCAGGGCTACCGGATGTCGCGTCATAAGCGCCGCCCAAAAGGTAGTCAGTGTCTCGTAGGTTGATGCTGCGGGCAAGACAATGGGTAGGCCATCCCGGGGAAGGTGGGCGTCAATGCGAGAGGCCATGGTCTGAATCTCAGCCAACCACTGGCCGTAGGTGATGGCGGCGGCACCATCGATCAGAGCGATCGCATCGGCACGGGATGCGGCTTGCGCTGCGATCGGATGGGCTGTGATCATACAAGCTGAGTAATGAGGAAAAAGACCGTCGCAAGGATTAAAAATTGGGCGGTATGACCCAGCATGGGATTCAGGTCGCGGCCCGAGCGGTGCCAAATCTGGCGGCTCATGAAATAGGCCACGCCCAGTAATAGTCCCAGTAAAAGACCGTTGATAAAATCGGCCTTCGGCAAAAGCATGGTAAAGAAAAATACCGACAAAAATAATGCCGCAGTGTACTCGATTCTCACGGACCGCGGACCCAAGCGCACGGCCAGTGTGCGCTTTCCGGTGGAGCGGTCTTCGTCTATATCGCGAAGGTTATTTACCGCCAAAATACCCACGGCAATCAGTCCCGGAATGAGACCGGCTATAACCGCTCGCCCCGAATAGCTCAGGGCCTCCACATAATAGGTCCCTGCCACGGCAACTGGGCCAAAAAAAATCAGCACAAAAAGATCGCCAAGACCCAGGTAAGCCAGTGGATAGGGCCCTCCGGTATAGGCAATCCCGGCGGCCACGGACAACACACCGACCAGCACGATCGGCCA
>CAYINU010000113.1:0-3962 GCA_964364855.1 uncultured Candidatus Marinamargulisbacteria bacterium | reverse complement strand
TGGTGGTTTTCTGTAATAGATGTCATTGCTGTCCTTACCAACAGTAAGTCTCCCAGAAGATATTGGACAGATATGAAAAGCCGCTTGGCTGAAAGCGAAGGATTCGCTGAAGTGTACGCAAAATGCGTACAGATGAAATTACCTGCGCCAGACGGAAAATTGAGAGAAACAGATTGCGCCCACACTGAAACGGTGTTTCGGATTATTCAATCCATCCCCTCCCCGAATGCCGAACCATTCAAACAATGGCTTGCAAAAGTGGGGAAAGAACGGCTTGATGAGATCCAAGATCCTGAGTTGGCATTAGGCAGGATGCGTCAGCTGTACGAACAAAAAGGATATCCCAAAGACTGGATCGACAAACGGGTAAGAGGCATCGCAGTTCGGCAAGAATTAACTCAAGAATGGGACGCTCGCGGCGTTACTTCAAGCCTAGAATATGCCATTCTGACCAACGAAATTATGAAGGGCACGTTTGACTTAACCGTTGAACAACACAAGAAGGTAAAAAAACTTAAAAAAGAAAATCTTCGCGATCATATGAATGACCTAGAGCTCATTCTAACGATGCTAGCAGAAGCTGCCACGACCAAAATTACTCAGGATCGAGACTCACAGGGCCTCCCAAAACTAAAGCAAGATGCCAAAGATGGTGGGGCTGTGGCGGGCAGAACAAGAAAAGATATTGAACTGCAGTCTGGAAAAAAAGTTGTGACATCAAACAATTTCTTGCCTCGTAAAAAAGACAAGGCTGTAACAGTCCCCAAATGAAAAAATACAACCTTCGCATTCCGTTTTCGCACTCATTCGCGGAAGTATATACGTTTCAATAATCCCTACCCTGTCATCCCCGAGAAGTCGGGGATCCATTTTTTTACATACTCTCCTCACCGCAACAACCTTTGAATCGTGTCCCGCATGGGAGTGACGACGTTGAGCCACTCGGTGTATTCCATATGGTTGGTGCGGGCTTTGTTTTGGCTGCGGGCATACAGGTCTTTGCAATACGCTGACAACGCCCAATTCAAAAACCACATTTCCGCGATCGGAATCTCAAACACGTATCGCCGGTCATCGTAGATGTCGAGGAGTTTCATAGGGCCTCCTTAAGCAGGAATTGCTCTCAGTATAACTACAGCTATCAGTTCATACAACTGACAGCTGTAATTTACGACAATGTCTTTATGGACCTGAAACTGATCGGCCAGAATATTCGCACCGAACGCCTCAAAAAGGGATGGACCCAAGAAAAAATGGCCGAAGTCGCCAATTGCAGCTGGCGCTACGTCCAAATGGTCGAACAAGGCCGCAACATCCCCTCTATTCGGTGGCTCAACAACCTGGCCGAAAAAACGAAGGTGCCGTTAGCGCGGTTTTTTGGGGAGTGATGCCTTTCCCCCACTCGCCGCTCGTCAAAAAGATTGCCAAAAACGTCGAAGCCCGCTGCTGGGATGAAAAATGAAAATTCGTGAGATTATTAAATTAATTGAAAAAGAGGGATGGCGCCTTGTTGCTCAAAAAGGAAGCCATCAACAATACAAACACGCAAGAAAAAAAGGGCGCGTCACGATTGCAGGTAAGCCTGGAGATGATATTGCGCCAGGGAGCTAAATAGTATACTAAAGCAAGCGCAGTTAAGGTGAGTTATGAAAAAATTCTTGGTTGTTTTTGAAAGAACAGAAACAGGATATAGCGCATATTCTCCTGACTTACCGGGCTGCGTTGCAACCGGAAAAACGCGGACTCAAACAGAAAAAAATATGGTTGAAGCGGTACAGTTCCATTTGGAAGGCATTGCCGAAGACAACCTCCGCATTCCCCTTTCGCACTCATTCGCGGAAGTATATACGTTTCAGTAAGGACCCTCACCCGATCAATGGGGCCTACCCAGTTCTCAATGCACCCTTTAAACTACGGGCATGGCTGAGACCATCGTCATTTCTGAGCCCATTTCAAAAGAAGCGCTTCAAATCCTTGCAGACCTCCGTTTTGGAGATCTGGTTAAAGGTGTCATTGATCTTGAGACCAAGACAGTCGCGCTGGGCGGTGAACTACACGCAGACCAAGAAGCCATTCTGTTAACCCAAGGAAGTCACCAAGAAAATTTATGGGGCTTCAATATTTATGTTGCCGAGTCTTTTCCTGACAATATTGAATTTGATTCGATGATCAATATTCGCCCCAGCCAAAACAACCGAAGTCGCTTTGTCGAAGATTCCGTCATCAGAGAAAAGATCCTGCAAGTTCTGGGCCCGTTGTTGCCATGAGTTACCACCATCAGCGTCTGGCAGAATCAGGATGGCACCAACTCTCCCTCACCGAACAACTCGCCAATGTGGGCAGCGAATTTTCCCGTGCCTTTCGGGCCAAAAAAGACGCCAAGCCTGCGCGATTTATGCCCGCTTTTGAACGGCTCGCCGAGCTATTAAACCTCACCCTCTCCGACCCACGTTGGCCATTGGGCCGCAAACGCGAGATCGCCCGTCTCAAAGAAAACATCTTCACCCACCTATATAGCGAGACACCGGATCTAGCCGCCATCGCGCCACTGGAGCGATACTTCTACTATTTCGGGGTCGCTAGGCAAGCCGGTCGTACGTAAATTTGAACCTACAAAGCCATCTATTTCCAGACTAACACTCTTAAAATCGAATAATCCAAATCATGTCCGAATACTCGGCGTCGCTAGGCAAGCTGGACGCGGACCGGACGCGGGTAACGCAACTACGCACGGTGCAAAGACGATAATAGCCCATGTTGCATTCCAAATACCTTGCCTTACGGACAGTGCCACCGTACGAGGAACTCAACCACAGTCGCTATCTCGCGGCCCCTGGTGGGGTTTGCCCTCCCCTCGACGAGAAGGATCAACGCGCTTTGGATCATTTATTTGATCCGTTAGTCCCCGGGGACGTGCTGGAAATCGGTTCCCATCTCGGCGGCGATATTCACGCACTACAAACAGCTACAAAACGCCACCGAAAAACAGTCTTTTTTTCTGAGGTCTCCCCTCCACAGGTTGTCCGATTCATCCAACATACAGGCGAGAAAGCCACCGTGGTTGATCTGACGGTTCTCGATCTCAAAGGGATTCCTGACAGTGTCAGTATCCTGTTTGCCAAAAATGTGGCCAGTTGCGTGGATTTTCCTGCCGCCTTGGCTGCCATTAGCAGGTGGATCAACGCAGGTAAAGATCGCATGGTTATCTTTTACGACACCTTCGGACTGGATCTCCATTATTTACCTTATGCGTATCCTCAGTTTTCGGATCGTTATATTTCTGCAAGAGATGACAGCCCTACCATCAACCTGCTGGATGCCAAGACCGTGTTGCGCCGAATTGCCCTTGGGCAAGACCTGTATGGATGGCCACCGTTCAGCTTGGATAGACCTGCCGGCGTTTCACTCACCGCCCACGTCAACGCCTATGCCTATGGCTTGGAGATCCAAGGAGAGCCGCGGTTCTCCACCCCAACAAAAACTGCGCTTGAGCTCGTTATTGCGGCTCTTTATGACTCAACTCCCGACGACGGCAAACCGATATCCGACTTGGCCAAAGAAATGGACGTTCCGCTGCCCCCAGGTCTCCCACAACCCAAGGCATCTGATTTATTTGAGGCCATTTTCAAAAAAGAAGCGGGCCGTCACGGCCTGAATACCGTTACCGGGGCGTACCCCGGGGTTTCGGCGCACATCACTGTGGTAGCCAAGGGCTAGCCAGAATAAGAACGGGTGTAAACATAGTTACCCCACCAACCAACATCTGAATGGATTATGGCAAATTGCGATATTTATTTAAGCCAGCTGGGAGAATTCCTTCGCGACACCGGATCCTGTATTTTCGGCGCGTTGATTTCGCCGTACACTACAAGTCATGATTTACGACGTTTTGAAAACCACGTTTGGGTATAACGCCTTTCGGGATTACCAAGAGTCGATTATTCGGGCCATTTTGAATAAAC
>CAYINU010000112.1:2059-4063 GCA_964364855.1 uncultured Candidatus Marinamargulisbacteria bacterium | reverse complement strand
CAGATATAAATAAGCGATGTGAAATAAAGAAGAGTTTTGATGAAGGAACAAGGTATTTTGGTTTAAGATTGGAAGATAGTTCTGGTTTATTCTCCGAGACAAGCATAGAAGCATTCATAGACAGCATAGAGCCAAATATCCCACCATTGGTAATGGTAAAAGTGCCACCCAACATGTCGTCCGGCGTGATCTTGTTTTCCCGGGCTTTCAGGGCAAACCCGACGATGGCCTTTTCGATTTGATCGAAGCGCATTTTTTCGGCGTTACGAATAATGGGTACGACCAAGCCCTTGGGCGTTGCGACCGCCACGCCGATGTCGCAATAGTCGTGGTAAAGGATGTCCTCACCCTCAACAGACGCATTGATGATCGGGAATTCCTGCAAAGCGACGCAGACGGCCTTGGTGAAAAAGGACATAAAACCCAGATTCACCTGGTGCTTTTCTTTAAACGAGTCTTTGTACCGTTTGCGGATATCCATCACCGCTGACAGATCGATTTCATTGAACGTGGTCAGCAATGCGGCCATATGTTGCGCTTCCACCAGACGGCTGGCGATGGTGCGGCGTAGGCGGCTCATTTTTTCTGCTCGGTCATTGCGCTCGCCTACCGGTGCTACCGAGGGTGCCGGTGCTTTTTCGGGTGCACTGGTTTGCGCAACGTCTTGTTTGGTAATCCGACCGTCTTTTCCGGACCCTTTCAGATCTTGGGAAGAGACGCCCTTTTCGGCCATGGCCTTGGCGGCGGCGGGGGAGGGGTGGCCTTTGGCGTAAGAGTCTGTTTTCTCAGTAGGCTGGGTAGCAGTGGGTGCCGGGGCTGCTCCACCCGCTTTTTCATCGATGACGCCAATGACGTCCCCGACTTTCACCGTGGTGCCGGCTTTTACCAGGATCTTGAGCACGCCGCTGACGGGCGCGGCCAGAGGCAAGGAGGCCTTATCGGTTTCCAGTTCCACGATTTCGTCGTCCATTTTGACAAATGCGCCGTCTGCCTTCATCCAGGATGAAATATCCGCTTCGGTAACGGATTCGCCTGCAGCGGGGACGATAATGTCTTTTGCCATGTGGAACTCCTCCTAAAGTTTGCTAAATGCAGCGCTTACGACTGCGGCTTGTTCTTCCAGGTGCACATACTCGTAACCTGTTGCCGGGCTGGCACTGGCCTCGCGGGAGACGCAGGTCCAGTCCAATTCTGGCAGGTGCCGCAAGATATGAGACCATGCTCCCATATTAGCCGGTTCTTCTTGTACCCACCGCCAATCTTTTACTAAATGGTAGACCTTCTGAAGGTCGGCCAACTGTTTTTTGGGCAGAGGATAGAGTTGCTCTAGCCTGATGATGGCGGTGTTTTTGATTTTATTTTGGTCCCGGTATTTTTTCAGATCGTAATAGATCTTGCCCGAGCACAGCAACACCCGTTTAACCTGTTTGGTGGTGACGGTATCATCGGTGATGACTTCTTGAAACCGGCCTTTTTCCAATTCGGAAATGGGGCTGATCACATCAGGATGACGCAACAGGCTCTTTGGCGTCATGATAATCAAAGGGATTCGAAAGGGATTGTGGACTTGACGGCGCAAGAGGTGGAAAAAGTTGGCGGGGGTGGTAGCATTGACCACATACATATTGTCCTGGGCGCAGAGCTGCAGGTACCGCTCGGGGCGCGCGCTGGAGTGTTCGGGGCCTTGGCCCTCGTAGCCGTGGGGCAAAAACAGGGTGAGTCCACTCATGCGTTGCCATTTGGACTCGGACGATGCGATAAACTGGTCAATGATAATTTGCGCGCCGTTTGAGAAATCCCCAAATTGGGCTTCCCAAATCACCAGGGCATTGGGTTTGGCCAGCGAATAACCGTATTCAAATCCCAGAACCGCGTATTCGGACAAAATGGAATTGTAGACCTGGAACTTGGCCTGGGGGCCGCCGATATGGTTAATCGGCACATAGATACGGGTTTCGCTTTCGTCTTTGACCACGGCATGGCGATGGGAAAAAGTGCCGCGCT
>CAYINU010000112.1:0-1959 GCA_964364855.1 uncultured Candidatus Marinamargulisbacteria bacterium | reverse complement strand
CGGGTTTCGCTTTCGTCTTTGACCACGGCATGGCGATGGGAAAAAGTGCCGCGCTGGCAGTCCTGACCTGACAGCCGAACGGCATTGTCTTCGGTCAGCAACGTGCCATAGGCCAGTAGCTCCGCCATGGCCCAATCCACTTTCTGTTGTTCAAAAAAGAGGCTTCGTCGGCTTTCAAAAATCTTTTGTGTTTTGGCGTAGAGCTTAAAGTCCTTGGGTGGTTTGGATAGGGCCTTGGCGACTTTGGTCAGTTGATCGACCTTGACGCCGGTTGATATCGACTTTTCAAAGTCAGACGGCTTGGAGGGGCGCAGGCCCTCCCACAGGCGTTTGAGGTAATTGACCGCAACCGGTGCCTTTTTCTTGCGGGCGGAATCGAGCTTTTTTTGCAACTTATCTTTAAACGCGGTGGTGAGCGCTTCGGCACTTTCCTCTGTCAGGACGCCCTCTGAGATTAGTTTGTTCAGATAAAGGGTTCGGACAGTATCGTGACCTGAGATAACGGCGTAAAGCTCGGGTTGGGTAAAGCGGGGCTCGTCACCTTCGTTGTGGCCATACCGGCGGTATCCCAAGATATCCACATAGGCATCGATGCCAAATTCCTGGCGGATGCGGATGGCCAACCTAACCGCATGGACAACGGCCTCGGGATCGTCGGCGTTCACATGAAAAACGGGAGATTCGGTAATTTTGGCCAGGGCCGTGCAATACACACTGGAACGGGCCTCGTGATACGAGGTTGTGAATCCGATTTGGTTGTTTAGCACAATGTGTAGGGCACCCCCGTTTGCGTAGCCCGGCACATTGGACATCTGGACCACTTCGTAGTTCACACCTTGGCCGGCCAAGGCCGCATCTCCGTGAATGAAAATAGGTACGATTTTCTGAATATCGGTTCCATATAGATTTTGCAGTTTGGCTTGGACCATCCCCAAAACAACGGGGTTTACCGCTTCCAGGTGGGAGGGATTGGCGGCGAGAGCCAAGTGCATTTGCTTTCCGTTGGGAGTGACTACATCCGCCGAGTGGCCCAGGTGATATTTGACATCGCCGTCGCCTTTAACGCCCGTGGGTAGCTTGGTGCCTTCAAATTCGGAAAAGACTTGTTCGTAATCCTTGCCAAACACATTCACCAGCACATTTAGCCGTCCCCGGTGAGCCATGCCCAAAATCAATTCCTGCAGACCCAAGTCAGCGCCAGTATTGATAACGGTGTCTAATGCGGGAATGAGGGCCTCGATCCCCTCCAAGGAAAAGCGTTTTTTACCGACGTATTTGGTTTGAAGGAAGTTTTCGAACGTGGCGGCTTGGTCAATTTTTTCGAAAATATGCTGCTTTTCTTCGGGAGTGAAGGTGGAGCGGTTGGCGTTGGACTCCATTTCGGTATAGAGCCATTGGCGCAATTGCGGATGCCGGGAGTACATAAATTCCACACCGATTGATCCACAGTAGGTGGCTTGAAGATGAGCGAGAATATTGGCTAGAGTCGTACGGCCAATTTTGATTTCACGACCGGCGTCAAACTCGGTCAGGAGATCCGCATCGGAAAGTCCAAAATAACTAAGCTCTAAATCTGCTTTGTGCTTGCGTCGTTCTCGGATAGGGTTGGTGTTGGATAGCAGATGTCCACGAGCGCGATAGGCGTTAATCAATTTGGAAACAGCCACTTCTTTGAGGCTGGTTGTGTCCGCAACGGGGGCTTCCAGACCGGTTCGAGAGAACTCATACCCCTCGAAAAATCGTCGCCATTCAGGGTCGACAGAGTTGGGATCTTCACGGAAGGTGTCGTATAGGGACTCTACAAAGGCGCCATTGGCATTACTCAGATAAGAAAAACGGTCTGGCATAGACGTTAGACTCCCAAAAAAATGGCGTGACCCAGCAACAGCCGTGTCCGCCTTGTATTTGACCTTATACGGTATCTCAAATTCATCGGGATCACAACCCGCCAATTCTCAT
>CAYINU010000111.1:0-4125 GCA_964364855.1 uncultured Candidatus Marinamargulisbacteria bacterium | reverse complement strand
ATCCGGGGGGGCTGTTGCACCAATTACTGAGGTCCGAAGGCTTGGTCTATCTGGTCCATGGGACCACGTTCACCGGTGTTCAGGACGGCTATTTTTTGATATATGCGCTTACCAGTACGGACAAAATGGCTGCTGCCGAACAACTGATCTTTGAAAAGATCGACCAAATGAAAACCCAACTGTTGGAGCCGGTGGCGTTTGATGAAGCCATTGCCCAAGTTCGCTTTGCCTACCGTTCCGCTCAAGCCTCGTCGATGGAATTTGCGGCGACATTGGGAACGGATACGTTGTTTGGCAAGGATGTGATGTTTTACCAAACCCGTCTGAATATCCTGGATCGGATGACGCCGCAGGATGTGCGGCACATGGCCGGTCGCCTCTTTACGGTTCCCCAGGTCTACCGGTTTGTTGGGCCTCAAAAGCCCTAGCCGGCTAAACGTTAAACAAAAACTCCACCACGTCGCCGTCTTGCATGACGTAGTCTTTGCCTTCTTGGCGGAGGAGGCCTTTTTCGCGGGCGGCCTTTAGGCTGCCGGTGGCCATCAGATCGGTAAAGGAGACGACATTGGCGCGGATAAATCCTTTTTCAAAATCGGTATGGATGACACCGGCGGCTTTGGGCGCGGTGTCGCCTTTGTGGATGGTCCAGGCACGGGCTTCCTTGGGGCCGACCGTCAGATAGGTTTGTAAACCCAATAGGTCATAGCAAGCGCGGGAAAGCTGATCCAGACCAGATTGGGTGATGCCCAACTCGGCGAGGTATTGCTGCTTTTCCTCAGGTGATAGGGAGGACAATTCCTGTTCGAGCTTACTGGAAATGACCAGTACGGGATCGCCGGTCTTGGCAGCGATTTCACGTACTTGGTCGACCGTAGAAGGACAATTTTGTAGCTCATGTTCGGCCACGTTGGCCACGTAAATCATTTTTTTGGCGCTCAAAAATTGGTAATCGCGAATCAAAGCCCATTCTTCCGGGGTCAACCTCATCGACCGAACGGGCAATCCGCTGCCCAGATGGGCGACTACTTTTTCCAGAACGGTGGCTTTGGCGGCTTCTTCCTTAACGGTCTTGGCTTTTTTCTTTTGCTGATCCAGCGCTTTTTCGGCGGTTTGCAGATCAGCGTAAATCAGTTCCAGGTTAATAACTTCGATGTCGTCTTTGGGGTCGACTGTGCCGCTGACGTGGATGATGTTGTCATCGGCAAAGCACCGCACCACATGGGCAATGACGGCCGTCTGGCGGATGTTGGTCAAAAATTGATTGCCCAGACCCTCGCCTTTTGACGCTCCTTTGACCAAACCGGCAATATCGACAAACTCGATAGTGGCATATAGCTTTTTTTCACTGGGGTGGAGGTCAGCCAATTTATCGACGCGCGGGTCCACGACCGCGACGATGCCGATGTTCGGCTCGATGGTGCAAAAGGGATAATTTTGGGCGTCGACTTGCGTGTTGGTGATCGCACTAAAGAGTGTCGATTTCCCGACATTGGGCAGGCCTACGATTCCGACAGACAAACTCATAAGAAGTCAGCATACCCAGCCTGCCAGGGCCCGGTCAACGTGCTCACATGTTTTCCTTCAGTGCTGCGATGACCGTGTCGTGTAGTCGACCGTTGGTGGTAATGAGGCTGTTGGCAAACGGATCGTAATGTCCGAATGCGTCACTGCATCGGCCACCGGCTTCTTCGACGATGATATACAGTGGTGCGATATCCCAAGGCTTTAGGCCAAAATCAAGGGCAAATTCGCCTGCACCTTGGGCCACCAAAACATGGTTGAGATAATCACCAAATGCCCGTTGTCGCGCGGTTTTTTTCAGCAATGCCCATGCGCTGGCCGGTGTGGTTGCGGCTTCCGGTCCGGACAAACTACCGTGGAATCCTTGAGCGTCGGCCAAAGTGGCAGTTTTTGAAACGTGAATGGGTTGGCTATTCCAAAAACTACCCTGTCCGATTTCAGCCCACCATCGGTCATGGGTTTGTGGTGCGGATACCAGTCCGGCCACCACCCGATTTTTTACGACGATGGCCAGTAACGTGGCAAAAAAAGGCAGACCTCTCACAAAATTGCGAGTGCCATCAATGGGATCTATGATCAGCGTCGTGTTTCCCAGTTCTGTTGGGCTATCAAATTCTTCGCCCAAAATGGTCAGATGGGGGTGGGTGGACCGTGACAATTGGCGGATGCGGGTTTCGATCTCCCGATCGGCTTGGGTGACGGGGGACTGATCGGCCTTGGTGGTGACGATCAGCTCTTTTTTGAAATAATGTCGCGAGATGTCATCTGCGGCATCGGCTAATTGGTGCAAAAACGGTGTCCAAGTCTGTGCAGGAACCGGCATAATCGTATCATCGCCGATTTTGTACCAAACATCAATTCGAGGCTACAGTCGCGCCAAAGAGAACCCTAGTACAGTAGCAACGATACAACTTATGACACTCAGGCCGACATACAGCACCGCTTGTGTCAGTTCACCAGTGCGAAACAATAGCCATGCTTCATATGAAAATGCCGAAAAAGTCGTAAATCCCCCGCACAATCCGGTAACCAAGAACCATTGCCATGCGGGGCTGGGATTGATCCGCGTGCTGATTCCCATCACGATTCCAATGGCCAAACAACCCAGTACATTCACGCTCAAAATGGCGACCGGAAAGCCATACACCCATCGGGTATGAATAAAATGGGACATCCAGTACCGCAGTACTCCGCCCAATGCGCTGCCCAGTGCGACGAAAAAATAGGGTTTCATGTGAGTGACTAGAAAATGGTGTGCCCGGAGGGAGTCGAACCCACGACCTTCAGAACCGCAATCTGACGCTCTATCCAGCTGAGCTACGGGCACAGTCGTTCGCTAAAATTAACATACAGCCCATGCAGTTGGCCAGTTATCGCCCTCGGTTTTCGTGATGGACTAAATGCGTTTCTTCAAGATATGAAGGTACTCCCAGGTTGCCGATGCTTTGTGACGACGGCTCTGGGCCTGGTCGGCCCGGAAGCGTGCGTGGCGTTTGCGGACGAGTTGATACGTTCCGAAAGTCGAGAGCAGGTCGGCAATGTCTTGAAGTGACAAGAGGCCCTCGTTGCTGTAACTCAGAAAGATATAGCGGAATTTCGCAGCTGCGATTAGCTCGTTTATGGCCCCCTTTGCGTGCCGCGAACGACAGTAGTCTGACCTAAAATAGGGTCGCATTCCGGTTTTGCCATAGAGGTTGGCTTGTCGGTACTCGGTGATGGCGTTAAACAGGTGGTAATAGCTCCCATACTGCCGGGAGTTATAGGGCGGGTCCAGATATAAAATATCGCCCTGCAGGCGATGAATCAGGAGATTGGCATCTTCTTGGTAAACAGTGCCTTGGGGGGCATCTGATTCGATCGCGGCTGGTATCCATACGAAGGGATTTGCCGCTGATTTTTTCAGTTGTTTAAGAAAAGCTGCGTAAACGGATGCGGTATTGGCCACACGGTCCATGCTTTCCAAAAGGGTGGTGAGCAAGAAGTAATACACATCGTCCGAGATCGCTCCGGTTGTCTTCCAAAGTTCGATTTGACTGCGAACGGCGTCCAATTTTTGGCCATTGTCGTCGGAAAAATAACGACGGCCCGTTCCCCCTCCCAAGCAATAGTTCCAAAAAATCAGCCCTTTAGTGGGTTTTAGTGCAGCCAATTGGTCGGACAGGGTTGTGGTATCCGGCAGGTTGCCATTGCCAATGTAATGTCGATTGAGGACATAGCTGTAATGCTCCACGTCATTGGCCGTGACATGACCCATCAAGGGGCGCAGACTACGGGCAACCGCGCCGGTGCCGGCAAATAGATCGGCTGCGGTGAACGGTTTCAAATCGTGACCGACGGTGTTTTTGATCTGGCTGACGATCCAGGGAGCCAGCTTGTATTTGGAGCCGATATAATTCAGGTTTTGGCGAAAAGACCGGGTCTCGATCACTTGACGCACGACTCCTCGTTCAATTAGCGTGGGCTTATTATGGCGTCTGGGTTTACGTCCGAACAATATCAAGACCTCTTGCATAAGGTCTACCGCGAACTTACCGGCCTCATCGCCGAGGTCGAGGCCGAGACCGTCACCAATGTCGTGGATCCGCCTGCCCGCGAGATTGTCCA
>CAYINU010000110.1:0-4298 GCA_964364855.1 uncultured Candidatus Marinamargulisbacteria bacterium | reverse complement strand
CATAAACTGCCCAGCATTGCCTAAAAAACCCACCCAACGAGACCAGTTTTTGGTAGGCCATCTGGGTATGGTGCGCATCCACATCGGCTAGCACATCATTTAGCCATGCCGTCACCTCCGGCTCTTCTTGATAGGCATCCAGCCAACGCAACGCCACATCCGATTTTTTAAACAGCATGGCCAAATCTGCTCGAAGCGTGCTCTCCGGCGTATCGATCAGATAGCTTAGCAATTCCGGTGATTTTTCGTTTTTCAGTCGGACAATGGTCATATCGATGGCCTCGGACTGCAAAAAGGCTGCTGAAGGGCCCTGGATAATGGCGGGTGGGTCGGTGAGGCCCAGGTGATCGTAATAGCGTCCGATCACCTGACTGGCAAAGGCGTGAATAGTCGAAATGGGGGCAGCTTCAATTTTAAATCGCAACAACCAGTCATGCCCTATCGCCTGCTGGATCCGGCTTTTCATTTCGGCAGCCGCTTTTTCAGAGAAGGTCAACGCCAACATGCGATTTGGATCCCCACCCACTCGGGATGAGCGCAGTCGCCGCAAATAGGCCTCCACCAAAACAGCTGTTTTTCCTGCACCCGCCCCCGCCTCGATCAGTCGAACGTTCTCGTCCAGGGCCGCCGCCTGGGCCGCCGTCCATTCCATCAGTATGACTCCCAGCGCCGGGGGTACCGGCAAATCAGACGAAATTCACAGGATCGACACCGCATCGGCAACGGCATGGCTTCAAACATGCCGGATCTGATACCTGCGACCAAGGTTTGCACATGGGCGATAAGCGCCTCCCGACGTTCCGAATTCCATTCCAAAGGTCGTGCGCGACCTGCACCCAAACTGGCCTTGCCCGACGGCGTCGCCAGTACCACTTTGCGCTTGGGTTCCCCGTGAACGGGCAAATGAATATACAAGGCGCCAGCCACCTCATTTTGCGGCCACCGTTGCCCAATAGCCAAGCAATACAGTAGTAACTGAATACGCTCAAATTTGTCGATCTCACGGCGCTCCGGCAATGATTTCCCCGTCTTAAAG
The DNA here is from genome assembly GCA_964364855.1 of uncultured Candidatus Marinamargulisbacteria bacterium. Taxonomy (GTDB): domain Bacteria; phylum Margulisbacteria; class Marinamargulisbacteria; order CAYINU01; family CAYINU01; genus CAYINU01. The sequence goes on along the minus strand of CAYINU010000110.1, from coordinate 3,262 downwards.
TCGACGACTGCCAGCGCATCTGTATCGGCATTCCGCCAGATTGCATCCACCTTTCCGCTTATGCGAACGTCACACAGGTCGACGGACAAACCCATTTCGGATTGCCAAGGACGAAAGCCCGTACTTTCCTCTTGAAATAAGGCCCACAGCTGCCGCAACAATTGACCCTCTCCGAGCAAGCGCTCCCGAACCAACAGCCAATCGAAGGTCTGGCGGTCTCCGACCACTTGCTCGGCCACGGCCACAAACGTCTCGTAGGCGTCCGAAAATGGCTGGGCCGTGAAAAACAGCTCCAGTATGCGATGGACCAGGGTTCCCCAAAGCGCATCTGACACGGCATCCGGACTTTTGGCCAGTTGTGCCAGACCCAATGCATCCCGGTAAAAATACCGACGTGGGCAGTCCGAATACCGTTCCAGGCGAGTCGGCGAAAATCCTTTCTGTTGACCCCGTTGATACTGCCGCTCACCGGTCAGGGGCGCACTTCCCAAAATGGGGTCATGACCTGCAAAATCGGAAAAAGCCGTTGTTATTGCAGGACCGTCTTCAAAACAAACCGGCATGTCGTCTTGTAAAACGGACAGGGCAATAGCCGGCATATTTTGATGCTTTCCTTCACGCACGGGGTATGTGGCGGTCACAGGCACACCCACCTTTATCCAAGCGCGTAGCAGAGCAAGGCTCTCTTTGTCGTGAGAGGTCATCCCACCGATGACCACGCTCTGAGCAGGGCGAGGCTTTAGGCCCCAATGGCCCACGATACCTTGCCCCATTTGAACAGAAAATAACGCCGAGGGCAGCACCTGCTTTGCCCAGTTTGACAACGCCTGGGCCGCAGAAAAGGTCAAGCCGTCTTGGGACGCTTGTTGCGCCTGCAAGCCCAGCTCCACCCAAGCAGTCGCGCAAGGCTTAGGTACGCCACCCCAATGGTCCACGCATGAGTTGAGCCTATCCCAAAAGGTCTCCCACGTTGTGGCTTGTAAGAGACGCTGCCAGTCTCCCAATAGGCTCAGCCCTTGCACGAAGGGTTCGGCCTGTGCGCTTGCCCTTTCACCGATCCAAGCGAGATTCCGCCGGAACGCCGCTTCCCAATTCGCCAATCCGGCGTATACCTCCAGCCCCTGGATAACAGATAACAAGGCCGTTTTGGGGACCCTCGTCCATGGATGACGAATCCAGGCGACCAGTGACGAACGCGAGAAATCATTGGCCAACACCACTGCCATTGCCCGAAGGTACCCGGCCAGCTGAATGCCGGGATCGGGTGGCACATGTAAATACAATTCATAATGGCGCCGCGGAGGGATCAAGACCACCGTACCGGGCTTGGCCAGACAGCCTGTCAAATAATAGGCCTCTTCACAAAGGGTAGGGAAAGCCAGGACCGTCAGTCCGGATATCACAGTCTATGGGTCCGAAAATCAGCGTCGATAACATCCGCAATTGCCGCGCTGACCAATCCGGGCTTTCTGACGGGTCGGGGAAGAGGGCTCGCCAGCGCCTTCAGCGTAGCCTGGGTGATTTGTGCCACATCCCGGTTGACCAATACCAGATGATCTCCCAATAGGTTTTGCTGTTCCTCAAAGCGCTGCCGGGTGGATTGCGGGCCAAACCCCTCAAAAGCGATGACCGTTTTACCGGCGTATACAGCCTGTTCGTTTGCCGTTCCGGCCAGGCCAATGACCACATCCGCACGGTCTACTGCCGCAGCGAAGGAAGCAGTAACAAGTAGCGTCGTTGATGTCTCGCGATGACGAAGCGTCCAAGTTTCATGGGGGCCCTCAAACAAGGCCCAGTCTGACACATGCTCGGCGGCAAATCGGGGCACCGAAAACGTGGGAGCCGCAGCCATTACCCATGTTAGGCCATTTACAAGTGCCGGCATCTGCACTGCCAGCTGTACCAAATAGGCGGCATTGGCATAGGCCTCGTTTCTGGATCCCGGTAACAGCAGCACCACCTTGTGACCTGCCGCAACATCAAGCGGCGTGATGGGTTGGGACAGTTCATCCCACATGAGATTTCCGAGATACAGTGCTGGCAATCCCTGTTGGACCAAGGCCACCGCAGTGCGTTCGTCTCGGGCAAAAATCCGCCTTGCCAAACGCCTCATTAAAAGGCGCTCTATCGGAGAATGGCGCATGAATAAATCACTTTTTGCAGTAGGCAAAAAATAGACCGGTCGGCGGCGAGAAAAACCAGTCGCCAATACAAGTGCAAAGACATCTCCGACGACAACCATGGCATCCGCTGCTTGGCGCAAGGTTTTTACATGCCGAAACTGGGTAACAAGGTGGCCCAGGAGCCCTGAACGCAAATCCGCCACAACGTCGGAAAACCGCCGCAAAAAGCCCTCGCTTGGAAAGTTCGGGTTTATAAATGCAGGCGAAAAGCCCATTTTTTTATAGTTGAGCCCCCCACCAACCAAGGGGCATACGGTCACCGCATAGCCTCGGCCTTCAAGCTGCTTGGCCAACCCAGCACCCATCATGTCTTCACCAAATCCGTTGGAAACGATCAAAAGTCGCATACGGGTATATGGTAGCGGACCGATGTGTTATCGTAAAAGAACCGGAAATTTGGATACATGGGCCGTCGTTTACCACCCGATCCTTTTCTTCAGAAACCGAACGTTGAGGTGCATATGCAAATTAGCAATTTTGGCGCTTTGGGCAATGTACAACGCAGCGATTTATCGCAAGTCATCAAAGAGTTGCAAGATCAGATTTCCGGTATCGCGGGGATGCCGGGCGTCGTACTTGAGGCGTTTGATATCTTGACCTCGGGCAATCTCGAATCCCGCGATATTTCCACCGTCGGAAACGCCATCGGCACGCTGGATTTCTTTGCAAAAAGCGAAAGGGCAGACCGAAGCAAACCCGCAGGCCGCAACAGCATTGAAAGAGAACTTATTGAGCGTATCAAGAACATGCTCAAAGACGGTATCGACGATACCGGAGAGCTCATGGATATCCTGGCCTTGTTAACCGTTCTCGGCGGAGATGCGCCACCCATTTTGATCAAGGATTTCCAGCGCCATTTACAGACTTTTATTGCGGACCACCGCGATGATGAAGACGTTATGGAGCTGATTTCAAATCTGGCGAACCTTTCCCAATTTGCTGGAGTGGACACCGTTTTAGCCGTTATCGACGAAGATATGGCGGATGGAGTCCTCGTTGGCGTGTCTGACCTCAAGGCCGGCGCAGCCGGTCAAAATGGGCTGAATCTCAAAAAATTAGCTGACGACATGATCAAGATG
>CAYINU010000109.1:0-4423 GCA_964364855.1 uncultured Candidatus Marinamargulisbacteria bacterium | reverse complement strand
CGTTTTTCGTCTTGGAGTTGGAGGATTTTTTCTTCGATGGTGCCGGTGGTGATGAGTTTATAGACGATGACCTTGTTTTTCTGACCCATGCGATGGACGCGATCTGTCGCTTGGGATTCGACAGCCGGATTCCACCAGGGATCGACATGGATGACATAGTCGGCGGCGGTGAGGTTAATACCCACCCCGCCGGCTTTGAGGGAAATGACAAAAATGGCGGGTTCATCGAGTTCCTGGAATTCGTTGATGCGATCCTGACGCAACGCTGAAGGGGTCGATCCATCCAGTCGAAATCCACGGATATGGTTTTCGGTCAAAAACGTGTCGATGCGGTCCAAAACACCGGTGAACTGACTGAAAACGACGACCTTGTGTCCCTCATCAGTAAGTTCGGAGAGGTGTTCGAATAGCACATCCATCTTTCCTGAACCCCCAAAAGCCCCTCCCACTTCTTTGAGCAGGCTGGGATCAATGCAAATTTGGCGAAGCTTGAGTAACGCCGCCAAGATCGATAGCCGGTCGCGTTGACCGTTGAGTGTCTGAATGCCCGATCGGGTGGCCTTGAGAACCGATTGGTACAACTGGGTCTGCTCGGCGGACATGTCGCAGCGGACGACAATCTCTGTTTTTTCCGGCAAGGTATCCAAAACCGTCCGTTTTTCTCGGCGCAGGACAAAGGGTTTGATGCGATGGCGGGTAACGTCTTTTTCATCCGAAACGGTCGCATCGAAGGCCGCCGCGCTTCCCAAGTATCCGGGCATAACGAAATCAAAAATATTCCACATATCCGACAGATGGTTTTCCACCGGTGTTCCGGTCATGGCCAGCCGGAATTTGGCGTCGACGGACTTGACGGCTTTGGAGACTTGGGTGCCAGGGTTTTTGATGGTTTGGGCTTCGTCCACAAACACGCAATCAAAGGGAATATGTTTGATCAGATCGATATCCCGTTTCAATATCCCGTATGAGGTAATCATCAAATCGGTACTGACAATGCGTTTGAGCTCGTCTGTACGGTTATCGCCAACGTAGACCAGAGTCGAAAAATCCGGGGTAAACCGCGCAATTTCCTGTTTCCAGTTGTACACCACCGACGATGGCGCAACGACCAGAGACGGCCCGTTACGTTTGATTCGGGTCAAAAACGCAAGGGCCTGAACGGTTTTTCCCAGTCCCATATCATCTGCCAAAATGCCGCCCAGTTGGAGATGATGAAGCATACGCATCCAACGCACACCGTCCTCCTGGTAGCCTCGCAACTCGCCGTGAAAGGTATCGCCATCCTGAGACGTAAAGTCCGGCGGATTGGAAAAGCGATCCAGCAATTCCTGGCTTTCTTCGGACTGGCCCGTCATGCGGATATTCATCAAAAACGGGAGCATTTCGGCCTTTTTAAACGCTTTTCCGACCTTTAACCCGCCCATTTTTTCCAGAAGCCTCAGCTCGCCTTGCGTTCGGTCAGACAGGCGAATATAGCCACTCTGGGTTTTGACATAGCCCTGGCTTTCCACGATCAGGCGGGCCAGTTCCTGCAACGAAAACTTTTGGCCGTTGATCTCACAGGAGGGTTCGAAATGAAACCAATCCTTGCCCACCGCCGCATTTGAAAATGCGAAGGTCAAGTCAAAAGGTTCCGGCGCAATGACCAGGTCCGGTACGTCGCATTCGACCTCCCATGCCCGGCCACGCAGTATCGGCACCAGTTCATCCAAGAGTGTGGCCTGGTCTCCGGGATTCGTTAACATGAATGGGAGCTTGTGTTCCATAAAGAGGTCCATCAAGTCCTTTTGATAGGTCGACTCCATTTCGATGACCCGTTCGATACGCCGCCCGGTATCCGGATCAACAATGGTTTTGTCGGTGGTGGCGGCAGTGACAATGACACTGCGGTACCGATAGACCAGCTCCAAGGACAGTTTGCCGTTTTCGCCTTTGATCATCAGCACCGGAATGGGCACAATTTGTTCGGGGACAAAGGTAGCAAAGTCGGCTTGTACGCGCCAACGCAACTGATGGCGATACGGCTTGTAGACGGATTTGATAAAGTGCTGGGCCTGCTCAAAGGACAGCTTGATGCGTGCGCCATCTAAAAATCGGTCAATGAAGTTCAGTAACTCGCGAGAGGGATTGGCAATCATTTTCCCATTCGCGAAGCAGAAAATGTCGCGATCGGCGCGAAACGGAATCCACGACAGCGGATTTTGGTTCCATGCTTTCCAGTTGGTCATTTCACAAATCAAGGCCATGCCTTTTTTGGTGACCCGGACTTCAATGGGCAGCGCCTCGTTGTAAATCAAGGGTCGGACGCGATTGTGGTCTTTCCAAAGGACAGGGATGTCTTTTTGGTAAGTGCGCTTAAAAAACAGTCCCATGTCGTAGTCCGACATAATGGCCATAAGCCGCTTGCCATGCACGGTGGTGGGCTTGAGCAATTTAGCCAATAGATAAATGAAATCGCTTTCGTCCGGATCCATTTCCTTTTCGTGGCTGACCAAAAACATGGTCAATTGCGAAAAAAGGTCCGTCGGAACAGGGTGCCTGTTCCATTGGATGTCGACCGGCATAATCAGATTGCCCGATTGCGTCAGCAACGAAAACGTGATTTGTAAACGCGCCACGAGACCTAAAAGCGTCCTTTCCTTACGAGGCGAAATTGTAGCGAATGAGAGGTGTCGGTAATATATGTCTCATGACCGACTCTGCGAGACGTGTGCTCATCGACTATCTGACCTCTGTTAAACCCCAGTTAGACGATGTTCTTCTGCCTGAAAAGAATGCCGAATTTTTCGGCGAATTGTCAACAGTTGGTGATGCCTTTTTCAAATTAGGGGCTCGCCGATGGGCCGATGCCTACCTGGCATTGTCTAACATAGAGCACGATACCATGCTCACGGATGCCTTAAAAGGACTTGGGCCATGGCGGAAGGGGCCCTTTGATATGGGGCCCGTAACCATCGATGCCGAGTGGAGAGGAGACCTCAAGTGGGATCGCTTTGCCGACTTTTTGCCGGATATAGGCAGAAAGCGTGTCCTCGATGTCGGAGCGTCAAATGGATATTATATGCGTCGCTTGGCCGAGCGGGGACCGCGTTTGGTTCTGGGGTTGGATCCGGCGCACCGGGCCTTTTTTCAATTTTTGGCCGTCCAAAAATATGACCCGCAACCGGCTTGTGTGCTGGTGCCCACGGTCTGGAAAACGCTGGCGATGATGAAGCCGGTGTTTGACCTGGTGTTGTGTTTGGGCGTGGTTTACCACCAACATGCCCCCTTGGATATGCTGGTTGCATTACACCGTGTCTTGCAGACTGGCGGCATGGCTGTTGTGGAAAGTATTGTGATCCCGGGTGAAGGGCCACTCTGCCTGGTTCCGCCTGGCCGATATTGCCAGATGAAAAACATCTATTTTATTCCGACGGTTTCCACGCTGCAGAAGTGGATGTGGGACGCCGGATTTACAGACGTGCAGTGCGTTTCGGTTACGCGGACCACATCCGAAGAACAACGGCGCACGGCTTGGAGTTCAGGACAATCGCTGGCCGACTTTTTGGATCCCCAAAACCCGGACCTCAGTATCGAAGGCCATCCGGCGCCGAGACGGGCAATTGTGATTGGAAAAAAAGCGGGGTAAATGTCACGTCGGGACAAGGCTGCCCGGCTGGCGCGAAGAGCCAAGAAGGGGCTCAAATCTGGCTTTGCCAGTTTGAGGGGGCGACGCGATAATTTTATGACGCTGCGCTGACGCTTCGCGGTCGCCGCTGTGCGGCTCCAATACGTCCATATCTCTGAGCGAAGCGAAGCAAGGCCCAAGGGGCCGGAGAGGGGGAGGCTCATCCGAATTTACTTCGGATGAGGGGGCGACGCGAGCCCCTTCTAATAAGGTGCCGAGAGGCGGAATCGAACCACCGACACAAGGATTTTCAGTCCTCTGCTCTACCGACTGAGCTATCTCGGCAAATTAGACCCCTGAACGTTATCACGAGGCATGGTTTTTGATCAATTAGTAAGCCAAATACCAAGGGAAAGAATTTGGCAACCACGTCGTTTTCTCGAGGAATCGAAGCTTACGAGACAGAAATACCGAGGAATCGAAGATTACGAGGCAGGATAACGATGTAATCGAAGATTACGAGCCCAACTCTAAGGACAGAATTTTGCAGATACGGCGTTTTCTCGCGACGGGAGCATATCGAGGAGGCGTAACGAAGTGAAGCCGGTATATGTGACCAGAGCGAAAAACGTCGTAGCTGCAAAATTCCTGGAGCCGGCGGTCGGAATCGAACCAACGACCGACTGATTACAAATCAGTTGCTCTACCAACTGAGCTACGCCGGCAAAGGCGTTCCATATGAGAATGGACGGTGAAAAATGATACCCACTTCACGTGGATAGCGCAAGCGCGGAAAACAATGTTAAAGTGCTGGCA
>CAYINU010000108.1:0-4687 GCA_964364855.1 uncultured Candidatus Marinamargulisbacteria bacterium | reverse complement strand
GAACAGCAGGGGCAAAGCGGGTTATCCCGTTGCCGGTTAGCGGGGCATTTCATTCCCCGTTAATGGCCTCCGCGGTACGGCCGTTTGCCGACTTTTTGAAAACGATTCCCTTTGCCAATGCCCAAGTCCCCATTGTGCTCAATCGCCTGGCCACGCCGGAAACCGATGCCGAGGCCTTGCGTGACAATTTGGCCCAGCAAATCCAATCCCCCGTTTACTGGATGCAGTCCGTGGCTTATATGGCCCAGCGGGTGGATGGCTTTTTGGAGTGCGGAGCAGGCCGGGTTCTGAGCGGCCTGATCAGAAAATGTGTGCCGGAAAAACCCGTGATGTCGGTATCATCGGTTGAAACACTTGAAACCATTTTGTCGGAGGTAACGACATGAACCCCTATCAAATTGATCTTACCGGGCGGGTGGCTCTGATCACGGGTTCCACGCGCGGTATCGGATACGAAATCGCCCGAGGGCTGGCCAGTGTGGGGGCCATAATAGTGGTATCTGGTCGAAACCAAGAGGCAGCCGATGCGTCTGCGGAAAAGATACGCGGTGAATTTGCTAATGCCCAGGTGACAGGTCTGGCCTTGGAAGTGACGAGTGCCGAATCTGCTGCAGGTGCGATCAAATTTGTGACGGATACCTATGGCAAAATCGACATTTTGGTAAATAACGCGGGTATTACCGCTGACAACCTGCTTTTACGCATGTCTAGTGACGAGTGGCACTCTGTTCTCACCACAAATTTGGACAGTGTCTTTTTTATGACCAAAGCCGTTGTGCGTCCCATGCTCCGACAGCGTTCTGGCCGTATTATCAATATCTCCTCGGTGGTAGGGCTGATGGGGAATGCGGGTCAAGCCAACTATGCTGCGGCCAAGGCGGGTATGATCGGTTTTTCCAAAACAGTGGCCCGTGAGTTTGGCGCCAAGGGCATTACCTGCAATGTTGTTGCTCCCGGCTACATTCAAACCGACATGATCGCATCTTTACCAACTGAATACCTTGATAATATAATGTCGATGATCCCACAAAAGCGGATCGGCACGCCCGAAGATGTTGCAAAAGCAGTCGTGTTTTTAGCCTCAGATTTGGCGTGTTATATTACAGGACAGGTCATCCAAACGGATGGCGGCATATTAATGTAAATACCTAAGGGAGGTTTTTTTAATGGCGAGCCGAGAAGAAGTTTTTAGCAAGATTAAGCAAGTAATCGTGGAACAGTTGGGAGTGTCTGAGGATGAAGTCACCGAAGAAGCGTCCTACACAGACGATCTAGGTGCGGACTCCTTGGATACCGTTGAATTGGTTATGGCGCTCGAAGACGAATTCGGAACCGAAATTCCGGATGAAGAAGCGGAAAAGCTCACCACGGTTGGCAAAACCGTAGACTACGTTTTAAAACACACGAAGTAAGACGTGGACAAAAAACGTGTCGTCATTACCGGCTTGGGGTCACTGACTCCTGTTGGCAACACGGTGTCCGATTACTGGACTGCCTTGACCAGCGGGAAGTCAGGGGTCTCGCGTATTACGAAGTTTGACGTTTCCAATTTCCCTACGCAGATTGCGGCGCATTTACAGCCTTTTGACGCAGAAAGTGTTTTTGATAAAAAGGAAATTCGTCGCACGTCGCGGTTTATCGTTTTGGCGACTATGGCTGCGGCGGAGGCCATCAAAGATTCGGGTCTGGATATTGCCCCTATTGCGGATCATGTGGGCGTAGAGATCGGGTCAGGCATGGGCGGTTTGGAAATCTTGGAGGAAAATCAACGCGAGCTGGTAGAGCGAGGGCCTTCTAAGGTTAGCCCGTTTGCCGTGCCGATGATGATTTGTGACATGGCCTCCGGCCAAGTGGCCATCAAGTTCGGCGCCAAAGGTCCGAATTCCTGTTCCGTGACAGCTTGTGCGTCGTCCGCCAACTCGATGGGCAATGCGTTTCGAGCCATCCAGTATGGGGACGCGATTGCCATGATCACCGGCGGTTCCGAAGCCGTAGTAACCCCGCTGGGACTGGCCTGTTTTTGTGCGGCCCGATCATTGTCCCGGCGCAATGACGAGCCCGAAAGAGCGTCTCGGCCTTTTGATGCGGAGCGTGACGGATTTGTCATGGGCGAGGGCTCTGGAATTTTAATTTTTGAAGAATACGAACATGCCAAGGCCCGCGGTGCAAAAATCTATGCTGAGGTGGTCGGATTCGGTGCCAGTGGTGATGCCTATCACATCACCGCACCGGCCGAGCATGGTGAGGGTGCCAAGCGCGCGATGAAAATGGCTTTGGATATGGCGGGTATTACGCCAGCCGACGTAGACTATATCAACGCCCACGGCACATCGACCAAGCTAAATGACGAACGCGAAACCGAGGCCATCAAAGCGGTTTTCGGTGACCACGCTTACACGGTTGCCATCAGCTCCACAAAATCGATGACGGGCCATTTGCTGGGTGCAGCCGGCGCGATCGAATTGATCGCATGTTGCAAATCGATCGAGACGTCGACGATTCATCCCACCATTAACTACGAACACATTGACCCCGCATGTGATCTGAACTATACACCCAACAAAACGATAGCCAAGTCGATTCGCTATACGCTCTCCAATTCGTTTGGTTTCGGCGGGCACAATGCGGTGCTTGCCCTCAAAAATCCCAACGCTTAACCGTGAACGGTCGTATCGTTGGTGTGGACGAAGCTGGCCGCGGTGCTTTGGCGGGTCCGGTATTTGTGGCGGCTGTCTTGCTTGATGAGGCCTTCCCCCAGGATATTCTGACCGACTCCAAGCTACTCTCGGCAGAGCAACGCACTGTAGTATATCGGCAATTGCTTGCGTCGCAGTCTGTTATCCGGGTGACGCACTGTTCGCCGGCTACGATTGATAAAATCAATATTTTTCAGGCGACCATGCGTGGGATGCACCGGCTGATCACCGAGTTTCCCCATGCGGATGTGTCCTTTGTGGTGGATGGTAACCACAAACCCAGAACCCGCAAACAGGTGCAGGCCGTCGTCAAAGGCGATCTGAGCGTGCCCCAAGTCTCGGCTGCATCTATTGTCGCAAAAGTGCTCCGGGACGCGGAAATGGTCCGCTTGGACCGGCGTTTTCCACACTATTGCTTTGCCCAGCATAAGGGCTATCCGACAGAACTGCATTACGAGCGATTGGATTTGCATGGGCCTTCGGCTGTGCATCGCCGGTCGTTTAGATTATGGGGCTCGCGTCGCCCCCTCACTCGAAATGAATTCGAGTGAGCCTCCCCCTCGACGCGCTGACGCGCTCGCTTCGCTCAGAGGCGTCTCCTATATTGTCATCCCCGACGGAACCAAATGTTTTTGCACTCGTTCCCAGAGATGAGGGATGACCAACCATAGGCGGTTTTTAGGGGTTATGGGTGAGCATGTTGCGGGTGACTTTTTGCGGCGAAAAGGCTACCGCATCTTGGCACGAAATTATGCCTGCCGGATCGGCGAGGTGGATCTGATATGCCGCGACGGGGATGTTTTGGTGGTGGTTGAGGTCAAACCTATCACACGTCCGAAATCGATCCTCGCGAAGTCATCACGACGCGAAAGCAGAAAAAACTGATCCAGGTTGCCCAACATTATCTAACGTTTGTGTTGCGGCGGGTGGTCCAAGTGCGATTTGATCTGATCACGGTTTGCCGAAATCAGGTCACCCATCACTTGGTCAATATTATTTCGGTGACCGGCTAGGGGTTGCGTTGCGTTTTCTGAGCGCCTGCATGAGGAGAAAGTTTAGTTGAAAAACGAACAAAAACACCACGGTGACCGTGACGTTGATGTAACTGGAAAAGGTAACCGCTGCGGCGACGGGGAGGATGACATAGCCGATCCGTAACAGAATATAGGGGAGAAGCCTGGCCTTTTTTTGCGCTTTTGGGAATTGAAATTGAGAGCGAATCAGCGAGTCAAACGTCAAAAAGCTAAATGCAGATCCCAATAAGGTGGCTGATACCCAGTTCCAATAGCCGGTACCCATGGCGAATAAGATAAAAAGCAGGTCAATCATGACCACATTGCGTAGAATTTTTTTAGCCACCGGATGTAAACCAATCATGGTATGCAGATCATACCAGCCTCCCCTGGCCGTTGCCAGCAGAAGGTCATTCCCGCGAAGGCAGGAATCCATTAGAATGACCGTTAGTCTATGAAGACTTTGAATTTGGTATTGGGGTTAACCATGGCGATGACGACCTCTGTTTTTGGTGCAGTGACGCAATCGACCTTTGCCAATGGGTTGACCCTATTGGTGATCCCCGATGCGCAGTCCCCCATTGTGGCTGCTCGTGTCTATGTAAAGGCTGGCTCTATCGATGAACAACCCTTCTATGGGTCTGGTGTATCCCACTATTTGGAACATTTGGTGGCGGGTGGCGCCACGACCTTGCAGCCGGAAGAAGCCTATGTCCGGGCCATCGCGCGGATGGGCGGGGCCTTTAATGCCTACACCACGGTGGACCATACCGCCTATTACATCAATACCACCCCTGAATTCACAGGCGATGCCGTTCGGTTGCTGTATGAATGGATGTTTTTTTCTGACTTTCCACAAGCTGCCGTTGACCGAGAACGGGATGTGATTCACAAGGAAATGGAAAAAAACGAGGCCAGCCTTCCGCGCCGGTTTTATCAGCTCGGCCAAGATGTTTTCTATCCGCAAAACCCGCTGCG
>CAYINU010000107.1:0-4722 GCA_964364855.1 uncultured Candidatus Marinamargulisbacteria bacterium | reverse complement strand
TCGTAATATAAATTGGCAACCGACTTGTTCGGTATAAGGCACCACGTTCCGGTTGCGGATGCCGACTTTATAGTGGTTTTTGTCGTAGGCATACGATACACTATCTTTCATGAAGGCCATGAAGAAAGACGGGCAAGAAGTTGAGCTGCGCTTGAAGGTGCCCAAAGAAGTTGCCCGTTTTTATATCTATGCGACACCGGTGGAGCGGGTAATGGCGATGCAGGGGTTTATTGAAGGGCTTATCAGAAAACCCTATCGACGGCGCAGCATGCAAAAAGAAGTCCTTCTGGAACGCATTACGACACTCCAAAAACGCAGTGAGTCAAGGGGCATGACCTCGGCTAAGCTAAAGCAAGTCTTTCCATCTGAGGCTGCCACTCTTTTTTGATGAGAAATCGACTCGTTCTCGTTTTAGACACCAATGTTTTTGTCAGCGCCCTTCTTTTTTCCAACTCTGCACCGGCAAAAGTCCTGAAGTACGCCGTTGAAACGGGCGATCTGATGATGTCAAAGAGTCTGTTTCAAGAGTTAAAAGAAACTCTTACCCTCAAGAAATTTGATCCCTACCTAGCTACTGATGAGCGTATGCAGTTCCTTCAAATCCTACGTTCTGCTGTCGAGTTTGTAGAGCCCCAGACGAAAATAACAATGTGTCGAGATGTAAAGGACAATCACATACTCGAATTGGCCATAGAAACTAAAGCCAGCTGTATTGTTACCGGGGACCAGGATCTATTGATCTTAAATCCTTTCCAAAATATTCCGATTTTAAGGCCCCGTGAGTTCTTAGCCTTTTTCTAAAGGACGACACCACCACCATTGACTCCGAAGTCGGCAAAGGACATGTTTTAGGCTGTGGGTGCCGGGTTAACGCGGCAGTGCTTTCAATTGTTCTTCGAATTTGTGCAAATGTATATGAACAATTGACCAGACTTCATCCGCATCAACGCCGAAATAGTCATGCGCAATAATATTTCGAAAATCTTTCACCTTCTGCCAAGGGATATGGGCCTGCGCTTTCCTATAGGCGTCAGGCAACCGGTCAATTGACTCTCCAATGACCACAAAATTCATCAGTACCGCATCAAAATGTAAGGAAGAGTTAAAAAATGACTCTGAGTCTGAAAAGGTCGTGCAGTAGCGCTTGATCTTTTCGATGGCCTCCAAGATACCGGCGATAATGAGCTTATCGTCCGACAAGCGGTTCTACCTCAGATAAAATGGATTGTCTCGCGTAAGGGTGGAGATAGCGATAGGAAGCCAAATCGACGGAACGATGGAAGGTGTTTTTTAGAAATTGTTTCAGATGCTGTTTTGTTTCATAGACATCGGGAATTCCAGGTTCGAATTCCACCAAAAAGTCCAGGTCACTGGCCGAAGTTGCATTGTTTTTTGCAAATGAGCCAAAGAGTCCCAGCCGCCGCACATGAAAGGTTGTTGTCAAAAGCGCGGTATTGGCTTTGATTCGAGAAATAATATCGTGTTTACTGAGTCCCATAAGGCTATTTTACAACGATCAGAATGAAGTCGGCAAAGGCAGGCGTTTTAAGGCTGTGGGTGCCTGCTACGAACACGTCTAGTTAAAGCCTGTATCTTCTGTTGGCAACTCTGGGCGACGAATGACGACATGTGTATTCGTTTCCTTGGCATACCACTCCCGTGCCTGTGAATTTTCGATTCGAATGAGGCGGCAATAATGACTCCAGCTCAATTCAGGAGACACTGTCTCTCGAATCGGATAAATCAGATAAAATCGCCGCATGTTGCGCAGATTGGTGATATCGAACCCCTTCCCAAACTCCTCCGTTAAGGCCCGAGAAAGGTGGCTTAACTGTTGCTCGCCATACGCTGCACGGGCGTTACCTGATTGCTCATCCTCTACGATCAATCGACCCACATGCCAGTAGGTGTGCACCATGGCCGAATTGACCGTCTGAAGAACATGCCCTCGGGCATTTTGAATAAGGGTTCTGATGCTCCGGAGCAATTCCGGCTCACACATTGAAAGTGGATTCGCGATATTGGCCCCGTCTGACATTCTGGCCACATTGTATACCCCTCTCAAAGTCGTGACAAAGGGATGCCCCCAAGCCCAGCTGAGCACCTACGATTCGCTCAGGGTACCTCGGCTCGGTCTGGGGACCAAATGGGATTTTTGGCTCAAGGCTGTCGGCGCCACCCCTCTTGTACCCATGCAGGGATACCTCTTCGAAGTAACAGACACCGGAGCCGGTATCCCCGCGGAGTCGTTGGCGAAGATCTGGGAGCCGTTTTACACGACGGGGGACCACAAGGGCGTGTCGCACAATGTGGGGCTGGGCCTGGCCTTTGTGAAAAATGTGATGACGCAGCACCACGGCTCCATCACCATCGACTCCGAGGTCGGCAGGGGGACTACGTTTCGGTTGTGGGTACCGGAAAAAGGAACTGAGAACCTGGACGGTGGCAAATCGGGTATGTAGACTCCGTATTGAGATGGACAACCATGCAGGTGCAAGGTCCGCGTCTTGAGGTTAAAGGTTTTAGGCAAGGAAATGGTATTGATGGATGAGTAAAGAATTGGCAGCAATTGAAACGGTCAAAGCAAAGATTTACACTGTCCGTGGCCTTAAAGTAATGCTAGATAGCGATTTGGCTGCATTGTACGGGGTCGAAACAAAGCATTTAAAAAGACAGGTCAGTAGAAATATAGATCGATTCCCAAGTGATTTTATGCTTACTTTAACCTTAGAAGAGGCTGAAGAGATTTCAAGGTACCAAAATGGCACCTTGAAACAGGGGCAAAATGTTAAATACCAACCTTATGCTTTTACAGAGCAAGGTGTTGCAATGCTGTCCGGAATTCTCAAAAGCAACATTGCAGTTGAAATTAATATTCGAATTATGAGGGCCTTTGTAGAACTTAGGAAAGCAATTGCCACAAACCCCGATTATGAACAATTGAAAGAAAAGGTCAGGCGCATTGAATCACAGATGGAAGCTCTATCGACTAATAACATGGTTGACGGAATACTTGTTGAGAAAAAAATGACCACAATGAGTGCAGATATTCGTCGGATATCAGAAACATTAGACAATTTTCAAGATGGCTACATTGTCATTAAACGCCCCCAAGAAGGCTTAAAATGAGGGATGAAGGCTGCTGTCTCCTATGCGGCCCTGCTCAACCTGGTGGTTAATGCCATCAAGTCCACCCCGGAGGGGGGATCGGTGTCGGTGACGTTACGGAGGGCTAGCGGCGCTTGGTCCACATCTCTCATCGAAAACAGGCCTACGATTAAATTGGGGGTTTAACCCCCCCCGACCGACGGGAACAGATGGATATCACGTATCCGCGTGGTACAGTATATATACGTCTTTTTCCCAGGAGGCAGATCATGTTCATGAAACAGTCCAAACCCAGCACGAAGGACAAAACGCCCGAAAAACCCAAGGGCAAGCCGGTATCTAAAAAGGATATGGGTAAGGTTGCGGGGGGAGATGGGGGCGCTGGTTGGGATAGTTGGTAAAATACAAGGTTCTAGAAAAACCCCGGTTCGCCGGGGTTTTTTATTGACCCCGCGTCTCTAAAAGCGGTTTCCGAAGGGCCACCAACACATTCCGTTGGGAGTGTTGAAAACGATGAACACAAGCCAAAAAAATCTTTTTGGCTGCCGTGCGTGACAGCCCCAAAGCGGTTTCCATCACCCTCACACTAATCTCCCAAATAGTGTAATAAGTGGAGGGCCTAATTGCCCCAGTTAATGGATTAATGTGTCCTCCAACTTGCACAATGATTGCAGCCGTAACGGCATTCCAAAACAATTTAAACCCGTCCCAGGCGCGCTTGGCCTTAGACGTTTCCAACCCAATCCATGTCAATTCGTTCCTGGCTGGATTATTAAAGCGGATATAGGTACCTCTCACCCCTTCCAGAACGTTTCGGATCCGATAAAGCGGGCCTGGTGCAGGCGGCCGACCCACATGCCTGGCTTGGTCTTTTAACACACGATGGCAGAGGGCCATGCTAGCCAAAATCTCTCTGACATAGATAGTGGACTTGGGGGTTCCAAACCCATAAACACTGAAGATGCCCTTCCACATCGCATCCTCTTTGGCAGAAAGTGTCTTTTGGTCTACCAGTTGGGTATAAAGTCTGGCCATCTTTTGAACGTCACTCAAATGATCCGGGGCGTGACGAAGCACTTCACCGGCCACGTTGACCACCGGTTCGCGGGATGCGGGATACCGATCCAGGATACTTAAGGTTTCGGTGACCACTTTCCTCCGATCGCCAATAGGCACCCGAAGGTCTCGGACAACCTCTGCAACAGCCCCTGTCGGGGCATACCACCAGGCCCACCATCGACGCGCCAGAGGCGCAACGATATGACGCCTTCCCCAATCTAACGCTGCGCTGTTATGGACAAACTCGAATGGACTCGTATAGGCCCAACGCGCAAGCAAAGTGCCGAGGCTGTCATAGATCTCCTGACGTTTTTGCGGTGGGCAAGCAGATCCCAGATCACTTCCTAATAAGTCGTTTAAAAATTTGGCATAGGGTTTTGGCGCATACTTTACAAAATCAGCGACCACAGGGTCCAGCCAAGTACATAGTCGGCTTAAATCCGATTGCGTAAAGGATGCGGGCGTTATTCTCCCTAGAGAGTCTCTAGCAAGTCCCACCTCCGTCAGGGCGGACGGATTCACAAATTCTGCATAGGCCCACCATGCCGGATCGTA
>CAYINU010000106.1:0-4731 GCA_964364855.1 uncultured Candidatus Marinamargulisbacteria bacterium | reverse complement strand
GCTTGTTTGAGAATGTTGGGGGAGATGCTGATGTCTCCTTTAAAGTCCGTACTGGCCACCCACCACCGCAAAATGTCAGCCCCTGATTGGACGATGACAGCGGCGGGATCCACCACGTTCCCCATCGATTTGCTCATTTTCTTTCCGGATTCGTCTACCAAGAAGCCATGGGTTAATACCGCCTTGTAGGGCGCATGGCCCATGGCGGCAGACGCGATGAGCAGAGACGATTGGAACCAGCCCCGGTGTTGGTCCGACCCTTCCAAGTACAGGTCGGCGGGAACGGATTCGCCTCGGGTCATCAATGCCCCCGCAAAGCTGGCCCCCGATTCAAACCAAACATCCAAAATGTCATTTTCTTTTTCAAAGGCATGACTGCCACAGTGTGTGCATGCCGCGCCGGAGGGGAGAATCTCTTCCGGGGTTTGGGAAAACCATGCCGTGCTGCCGGCTTTTTTGACTAAGGCAACAACGGCTGCATTAAATACGCCGGTCAAGTGAGCGGTATGGCAGGTTTTGCACCGAAACGCGGGAATGGGAATGCCCCAGTACCGCTGCCGCGAAATACACCAGTCCGGCCGGTTTTCCACCATGGATCGGATGCGGTTGTAGCCCCATTTCGGTATCCATTCCGTGCGATCGATTTCCCGCAATGCAATCTCACGCAGCGTTTCTTTTTGACCCGCAAGTGGGGTGTCCATCGACACAAACCACTGTTCCGTGGCCCGAAAAATGACGGGATTTTTGCATCGCCAGCAATGGGGGTAGCTGTGCCGGATCATGCGCAACTTCACCAGATGACCGCTGGCGTCGAGCTGGCTGACAATGGGTTTATTGGTATCAAATACCTTTTGGCCTTCCCAGGAGGGTACTTCGGAGGTGAATCGACCTTGGGCGTCGACGGGCATGATGACGGGCAAATCGTGGCGAATGCCGACCTGATAGTCGTCATAGCCGTGGCCCGGGGCAATATGCACGATGCCGGTCCCGTCCTCGGCGGAGACAAAATCAGCCGGGACGACCGGGGAGTGGCGGTCAATAAACGGATGATGGGCGACCGTTCCCAAGAGGTCTTCGCCGCTCACTGTTCCCACCCGTACCAACTCGCGTTCCAATTCATGTTCTAAGGCCGAGATCCGTTCCTCGGCCACCACCCAAAGCCCCTCGCCGCTTTGAACAAGGGCATATGTCAAGTCAGGGTGCACCGCCAACGCCACATTGGCCGGCAAGGTCCATGGTGTGGTCGTCCAAACCAGCATGGCGGTAGGTTTCCCATGTAACAAGTTAGCCAAGGAAGGTGAAGCGTTTTGAATCAAAAAAGTGACATAGATGGACGGCGATCGGTGTTCGGCATATTCGATTTCGGCTTCGGCCAGCGCCGTTTCGCAGTGGGTGCACCAGTGAATCGGCTTTTGGCCGCGGTAAATAACGCCGTTTTCGGCCATTTTTCCAAATAGCCGGATGACTTCCGCCTCGTATTCCGGGTCCAGGGTCAAATAGGGCTTTTCCCACTCACCCATGACACCCAGACGACGAAACCCGTCGCGCTGAATGTTCACATAGGACAGGGAAAAGTCTTTGCAGGCTTGCCGGAAGGCGGGGATGTCGGTGGGTTTTTGCGGTCCTTTTGCGTCATCTTTGGACTGGGACTTGAGTACCTGGGTTTCAATGGGCAACCCGTGACAGTCCCAGCCGGGGATGTAGCGTGCACGTTCGCCCCGCATACCATGGAACCGAATAAGGATGTCTTTGAGAATTTTATTTAAGGCATGGCCCATATGGATGGGGCCGTTGGGGTAGGGCGGACCGTCGTGAAGCATATAAGACACGGCGGCAGTGGATTGCTTTTTTTGCAACATGCCCGCCAAATCAATCTGTGCCCAATAGGCCAACAATTCGGGTTCGCGCGTTGCCAGTCCAGCCCGAATGGGGAAATCCGTATGTGGCAGGTTGACGGTATTTTTGATGGTGGAATCCGCTTGCGCCATAACGGCGGAGTATAGCATAAGGTGGCCAATTTTGAATGACTAAGATACACTCGCAAAACCATGGTTTTCAGACGGTTTTTGATGCGCTTTCTGGTCTCTTTTGGCCTGCTTATTTTTATTACGGCCATTTCCTTTTTTTTGATGAGCGTGGCTCCCGGAAAGCCCATGGCCAATATGCTCAATCCCAAACTCACGGCAGCCGATTTGGCTCAATTTCAAAAGAACCTCGGTTTGGATGCGCCGGTTAGTGTGCGCTATGTGCGATGGCTGGGCCAGCTGGCGCAGGGGAATCTGGGGCATTCTTTGATTTCCGGACAGCCTGTCACACAGCTGATTGCCGAGCGTCTGCCCGCGACGTTGCTCCTATCCGGGCTATCATTGGCCATTATGGTGACCGTGACCATACCCCTGGGGCTATGGGCAGGAGTGCGCACGGGACGGCTGGCGGACCATATCATTACCCTCGGCTCATTTGTTGGTATGTCTTTGCCCGCGTTTTGGTTGGCCTTGATGTTGGTGCTGATCCTGAGCTTAAAATGGGGCTGGTTCCCCTCGTCGGGTATGATGGACCCGATGGTGGCCGATGGCACGTGGCTTGAAATTGCCAACAGCATTGCGGCCCATCTGGTACTGCCCCTAATCACGGTGCTGGTGGGAGGTGCTGCCGGCCTGATCCGCTATACCCGAAACGGCGTCGTATCGGTATTGCATCAGCCGTATATCTTGGCGGCTCGGTCACGTGGCCTGTCCGAATACCGCCTGGTTACTCGGCACGTGTTAAAAAATGCGGCTCTGCCGCTAATAACAGTACTGGGCCTCAGTCTGCCCGGCATTTTTGCAGGGTCTTTTGTGATCGAATATATTTTTTCCTGGCCCGGCATGGGACAGCTGGGGGTACAGTCTGTTTTTCAACGAGATTACCCCGTGATGATGGGGATTTTGCTCATCACTTCCATTTTGATTATTTTGGGGAACTGGATGGCGGATCTGGCCTACCGGTGGGCGGACCCCCGGGTGGAGAACCTATGAAAACCGCGTTTCATGATATGTCGTTGCGGGTGAGATTGGCGTTGGCCTTTTTATTTGGCCTGGTAGCGTTGGCCTTGTTTATCCCCCTGTGGAAGGCCGACCCGAATCGCTTTAGCACCCACGCGTCCGGCCAACCCCAGCCGCCGTCCTGGCACCATCCTCTGGGCACCGACGAGTGGGGACGAGGCCTTTGGATCCGCTCCATCTACGGGGCCAGGGTGTCACTGAGTGTCGGCGTGATGTCCGTTTCCATCGCCCTGACGGTGGGCGTGCTGTTAGGCATGGTAGCGGGGCTATCTCCATCCTGGCTCGATGGCCTGATTATGCGTATGGTGGACGTCCTAATGGCTGTTCCGACTTTATTTTTGATCTTGATTGTTCAAGTGGTGCTCACGCCCAGCATTTGGAATGTTATGGCTGTGATCGGACTGACCAGCTGGATGGGGGTTTGCCGGCTGGTGCGAGCAGAGGTACTTAGCGTACGGGAGCGTCCGTTTATCCAGGCCGCCCGCGCCAGGGGGTTTACCGAATGGCGTATTGCCTTTCGGCATATATTACCCCATACGCTCACGCCCGTCTTTGTGGCGGCGACATTGGGCGTGGGTCATGCCATTTTGGTGGAGTCGGTTTTGAGTTTTTTGGGCCTGGGCGTCCAACCGCCGTATGCGTCTTGGGGCAATATGCTCGAAAACAGCCTGACTTATTTGTTTGATGCGCCGTGGATGACGGTTGTCCCCGGTTTTTTTATCACCATGACGGTGTTGTCTTTGCATTTTGTGGGCGATTTTTTGCAGGCCCGATTACAACCTTGGAGTACGCATGCTTGAAGTAAAAGACCTCACAGTTGAGTTTAAAATCGAAGACCGTCTCTTGCGGGCGGTGGATGGCGTATCGTTTTGTGTTGGGGACCAAAAAATGGTGGGGTTGGTTGGCGAGTCCGGCTCCGGAAAAAGTGTGACGGCCCTGTCGGTATTGAATTTATTATCCGGAAACGGTCGCATCATCGGCGGTGAGATCGTGTGGAATGGCCGTCGGCTGGCTGGCCTGTCACCAGCACAATGGCGGGAAATTCGCGGCCGGGAAATGGCCATGATTTTTCAAAACCCCCTGGCAGCGCTTAACCCCGTCTTTTCCATCGGCGATCAGATGGTAGAAACTATCCGCTGGCATCACCATGTGTCCCGTGCGGAGGCGCTGACCCGGGCCATTGACTTGCTCAAAGCGGTCCAGATTCCGGACGCGCATTTGCGGATTCGGGACTATCCACATCAGTTTTCGTTGGGCATGTGTCAGCGCATCATGATTGCGCTGACCTTGTCCATGAATCCGAAACTCATCATTGCCGATGAACCGACCGCGTCCTTGGATGTTACTGTTCAGGCGCAAATTTTGGAGTTGCTGGAACGCATCAAAGACGAATTTAAAATGTCGGTGCTGTTGATCTCGCACGATCTGGGTGTGATTGCCCAGCATTGTGAGGAGATGATGGTGATGTATTTGGGCAAGATTGCGGAGGTGGGTGCCACACGGGCGGTGTTTGCGCAGCCTCGTCACCCTTATACTCAGGCGTTGTTGGCTTCTATTGCGGTTCCCGACCCCGCAAGGCCCCGTGGACGGGCCTTGCGGGGCGAGGTGCCCAGCCTCGCTAGCATCGGTCCGGGTTGCCGTTTTGCGTCCCGCTGTCCCCATGTCATGGACCGCTGCCGTCGGGAAC
>CAYINU010000105.1:0-4783 GCA_964364855.1 uncultured Candidatus Marinamargulisbacteria bacterium | reverse complement strand
CTGTATCTGATGGAAGAGGGTCTGACCAAGATGGCAGAAATCTTGCGGGATTTGCCATCGGATGCCCAGCTCATTCGGTCGTTTCGGGGTGAATGTGTGGCGCGAGAAGTGAGTGAGGGCGGTATGGTCTCGGGGCTATGGGACCTGATCGTTCTTAACCCCGATGCCATATGTTCCGACGCAGTTGCGTCTGGCATGCTGGGCGTGATTAAGGGGGATCTGCGGCCCTTTGCGGCCTTGGAAAAAGAAGAGCAGATTTTTGTTGGAAGCCATACGGTGATTGAGGACTTCGCGGTGCTGAATGCCAACAACGGTCCCATCTACATCGACAGCGATGTAGTTGTAGAGGCCCATACCCGCATCGAGGGCCCGGCTTATATCGGTCGCGGTGCCCGTATTATGGGTGGGAAAATCACGGCTAGTTCCGTTGGCCCACATTGCAAGGTGGCCGGCGAAGTTAGCCACTCCGTTTTTTTGTCGCATTCAAATAAGGCCCATGCGGGATTTATCGGTCATTCCTATATCGGCCAGTGGTGCAATCTGGGGGCCATGACCACCACATCCAACCTCAAAAACACCTATGGCAATATCCGGATGCAAACGCCTGCCGGTGTGATCGATACCGGCCAACGATTCCTAGGTGCGGTTTTGGGGGATCATGTCAAGCTGGGCATCGGGACACTATTGGGAGCGGGGACCCTTATCGGATATGGCAGTTCGCTGACCGGTCCTGATAGTCATAACAAATGGATACCACCCTTTTCCTGGGGGACGGCTGGGGACTATACCCGGCACGAATTGCACATGTTTTTAAAGACAGCCCGGGCGGCGATGCTCCGCCGGCAGGTGGACCTCCACCAAGACGAGGCTCAGGTCATCATGCAGTATTACGAGCGGCCGGAAGGCTAGGGCAGTTGTCTACCCATCTGCCATTTGTGGATCTGGACTGTACCCAAGCCGGAAAAGGGTTAACGGTGCTGAGCCGCAACCCGGTGAAACTAACTGAACTGCTGACGCCAAAGCGGGTAGCCGAGTACCAAATCATCACCCCCCAATGGACCTATCTATATGCCACTGCATTGCTGAGAGACGAACACCTTTCCATTTTTCAAAAACTTGCCGATGAACAAGCCTGTATCGCCAAATACCGGTCATTGTGGGACGGGGTCCCACTAAACCGGTCAGAAGGGCGTGGCGTGGCGCATCATTTGACCCGTGACCCTCGTGAATCGGGACGGTACCGTCAAGAACGCAAGCGTATTGCCACCTGGGCCGCAACGATCCGAGACCAGCCTTACACCGATGTATTACAGATTGGGATCGGCGGGTCGGATCTGGGACCGAGAGCCGTGTATCGGGCCTTGCTTCGATATGCCGAACCCAAAAGCCTAAAGGCGCATTTTTTGTCCAACATCGATCCAGATCAGGTTGGGCGTCTGCTGACCCATTTAGACCCGCGAAAAACGTTGGTACTGGTGGTTTCGAAAAGTGGGTCTACAGCCGAAACCCGAAGCAACTGGCGACAGGTCAAGCAATGGTGGGATGAGGCTGGATTACCCGCGGCCGACCAGATCCGTCAGTCAGTGTCGATCACGCTACCGGGATCGATTTTGGATGATCACAGCCAGTTTGGCCAAACGTTTTATTTCTTCGAAGAAATCGGCGGACGATTTTCGGTGACGAGTGTGGCTGGCCTAGCCGTTTTTTCTGTTGCTCTAGGAATGCCGGTGGTGGATGCCGTTTTGGCAGGGGCTCACGCGATGGACCTTCATGCGCTCAACACCGATATTCGCCAGAATGGCCCCCTGATGGCCGCGCTAAATGGGGTGTGGGAACAAACGTATTTGCGTTTCCCAGCCCGCGCGGTCCTGGCCTATTCGGATGCCTTGCGCGACATCCCGATGCATATCCAGCAACTGGACTGCGAAAGCACAGGCAAGCAGGTCAATATTGATCGGCAACCCATTCACTACCGCACCGGTACTATGTTGATCCCTGGTGTGGGCACGGACGTCCAGCATTCTTATTTTCAAATGATTCACCAAGGCGCTGATACGATCCCCGTCCACATGATCGCCAGTTTGATGTCGCAAGTGGAAGATCCTTTGGCCGTGCATGATACCGTGTTGGCCAATGTCGTAGGCCAAATGATTTCTCTGGCCTTGGGTAAATCAGATGCCGACCCCAATAAGCAATTCCCCGGAAACCGACCGTCAACCTTGATGCTCACACCCAATGTGACGCCAGAATCCGTGGGGGGGCTGGTGTCTTTTGAGGAAAACCGGGTGATGTTTTTGGGATTTCTTTGGAATATCAATGCCTACGACCAAGAAGGGGTGCAGTTGGGCAAAATCATGGCCCAGCAAGTATTGCGAAACAGCGGGAAAGATCCCACTATTGCGGCGTTTTCTCGGTTAATCGGTAGGATTTAGGTGGGGTTGGGCGGATTCCAGCCGTTGGGTCAGGTATGAAATCGCAACCAAGCGAAAGAAGCGGGGAATGAAGTTCCACCGGCTCACGCGACTAGGTTCGATCAATCCACGAAATAGCCATTCCATCCCCGTCCATTGCATCCAAAGCGGCGCCCGAGGTTTTTCGCCGGAAATGACATCGAGCAAGCCTCCGATGCCCACCCCAATCCCACGGGAAAGGCAAGTGCGAAGCGCAGCTAAAAATTCATCTTGCCGGGGGGAACCCATACCGACCAGAACGATATCGGGCGCAGTAGCCGCAATGTCGGTCATGAGTTGGGTGTGATCGAGGTGATTGAGGTAACCATGATGTCCGCCAACAACGGAAATGAGTGGGTACTTTTGCTTGAGTTTTTCGCAGGCCTTGGCATTGGTCTCGGCCGAGGCCCCCAGGACGTATACACGATAACCATGAGAGGCCAGCAAGGCATCCAAGACGTCAGAGCCTGTGACTTTGGCGGGAATCGGTTGCCCCAACATAGAAGCCGCGAGTCGAACGCCTATGCCGTCTGCGGTGATGAGGTCTGCGCCTTGCAGATAACCATTTAGCGCGGGATCACGTTGGGCCATGACCATCATTTCTGGGTTCAACGTCACGATAACGCGAAAACCATCTTGTCGCAGCCATGTATTGGCTTGTTGGGCAACAGCCTCGGCGGGGGCCATGGAAACAGAAAAAGACAGGATATGGGAGGTCTCTAGAGCGTGAGGTGTGTGTTGGCGAGGGTGAAGTATTGCTGCGCGTTGCGCTGCATAGCTTGCTGATAGTGCGGGTGATTCTCCTCCAAGCGTTGCCATTTTTCCCTCAATTCAGTTAGCGTGATGGTTTTGGGGGATGTTAAATCCACTATAATCTGGCCCAACCCTTCAGCCAAGGATCTTACCTTGGAATCATAGGCCAGAACAAGACATGGAATGCCCCTCAGACTCGCCCAAACCAAGGCGTGATACCGCATGACCACCATCCGGTCTGGACAGGGCGTGGCATCAAGGTAATTATCGCGGTTCAGCACGGTGAAATTGCAAGGGAAGTCCGGGGCCAACGCGTTACATGCGTCCCGGTCCAATGGCGGTTGGCAATCATAGAACAGTACATCGCTGTTGCGCAGACTTTGCACGAACGCCGAAAGTGCAGGCAGATGACGCGGATCAAAAATCGTCCGTAGCGAAAGACCCGTGCGTTGAGAAAACGCAGCTTTAATCGCGGTCTGATGAAAGTAGGCTAGGTCGGTTGCCGTGACGAATGGTTTGGGCAAAACACCGAGCCTCAATAAGCAGTCGGCGGACTCACTATCTCGCACCGAAATGGCGGTTCCCCGTAATCCCCACCGCAGCAAGCGTGCTGACAAGCGGTAGCGGAGTCCAGAAAACCCGTGGCCCAGCAGAGTGATGTGTTTGCGCAATAGGCGTGCCATCGCCAAAATCGCGAAATAATAACAAAAGCTTCGAAAGGACGTTTTGTCTTGAAACAGGCTGCCACCGCCGAAGATGACCTCATCAGACTTTGACAAACTGAATAAGGCGCGAATGGGGTGACGGCGCAACACAACGCTGGCATCCAGATCGGGATAGTCGGCGGCACTTAGAACGGTGGTGCGTGCGTAGGGGTCTTTGATGCGGATCCACTCCAGGGTCTTTTGCAAGACCACATCATCCCCCACATTGTGAAACCCGTAGTATCCGACGACAAACCATGTCGACATGCGTTAAGACCCTAGCCATGCAATAGTCCCGGAAAAAACATAGACTGCCGGACCCGTCATCCAGACAGCGCCATTCTCTGCCCATAAAATCTGTAGGGCACCGCCGGGCAGGTGAATGGTCGACTCACGCGCCAGCCGTCCGGTGAGGGCGCCGGCCACCGCGACTGCACACGCGCCGGTTCCGCAGGCCAAAGTGGGGCCGGAACCACGTTCCCAAACCACCACCTTCGCTTCAGTTGGGGACAGAACTTGGACAAATTCAACGTTTACTTTTTCCGGAAAAAGCGACGAAGACTGAAACGCGGGCCCCACCGTGTGTAGTTCAATTTTGCTGAGGTCCTCCACAAAAACAACGGCATGGGGATTCCCCATCGACACCCCCGTGATGCGGTATTCGGCATCGTCGACGGTAATGGGGATATCCTGAACAGGATCGGGAAGCGAAGATGAAATGGGAATTTGATCACGGGCTAAGACGGGATAGCCCATGTTCACTCGGACCTGCCAATCGTCGTCTGATCGGCCGATGATTTCCGGATAATAAATGCCGGAGGTTGTTTCCACGGACAATGCGGACTTGGCAGTCAGCCCGTTTTCGACAACAAATCG
>CAYINU010000104.1:0-4803 GCA_964364855.1 uncultured Candidatus Marinamargulisbacteria bacterium | reverse complement strand
GGGACCCGTCGCGTGGTCCACGATCGAATCCGCGATCACAATGATATTGCCCTGCTCGCAATGGGCACGATACGCATTGACCATTTCCACCACAGAAAACAGATGTACGGCAAAATGAGACTGCAACTGCGTCCAAGTCGTTTCACCAAGCCTACCTTTTTCAAACAGTGACGCGGACAGCAGCAAGAGATCCGGTTTGCTCAGTTGGCCCACTGTCGTGTGCAACACCGATTCCGCGACTCCTGGTTGCGTCAAATCCCCATGAACCAAAATGGCCCGTCTTCCCGCCGCACGAATATGTGCCGCTGTCTCATGGGCATCCGTTTCGGAATGGTGGTAATGAACAGCGACATCAAAGCCTTGCTGCGCCAAATGCACGGCCATTTCTCGTCCCAATCGGCGTGCTGCCCCCGTTATCAGTGCGACAGGACTCATGAGGGTTTCCTCCATTCACAGGCGTTGTTTTCTGTTTCGTCTAATCGCAACTCGACCAAGGGTAAGCGTTGTTCGGTCCAGCGCCGCAAGGCCGTGACCAGATTTTCGATGGTGGCTAGCGTCGGATGACCGTTTTGATTTTCCAGCCACAGATTAAGATTTCCTTCCGCCATATCTGCATATAGTTCGTCTTGGAGATGTCGCCAAGGTCCCGATGACACGATGCCATCCGCCACCATTTTGAGACGAAAGCGGTGTCCATGCGTCCGAGCACACTTGCCAAACAAAGATTCACATTCAGTCGGGGACAACGCCGGATGGGATAACTGATGAATCGCAGAAAATTCCCATTCAAAAAACGTTTCCAAGCAGCCATTTTTGACCCGCACACCCATGCCGTTTCGGAACCGCGCTTTGGCCACGGTTAACCCCCACCGAGTATGATGGGTCTCAAACCATTGGCCAAACCGGTCCGCATAACGATCAAATTCCAGGCTGGCAGGTAACGTGCTCAATAGTTCATCCATATAACGGCCACGCTGCTTTTTTGTGAGCAAAACACCACTGTCCGTATCGGGAACGCCCATCCATTCAAACGCAAAGAACTGAATAGGTCCCGATTCCGGAAATATCCGCCATGTTCGTGCCACATCCAGCAACGTCACATGTGCCTGTGTGGCAGGAGACTCGATCAAGGTGAGGGCAACGGGTGTTGCGGGATAACCAGCAAACAGCGCCCGAACTTGGCCCAGCATCGCCGTCGCAATCACCTCCAAGGTAGGCGCTGTATGCGCCAGCTGCCCAAGGGTATTGAGATCCCGGTGATCATACTCGGACTCAATCCAGTCTTTCAGGCGATTTCCGATATCGGACAGATGCTGCACCATTCCGCTTTGAGGATCAATGACTCCGGAAAAATACACCCACAAGTCAAAATTGTGACCGTGAGACCGCGACTGACCATAGGTCTCCAAATTGCGGGTGTTGTCCCACCGTGGATTCCACAGCCGGTGTGCCGCTGAAAATACGATCCGCCTTGCGATAGTGAGGCTCATCGGGATTTGCGAATCAGATCCAAAAACTCCGATCGCGTTCGCGGATCGGTCCGAAAAATTCCCACCATCGATGAGGTAATCATGACACTGTTTTGTTTTTCCACGCCCCGCATCTTAACACAGAGGTGATCGGCCTCAATGACAACAGCCACGCCTTTGGGTCGCAAATGATCGGACAGGGCCGTAGCAATTTGCTGGGTCAACGTTTCCTGGATCTGCAGGCGCCGGGCAAAAACATCGACAATGCGGGGGATTTTGGACAAGCCAATGACTTTGCCATTTGGCAGATAGGCCACATGGCATTTGCCAAAAAACGGCAGCAGATGATGTTCACATAGCGAATACAGCTCAATGTCTTTGACAATAACCATTTCGTCGGTTTCCGAAGTAAACACGGCATCGCCCACCACATCGGTCACGGACTGGTGATACCCACGGGTCATAAACCGCATCGCGCTTTCGACCCGTTGGGGGGTTTTAACCAGTCCTTCTCGAGTAGGATCTTCCCCTACGGCGGCAAGCAATTGCGAAATAAGCGGTGCGATGGGTGTCGGGTTCATGCGGGTTTGAAACTGCATACAGCCTCGGCATGGCCTTGCGCTTTGACGTTTTTCCAACATTTCTCAACACGGCCATCAGGACCAATGAGATAGGTCGTTCGCACGATACCCCAGTACGTTTTGCCGTAATTTTTTTTCTCCTGCCACACGCCATACGCCTCGCAGACTTTGCCATCGATATCCGCTAACAACGTCACTTTGAGACCGTGTTTTTCTTTGAATGCCTGATGTGAGGCAACCGAATCCTTGGAAATACCCAATATGACGGTGTTTTTCAAGGTCGGCAGAAACTTCGAAAAGTCGATGGCCTCTGTGGTACAACCTGGTGTGTCGTCTTTGGGATAAAAATACAGAATCACCGTTTGCCCCTTAAAATCAGACAAAGAAACCGTCTTACCGGAGTCGGATGGCAATGTGAAGTCAGGGGCGTGTTGACCGGCTTCGAGCATGGCAAACTCCTTTCGTGAGTTTGGGGGCTAGTGTACCTTATAGGCACGATGCACGCCAAACTGAAAATCGCCGAACAATTTTACAGTATCCAAGGCGAAGGACCGACAGCCGGTGTACCGGCCGTGTTTTTGCGCTTGTCGGGTTGCAATCTGGGGTGTCCGGGATTTTCGTATGTCGACCCCCAAACGGGCGACCATTTAGGGTGTGACACCAAGGCCGTCTGGAAGCACGGTACTCGGTTGAGCCAGGCCGAGATTCTGTTGGAGTGGGAAAATGCAGGCTGGATCGAAGCCATGCGAACCGATGCCCATTTGGTGATTACGGGCGGCGAACCGTTGCTGCAGCAAGCGCGTCTGATCTCATTTTTACATGATTTTCAAACAAAAGAAGGCTTTTTGCCCTATATCGAGCTTGAGACCAATGGTACCATTTCACCTGAACCCAGCCTTATTGACCTCTTATCTCAAATCAATACCAGTCCCAAATTGTCTTTCTCTAAAGAGTCCAAATCCAAGCGTTATTGCCCTATGGTTCTGGATCAATTGGCGGCTATTCCCTATGCAGTCTTTAAATTTGTGGTGCGCAACACCGCGGACATCAACGAGGTATTACAGGACTACGCGACACCGTTTCGACTCCCCCCCAGCCGTATTTTCCTGATGCCCGAAGGCGGCACCCGTTCCCAAATCGAGGCCCATTCCCCTCCGATCGTGGAAGCCTGTAAACAGTACGGATTTCGCTATTCGCCACGGCTGCAAGTCACCATTTGGGGGGCGGTGACCGGTGTTTAGAGGATATTTTCGCATCCGTTGGATGACGTTGTTTCGGGTATTAATTGCCATGGTTGTTGCGGGGGCTTTTGTAGCCTTTTTGATACTGAATGGCGAACGTTTTTTTTCAGTGTCATTTTTGTTGGAGTCCCGCCAACGGCTTTTTGATTTTCGTGCCACACGTCCTCTGCTCACGATCGTCTTATATTTAATGACCGTCATACTGGCCACTGCGGCTTCGCTGCCCGGCGCTGGTATCAGCCTATTGGTCGGTGGTGCGCTTTTTGGCACGTTTTTGGGCGGGTTTTTGGGACTGCTGGGTGCCACGGTCGGTGGGACGGCGGCGTTTTGGTCCTCGCGATTTGTGTTCCGCGGGTATTTGGAGCGCCGTTATGCAGGGGCGTTGTATCGGCTGAATACCGAAATGCGGGAAAATGCGTTTAACTACATGCTTTTTTTGCGGATTGCGCCCATTTTCCCCTTTTTTATCATTAATGTCGTTTTGGGCCTCACCCAAATGTCGACAGCCGCATTTTTTCTGGGCACATTTTTTGGATTGATGCCATCGTCACTTGTCCTTGCCCATGCAGGAAAAAACCTGGTTGCGGTCACCCGTCTTCAAGACGTTTTTTCAACGGACATTTTGTTTTCACTGGTGTTGCTGGGCTTTATTTCTTTGGTGCCGGTGGTCTTTAAAAAGCTTCGGGTCACGTTGGCGAAGCGCAAAGCCAAAACGATCGATCTCTAGCTAGAAGCCTAGCGAATGGTTTTTTGGACTAGCACGCGGTCCAACATCACGATAGCCGTCATCGCCTCTACCACCGGAACCACCCGCGGACAGATACACGGATCGTGCCGACCTTTAACTTCGATGTCAACCGTCTTACCATGGATATTTACCGTTTGTTGGGCTTTGGTTATCGAAGAAGGCGGTTTGACAGCCACGCGAAACACAATAGGCTGGCCCGTTGAAATGCCCCCCAAAATACCGCCGGCATGATTGGTTTGGGTCGCAACTTTTCCGTCAGTATTTGTATAAAAGACGTCGTTGGATTGAGATCCAAACATTTCGACAGCAGCAAATCCGCTACCGAATTCGATACCCTTGATCGTGCCAATAGACAACATGGCATGGGCCAACAGGGCATCCAACTTGTCAAACACGGGATCCCCCAGACCTCCCGGCGCACCCAAAATCTGACATTCCACAATGCCGCCCACCGAATCCCCCGCAGCTTTGGCGGATTCGATGAGGGCAATCATATCTGCCACCCGTTCCGGATCCGCCGCACGGACGATATTGGATTCGATGGACTCGAGATCTACGGTCTTCCCACGAATGGACCCGACCTGTACGGTATAACCCACAATCCGAATACCCAGCTGATCCAGTACTTTTTTGGCCACAGCCCCAGCGGCCACGCGAGCAGCCGTTTCACGGCCCGATGATCGGCCACCGCCGCGGTAGTCGCGAATGCCATATTTTTGCCAAAACGAGTAGTCGGCATGTCCGGGACGAAACACATCTTTGAT
>CAYINU010000103.1:3710-4815 GCA_964364855.1 uncultured Candidatus Marinamargulisbacteria bacterium | reverse complement strand
TCCCACTCGCCAGTTCTACCCCCACCACTCCCACGCACACCATCGCCAACGGCCAATTCCCAAACGCTCCAGCTGCCAATGCCCCAATTTCCCCTCCGACAGCTAAGGGATCCGCTACATTCCATATCTTGTAATTCACCACATGCTCTCTGAAATTTCCTAGATTCAACTTCCCTCCTGTGAGCACCTCCGGCTTGATGCCACGGTACCCTAGCTCCATCGCGTTTCGGATGTTCGTCCCTCGGTTTTGGCTGAAGCTGTACGCAAAAACGTGGCCCTGTGGAATTCCCAGCTTTTCTATCACCACCGTATGCCGCCAATCCCGGTTCTTGTTCTTTTTGGCGTCCCACTCTGGGTTCGTCCCCTCAAAGCTATTCTTAAAATCATTGATCCCGTGCACCAAAACGATGATGTAGTCGTGATATGTATTCAATGACTTCTCCACCGCAAAAGATGTTTTTGCCGTAAGAATCAGTAATATACCCAATATCCAGACACAGCTTCGCTTCACTACGTTACTCCATATCCGTTACGTTTACGCATTTCTCTGCCCACTTGTTAGGCCAATGATCGTGTTCAACTAGTCATATGAGGCCTTGCGGATCGCCCGGTTGTTACTCCCGTCC
Source organism: uncultured Candidatus Marinamargulisbacteria bacterium (assembly GCA_964364855.1). Taxonomy (GTDB): domain Bacteria; phylum Margulisbacteria; class Marinamargulisbacteria; order CAYINU01; family CAYINU01; genus CAYINU01. Next base: position 4,189 of record CAYINU010000103.1, on the reverse strand, counting down.
AACCCGATGACATATATTCCTTCAACCGCCATGAATGGCTTGATCCGTATCGTCCCTATGACCTTGCTGTACAGCACTTCTGTCCCATTGGATGGATTTAATTCTAGATACCCTTCAAATTCTGGATATTCCGGCAGCGCCTCCCCCAACGCGGAATACGTCTCTACTACCGTGAACGTGGGGAGGGAGATTTTTTGAAATACTCCCCCTCCTGTCGCAAAATAGCTTTGGAAACCTGGAAAATATGCTGAAAAACCAAATGTATTCCCAGAAGGCGTTTGCAACTGGATATCTCCAGATTCGTTTACAAAATAGGTAGCTGCGTCCTCTGCAGCTCGAAATGTGACTAAGTATGGGCCATCCCAACTACCAAATGTCCGAGCCCCTGCAACCTGCCCTATTAAATTTCCTGATAAGTCATAGATAAATGGGGGGGGGGGGGGGGGGGGGGGGGGGGGGGGGGGGGGGGGGGGGGGGGG
>CAYINU010000103.1:0-3700 GCA_964364855.1 uncultured Candidatus Marinamargulisbacteria bacterium | reverse complement strand
CAAAATTCCCATCCCCTTTAACCTTCCCCTTTAAATTTGATTATAAGTCATAGTAAAACCCCCCCCCCCCCCCGATTGCTAAATATTGTTCATTCGGACTCCAGTCATATCCCGCTACATTCACATCTCTTACAATTTCCTTCACCAACCCCATATCCACTCTCCGATAAATCCGAATCACCTTGCTCTGGTTCTCATGCAACGCAAAGTACGTCCCTAACGGACTTACATTAATTCTCGGCGTCACTTCCCGTCCCAACTCCATCAACACCCGCTCATTACTCCCATCAGGACCCATCTCCACCAACACACAATTCGTGTCCGCTGCACCTCCACCCCCCAGCAACCCACCCCCGCCGCTGTAGTACGTGCTGTCTTCCCTCACCGCCATGATATTCCCGCTCGGTGTCCAACTCGGGTTGTACCACGTGCTGCTTGTCTGGCGTTGGGCGCAGCTAGTCAACAAAAGGCAAAGGCCAGCTAACATTGTGCTAGCCACCATCCCTTTTACACATCGCATTACCCATCCCACATTCGTCCCCGCCATCTCCGTAAAACCCCTCTTCATTTCTGGATGACTGAAATATCTCTCTGTTTGGTACCGATAATTATACTTTCATCACAGAATATTCAACGTTATGGTTTTGTGTCAATATGTCGGGGTTGACGGGGAGGGCAGGGCTCTTCCTCTGCCACTACCTTTTCTCCAAGGTCGCAGAGGGGTGGCGCCGATTGGGGTCCCCGCATCGAATGAGGTATTCTCCGAATGAGTCTGTGGGGACTGGAGCCGCACGGCGGCGACCGCAAAGCGTAATCCAATAAAGGGGCCCCCAAAAGGTGAGTCCACCTTTTGGGGCTGTGGTGTCAGGACCCCGATCAACACATCGTTTTGATGCTGTTCCGTGCCACCGCTCGGGTATCTCCTTCGCTTCAGTTGCCTCCTCTGCAAGGCGAGCGGACGGTCACGCAAGGAGGAGACGATGCACAGCACACACTTGCTATCATCGGAGCCTGGATCCCCGGATTAAGTCCGAGAATGACCAGGGGAGAATACGGGGATGACCTGAAATTCCGCCGCCAACTCGTTACTGTAGATATATATAGCCGCGCTGCCAAATGCGATCATCGAGAAAGTTGATTTTCAAAAAGTCGGTTAAATGTTTCAAGTGTATGTCTCAAATCAAATTGCGTTTTCTCGTCTGGGGTTAAGACATCCATCAACTCAGTTTCAACTCGAAGAAACAACTGCCGGATTTCATCGTCGCTCCGTCCAAAATGCACCCCGTATTTTTCAAAATCGTTTTCAAAATGATCTTCTGCCAACTTGATTTTAAATAAATCCCAGATCTGGGTATCTTCAAAATTAACCCCCTGTCGGAGAAGGTATCCCAGATCGTAAAAATCACGAATGGCGATATTGGGCCGTGTCGCCGCCGCTCGCATTTTCTCCGCAATCGCTTCCTTTAGATCCATACAACGGATTTCCCCCCCAACCAAAAGGGGCTGATCTGTAAAAGGATGTAAAAATAGGTGGGAAATGGGTTTCATTACGGACAATGACCGCAAAGGATTTCTTAACCCAATTTCGATCTTTATAGATTGCCGACTGCTTGTGACCATTGACGGATAGGTTGCCACGTAAACATATTGCGTTGATTCATTACGCCCGGCTGTTTCTTGATTTTCCAGCTGAAGCCCATGTTGGGTCAAAAAAGACCCCATCTTTTCTTTGATCGGCTGCATCAAATCTTGCCTGATTTTTCGCGTAACATTCCCTTTAGGCAGGTCCATTGAAAAGTCTAAATCCTCACTTAACCGAAAATACGAAAAATACACCTTATTTAAACAAGTCCCCCCCTTAAAAACCAAATCCGAACTCAAAGCACCCATTCTGATCAGCAAAATTGTCAGATAATAATCTTTTTCCAATAAATAAAGTGGAAATCCGGTCCGCGCAGCGGTAGATTCAAGTACACTCAAAAAATGGGGACTTTCATGCAACATTTAAAATGAGCCCCCACGTCTTATTGATCTCGCCTTTTCGAGATTCCCCGCTAACAAGCGTCGTCAGAGCCGTATTTTGAATGCTCCTTTTAAGTGGCCGTAATTCTTTTGCAGAAACCCCAATACTTTCCAATAAAAATCCAATTTGCTTTTGGACACGGCTATTGGGAAATTGCATCGCATAGTGCACAAGCTTTCGAAGGTCAACTTTTTGTTGACTCGCTTGCTTGGTAAAAATGGCAAACGCCGCTCGAATCCCGCCAACAGGGTTTGGAAAATACAGTAAATCAACCAATGTCTTTTCCAGGTCACTCACTTGTACATCTGCCTCATGAATGCGAAGTGTTTGTATGCCATACAGACGAGTAGAAGAAATTTTGACGGATTTAAAAACAACCCCTCCGATTTCTCGTTGTGCGTGATGGGTAGTATTTAATAGATGCATGGTCTGAAAAATTTGTTCCGTAAAACCGTAGTAGTTATACATTACCGAATAGCCCACATAATAGTTTTTTTGAGGGTACAATACGGCCGGAATACGCCATTCGTTAATCTGACTCCCATATGGCCCTGCGTCCAAGGGCGAATAGAGATAGATCCCTCGCTTGATGGGGCGAAAAATGCCCTTTTTCTTTAAGCGGTGCAACACTTGCTTTTTTACACCTTCTGAAAATTTAAACAACATCGAAAATTGGGCACTTGTGACTAGTGTTATGTGCTCATGGGAGAGCCGGGATATAACTTCGGTTTCCCTAGGGCCTAAATAGCGTATTGTTCTTTTCTTTTCCATAAGTTACTTAGAGCGTAACTTATGATTAATAATAATACAACTAAGTTCCAGTGCACCTTCCACCGCGCATCCGTCCACCCCGAAAAATTCAGGCTATATGAAAATTCCTTCAGTTTTTTCGGCACCAGGTCTTGAACAACCCCGCGCACATACACTTCCTTCGATGACACCTGGTAGACCTTCAATTGTCCCCTCCGCCCATCCGTCAATTCAATGTCGATCCCAGATCCAGTCCCCTCACTCGCCACCTCCGCCGCCTCTGTGCGTAGGAGCAATACCTTCTTGCCTTTGTTTAACGTCGTCACCGTCGTCGCCTTCGCATTCTCCGTCACCCCATACATTCCACTCCAGGGCCCTTGCTGGATCGCCTTTTGCTCACGCTTGACATACTCGCTGTCCTTTAAGGCAATGCGGGGGGTGTCTAGCAGCGCTTGGATGATCTCGTCGTGCGCGCCATACATGTCCGAGTGCGCCTTCATGAGTTGCTCAATCTCACCATAATTCTCCATATACTTTTGCGCCGTCAGACTGACAATCCCCATTCGAATTGCACCCGCTATCCAATCTTTTGTCCCAGGGTCAATTGCGGAAAACCACGGCGCAACATATAAAAACCCTATAAGTACCTCCGCACTTCCCGCATACACGCGCAGCTCGTTATCCACATACCGCGTAAAATGCACCGCCTCATACTTCTTCCCGACCCTGGGCGCATCCTCTAAATGCCGAATATTCGGCGCCAACGCGCTCGTCACTGGCACCGCGTAATCCCCATTTTGCGTAAAACTAAAAAAACCCGCCGTATATTGGTTATCCACCAACGCCATCATCTGCGCCGCTGAACTAGGTCATGTGGACATTCATTTAAGCCATAGAAAAACCCCTGCCAAGTGGATAAAGGATAAA
>CAYINU010000102.1:0-4852 GCA_964364855.1 uncultured Candidatus Marinamargulisbacteria bacterium | reverse complement strand
TCTGTCCTCGTTTTTGCGCTGTTTTCCTATCTATTTAAGACGCATTTTTCCTGGGATCAGATGAAGGCCTTTGCCATCGGTGGTAGCTACATCGCGACTTGCGCCATACTGGTACTGTGGATTACCCCCCAACTCATCCGACACCTATTGGTACGCCACCAGCGTGCCTATGCCCATCAACTCATTGCCCATATTTTGACATCGGCCAGCGGAATGTCCTTTGTGGTGCTGGGTTTGGGCATGACCGCGTTTGTGTCCGTGGTCTTGCTATGGGGCGTGGAATCCCTGATCGGGTTTGGATTGGGCATGGTATTTGCCGCCTTTTTTCTGCGCATCGGCGGCGGGCTGTATAAAACCACCTCCGATATTGCGGCCACCAGCTTGGAAGCTACCTCTAGCCCTGTCCCGACGTTTGACCGCCGTAACCCGGTAACGTTATTGGAAATTGCGGGAGACCTGATCGGCGGGGTCATGGGATTTTCAACCGATATCATTACCTCATTTTTCTTCTCTCTGATCGCTTGTGTCCTGTTTTCCAGCTCTTTTCTGGCAGCCGGATATGTCGATACGGAAAACGCCTTAAAACTCTTTGTTTTCCCCATCGTGATCGCCACCGTCGCGTTGGTGGTGGCCCTAGTCACCTGGGCCTTTTCTCGTATTCGCTTGCGGTTTCGCAGCCAAAATATTTTGCTGGAAAGCATATACCTGGCCATCGTGTTGGTGGGGGGCTCAACCTACCTTTTTGCACGGTATTTGCGTATCGAGCTCAATACGGCCGCCGTTTGGGGCAGTTCCATGGGGTTTCATCCGATTTTGGCCTACCTGACCGGGCTCATTGGTGGCGCGTTGATCGGGTTTACCGCAGAGGTACTCACGTCCCGACGTTACAAGACATCCCAGCGCATTGCCGCCCATACCGAATTCGGGACGGCCGTCACCGTCATCAACGGGTTTTCCAGCGGCCTGGTCAGTAACGGCTTTTACAGTTTTTATATGATCGGCATTGCAGGACTATCTTTTACCTTCGGCGGTATCTACGGCATTGCCTTGGCGGCACTGGGGATGTTATCCACGACGCCTACCCTGCTTGCCGCCACCCTCTTTACACCCATCGCATCCAATAGTTTGAAAATTGCCACGCTAACCGACCCGGATTCGCCCCTGGAAAGCAATGCCAGAAAGGCCGACCAGCTGGGACAAACCACGGCTCCCATCGGCAATGGCTTTGCCTCCGGCGCTGCGACGTTGTCTACCTTTGCCCTTTTCTTTTCTTTGATTATGTCGACTCGAGCGGATCTGGAACGCCTGTTTTTAATGGATCCGATGCTGTTGTTTGGGATTCTCATCGGACTCGCGTTGTCCCTGGTATTCTGCGGTCTGCTGTTTAGGGGGTTGGGGAAAACCGTGGTGACGCTGATCCGTGAAACACTCCGCCAATTCCGCGACATCCCCTATCTATTGGAGGACAAGGCCCGCCCTGATGTTATCAAGGCCTCCACGGTTCTGGCCGCAGCCTCCATAGCCGCGTTGACATGGCCTGCGCTGATTATGGGACTGATTCCGTTGGTAGTCGGTTATGCGCTGGGGATAAAATGGTTATGCGGTGTCGTATTTGGCACGCTCTTGGCAGGTTTTGTGCAAAGCTACTACTGGTCCAATGTCGGTGACACATTACATAACGTCAGACACCATATCGCCAGTGGCCATTATGGAGGTCCGCATGGCGCAACTTACCGCAACGCCCTGGTTGCAGACAGTATCGGAGACGGATTTAAAGATTTATTAAGTCCCTCCGTTAATATTATTATGAAATCAGTGGCGATGATCGCCTTTCTCATTATTTTGCTAATCGGTGTGTAAGTCGTGGACTATCAAGAACCCGACATTGTAACAGCCCTGTTGGAACGACTGGCTGAAAAAAATCCTCTGGATGTAGATCATGCCCGGCGGGTAGCCGCTATTGTTAGGGTGTGGGCTAAGCACTTGGGTTTGCCCGATCAAGAACAAACGGATCTGATCACTGCAGCGTTACTACATGACATCGGCAAGCTAGCCCTGCCAGATAAATTGCTCAAAAAAATGGCTCGGCTGAGCCTAGATGAATACGAATTGTTAAAACGCCATGTCGAGGTAAACGGATCGGATCTCTCCGGTATTCCGGATGCCGATCGGATCGAATCCTACATCCGGCACCACCATGAAAATTACAACGGATTTGGGTACCCGGATGGACTGGCCGGAGAAGCCATCCCTCTGGGCGCCAGGATTTTGCATATCGTGGAGGCCTATGACAGCATGCGCATCTCCCGCAGCAACCGACCCTCATTGACCCAAGCCCAGGCAGTAAAAGAGCTTCGTGACCTCTCCGGCCGCCTGTATGATCCCACATTGGTAAACCATTTTATCACGCACCTCGACGAATTCCCCGAGCTGCAAAAGGAGTAAAACGATGCGCCGTTTGTTAATTGCAGGCAATTGGAAAATGTACAAAACCGTGGGTGAGACCCGCGCCTTTTTGAAGGAGTTGCATCTGCAATTTGACGCTTCTCCGACGGTAGAGGCGTTGATTTGCCCCCCTTTTACCAGCCTGCCATCTGCCCTGGCTGATCGACCGTTATGGCTGGCTGTGGGCGCTCAAAATATGCATCCTGCACAGCAGGGCGCATTTACCGGTGAAATTTCCACTGCCATGTTGACCGATTTGGGGTGTCAATACGTGATTCTGGGTCATTCGGAACGACGCCATGTGTTTGGGGAATCCGATACCTTTATCCGCGAAAAAGTCGAGGCCGCCCTAGCAGCCGGTTTAGTTCCCATCCTCTGTGTGGGCGAAACCCTAATGCAACGAGAAGCCAACCAGACCGAATCCGTTATTGCACAGCAGCTGATATCCGGTCTAAAGGGACTGTCTTTTGACGCACACCACCTGGTGATTGCCTACGAACCGGTATGGGCCATCGGAACGGGAAAAGTCGCCACGCCCGACCAGGCGCAAGATGTCCACGCCTTTATTCGAAAGACGCTGAGCACGTTCGGTCGCTCGCATGGGGCAGCAAAGTTGCGGATCCTGTACGGTGGGTCAGTTAAGCCGGACAACGTCGCGCAACTCCTCTCCAAGCCCGATATCGATGGGGCCTTGGTCGGGGGAGCCAGTCTGGCCGCACTGGATTTTGCCACCCTCATTCGGACTGCTGAAACCCTCTCAAAATCTTGAACACCCCATGATCAACCGCGAAGTTCTCGACAACGCCTATCAGATCGCGCTTCGTACATTGCGCGATCGGTATGTCGGAAACGGGATTTTTGCCGGGAAAAGCCATTTCTCGGATATTTGGGTCCGCGACAGCATGTACGCCAGCTTTGGCAGCCTGAGCGTGGGTGATTATGAGGTTGTCAAAACCAATCTACAGACCGTCATGTCCTATATGAAACCAGACGGCCAGCTGCCGCTGCGCATCGGACAAAAGTATTTTTTAGTCAAATTTTTGTTTGGGTACTCCCCTCCGGTGCCGGGCGCACGTTACACCGAGGACAAGGGCGTCTCGGTACCCGTGGACAGCAATTCGCTATTTTTGATCGTGTTGGACCGCTATGTTCAATCCACCAAAGACATCACTTTTGTCACCCACCACATGGCTGCCATTAAAAAAATCATGGACTGGAATTTCACCCAGGACAGTGACCAGGATTTGCTCATCGAAGAAGGCCCTTATGCGGGATGGGCAGACAGCCTCAAAAAACGGGGGAAAGTAGCCTATACCAATGTCTTGCATCTCAAAGCTGTCCAAGTGTTTGCCGGGCTTTGTACACAAGCTGGCCTACATGCCGAGGCTACCCATTATCAGAATCTGGCAGAACAAGTCCGCCTGCAGCTTCACCGGCAGTTTTGGAACGGACATTTTTTTACTGATTTTATTGAGGGTTCTCGGCGGATGGAAGTATTTTCCACCGATGCAAACTTGCTGTCGATCGTGTTTGGCATTGCGTCCGCAACCGAGGCCCAGTGTATCTTGTCGTTTATCGCCCGGCATCGCCTAGACAGCGGCTTTACGATTGCCACCAATTACCCCCGATACGAATGGGATGTTATCTACCCACCGTTTTTCTTTGTGAATATGGCTGACTATCACAATGGATTGCGGTGGTTGTGGATCGGGTGTATCGATGTGATTTCAAAAGTGGTCCTGGGCCGCCATACGGAGGCTGGCGAGTTACTCACGCGCATCGCGGAAAAGATCGTCGAGTACGAGGGTGTTTTTGAAGTCTACGAGCACGGAAAACCCGTCCGCAGGCTGTTTTACAACAGCGAAACCTGGTTTGCATGGTCATCCGGCCTGTTCGTGTGGGCGTATCATAGTGTATAAAAACTGGAAAAAATCCAGCTTTGGTACAACGGGTACCGGTTCTCCGAATCTGATACAAAAGTATACAACCCCTTTTCGACCATGTTGCTATTAAAACAGCACGCCTTCAAAGCCCATTGGTTTGAGACCGGCACACCCCCCTTTTTGGTGGCTTTATTAAAGCAGCAGCCAGGTATTTCGGTGATGGATATTGAGCAAAAATGGGTTCGGGAGGACATGTTTTCCACCTATGAAATTGAAAACCTTGATCCGATGGCCTTGTTGTTTCAGACCGGTTACTTGACTATACGAACCTACAATGCGCAAGACCGATTGTATCAATTAGGGTTTCCGAATTTTGAAGTAAAAGACTCCTTGATGTATGCGATGCTAACCGGATTTAGCGAACAGGTACCCACGATGGCCGGCTCATCACTAGAAGACCTGTTAATGGCCATTCGTCGCGACGACCTCCACGCGTTTTTTGATACCCTCAAAATTTTCTTTGC
>CAYINU010000101.1:0-4877 GCA_964364855.1 uncultured Candidatus Marinamargulisbacteria bacterium | reverse complement strand
AATCGTAAATACAAACGGGGTAAGTCTAAGTCTTTAAACTAGTGACATTACGCCTCCGCGGGGATGACAGACACTCTACAAAACGTTTATCTCGTGACGACACTACCTAAGATCCTCCAGAACCGAGCCATAACCCTCATCCTCACCTCAAACTCCCATTCATTTCTGTCATTCCCGCCCCGTCTTGTCACTCCCGCCCCCGATCGGAGTCGAGGGTAAACTTCGGCGGGGATCCAGGAGCCCGGGAACTGGATTCCCTTCGTGGCCTATGGCCAGCAGGGCCAGGAAGGATACAAAAATAATCGTTCCCATGCAATTTGATAGACATACTCCCTGAATTGCCTTACAATTTGGGGAGTATGCTACCCAGATTGCTCGAATTGCCGTCCGACTATTCGTTTTTTCTCTTTGGTCCACGTGGAGTGGGGAAGTCAACGTTATTGCATGGCCACTTTCCTATGGAAAAGACTTTATTTATCGATCTGCTGGATGTCGAAACCGAAACACGTCTGCTCAGAGATCCCGGTTATATCCAGTCGATAGTAGAGAACCTGCCTTCCCATATCTCCTGTGTTGTCATTGATGAGGTGCAAAAATACCCCGCCGTTTTAAATGAAGTGCACCGGCAAATTGAGAAAAACAAAAAACGTATTTTTGGACTCACCGGTTCCAGTGCGCGCAAATTAAAGCATGGGCAGGCCAATTTATTGGCAGGACGTGCCTTTACTTATACGCTTTACCCTTTGACCTCTTCAGAACTTGGAACGAAATTTGTGCTAAATGATGCGTTGCGATTTGGCACTCTTCCCGGGCTTTTTCAATTTGAAAACGAGCAATACAAAATAGAATTTTTGAATTCTTACACCAGAACCTATCTAAAAGAAGAAATTTATGCCGAGGGATTTGTTCGAAAATTACCCCAATTCGCGTCATTTTTGAGCTTGCTTGCGCAAGAAAACGGAAACGTTTTGTCACTCACAAAACTGGCCAGTGACATTGGAGTCGATACCAAAACGATCCGTGCTTATATCGAAATCCTGGAAGATACCTTATTGGGATTCTTGCTCCCTGCATTCGCCAAGTCCCTTCGATCTCGGCAAAAGACCCATCCCAAATTTTATTTGTTTGATACCGGTGTCAAAAGAGCCTTAACCGGTATGTTGCAGGTCCCATTGTTGCCTGAGACATCTGATTACGGACGTGCGTATGAACATTTCTGGATTTTGGAAATCATGCGCTGGTGTTCCTATAGGCGATTGGATTACCGTTTTTCTTATTTTTCAACTCATGATGTGGAAATCGATTTGGTTGTTGAGCGACCGGGCCGTCCGACATTGTTTATTGAAATCAAATCAACTACTGCCGTAAAGCGCGGGTCTCTACGTGCATTGAGTCAATTGGTCACTGGTTTTTCGGATCGTAAAGGCATCCTTTTATGCCGAGAACCCATTTTTCGCCAGGTGGGAGAAGTCGGTATTTGCCCGCAAAGTCAGATTTTTGATCTCCTACTGGACTAGTCTCCCCGGACTTTACAAGCAAGCGTGATAGTATTCCGCTAACCGTCCGACAAGGTAGAAGGGCAGGGAAAGCAAGCGGTATGGATGGCCATCCGGGGTTTTTTCGATCTGGGTTTGGGGTGGACCGGAATAGATGCGTACACAGCAAGGCGTATGGGACTCGGCTGCGTAGATGGAAAGGGATTTGAGTTTGCCCGCTTTGCCGGACTTTACTTCGATCGGAATCAGCTGTTCACCTATTTTAATCAAAAAATCCACTTCCGCAGTGGCACCTGCCTTATGACGATACCAATACCCAATTCCTGAGGGTCGCAATGAACCCGATATCGTCAATAATTCTTGTCCCACGACCTGTTCAGATAATTTTCCTCGGGCCACATCATCTAAATTGGAGGCTTCCAGGGCGGCCAACGTCAGGCCCAATCGATAGCACACCATACCGGTGTCCAAAAAAATCAATTTGGGAGGTTTTTTTTGGTTGAATGTCAGAGGAAACCGTGTTGAGAAACTGCCGCGAATGCGAGTCAGGACCATGGCTTTTTCTAAGGTATCCATGGCATCACTGATGTCTTTACTTTTGTACGAGGATCCCCCAAATCTTTCATAAGTAATCAGTTGCCCCGCATAGTTTGGACTGGCATCGATGACGTGTTGAAGATACTTGCTTTTGGCCAGCGACGCATATTTATAGACATCATCTGAATATCCGGTGAGCAGCGATTCAAACACCGGCGACAACGCTGCAAAAGAGGTGGTTTTGGTATAGGTCCACACCACCTCGGGCATGCCACCCACTATGGTGTAGGTGAGAAATTTTTGCATGAGCAGATGATGGATATGAAGCGGAATCTCCGTTTTAGGGGTGGCGCTTAATACCAGCTTTCGGCTCTCTGTTTCGCCAATGGCGCCTAAAAATTCATCGAATGTTGCGGGAAAAAGGTACAAGTATTCCACTCGGCCGACCGGAAACGAAAATCCTTCTTTGTCAATTTTGACTTCCAGTAATGAACCTGCCGCGATGACGTGAAGACCGGGACTGTCTTCATAAAAATATCGCAACTGGGCCATGGCCAGTCCGGAGATTTGAATTTCATCGATAAATAGTAAAGTTTCTCCCGCCACAATCTGTGTATTAAAGAGCACCTCGATATAATGTAGCGTTTGCGCGGTGGATAAGGTTTGCGAAAAGGCCGCTCGGTGTTCAGCCTTTTCGAGGTTAAGATGAATCGTATTTTTAAAAGCGCGTCGGCCAAACTCCAGTACGACAGATGTCTTTCCGACCTGCCGTGCGCCACGTAGGACCAAAGGTTTGCGCCCCGCTTTGCCTTTCCATTTGAGCAAGTCCGAGAGAATATTTCGTTCGAACATGCCTCCCATTATACCTAAGTTAGAGGTAATTTCAACCTAATATTGGAACAAGTTAGGGGGTATTTACTCCAGAATTAGGAGCAAATAGGGGGTTATTTTGGTCTTGTTTCCCCAAAATACATGTCACGGTCCGCGTTTTGGTTGGCAAAACCCTCCTCAATCCCGCCATTTGGCGCTATTTTAGGAGCATCATGCCTGCCGGTCGGATTTCCATATTAGATGAGGCGACGATCAATCAAATCGCGGCTGGCGAAGTAATCGAGCGTCCCGCGTCCGTGGTCAAAGAACTCGTCGAAAATAGCCTGGATGCCGGTGCCACCGTGATCCGTGTCGCCTGTCAGGCCGGTGGTATTCGGGAGATCCGAGTGACAGACAATGGCCATGGCATCTTGCCGGCGGATCTGCCGCTGGCGCCCATTAAACATGCCACCTCCAAAATTCGCCAATTTAACGATATCTACGACACGGACACGATGGGGTTTCGCGGCGAAGCCCTGGCCAGCATGGGCCACGTGGCGGAGCTATCTATCTGCTCCAAAACGCCGGACCTGGATGCCCATGGGATCGAGATCACGCAGGGCCACATTGGCGCGGTGTCGGCGACCACACATCCTCAGGGGACGAGCATTGTGGTTCGCGATTTATTCCGCTGGGTACCGGTGCGCCTGAATTATCTCAAGTCCCCGGCCGCGGAATTGTCCCAGATCGTGGGTGTTTTGCAGCAATATGCACTCTTTTTCCCCGATGTGGACTGGATCCTGACCAACGATGACGAAGAAGTCCTCAATACCACTGGGATCCGGTCGGTATACGAGCGCTTGGTGCTGCTGATGGGGGCGTCCGTGCGCAAACGGCTCATCGAGATCGCCTATGACTACAACGGCATTCAGGTCTCGGGTCATATCTCTTCGCCGGACCTGACATGGCCCAATCGCACGCGCCAATGGATCGCCGTCAATCGTCGGCCCGTTAAAAATGCCCTGTTGCAAAAAGCAGTGTCCGACGCCTTTGCCGAAGTGGTTCCCCGGGGCCGATATCCGCTATGCGTTCTGGATATTCGCCTGCAAAAGCCCGGCGTTGATGTGAATGTCCACCCTCAAAAATGGGATGTCAAAGTCCGCGATACCTCGGGGTTATACCAAACGGTGCGTAGGGCCATCGCTTCGCAGTTGCAGTTTCAGAGCCCCGCGTTGGTTCAGACTCTCGAAGGAGGAACGCCGGCGTCAGTAGGGGTGTTTACCCAACCGGACCAGTTGGATAGCCTCCGTCACCAGTTCTGGGCGGATCAGCAGACCCCCTCCGAAACCACACAAGCCGCCCTGTGGGAGGGACCTGCCAAGGCCGATCTGCCTTTTGAATATTGGCAATTGTTTAATACCTATTTGGTGCTTAAAAATGCGGAGGGGCTTTGGATATTTGACCAGCATGCGGTGCATGAACGGATTTTGTACGCGCGAATCCGGGCCCGCATGGCGGCCAATACCTCGGGCCAACCCCTCCTTATTTCCGAGATGATGCCGTTACCCGCTGATCTATATACCCTTGTCGAGGGGACCCAGGACGCGTTGGGCGCGGCGGGGTTTGTGCTGGAGCCATTGGGATATGGGCAGATTGCCGTGCGTGAAGTGCCGGCGGTGTTGGCCGATGTCCCCGTGCGGGAGTTGGTGACCCAGACGCTGTTTCGACTGCGCGATACCGATCAGACGGATGTGGATCTCGGCCAAATCGTCGACCGCATTCAGATGATGTCGTGCAAGGCGGCCATCAAGGCCGGGAAGCCGATGACGGCTCTGGAAGTCCGCGAGCTGATCCGGGATTTTTACGACACGCCGGCCAATTACACGTGTCCCCACGGCAGACCGCTGGTCATCCGGCTGGAAAAAGCGGATCTGGAGCGACTGTTTTTGAGGCGGTAAAAGAACCCATCTCATAAATCTCAAAGGCCGTCTCAGAATAGCGTCAGGGTGTTCTCTGTGAGCACAAAACGCGGAG
>CAYINU010000100.1:0-4880 GCA_964364855.1 uncultured Candidatus Marinamargulisbacteria bacterium | reverse complement strand
TCACCAGGGTCACAGTCCGATCGTCTTTTGGCAGGGAATTGAAATAGGATTGGCGCAAGTGGGCATGGGCCCGTCCGTACAGCCGATGACGCCCTGGCTCGCGCCGCAGTTTGAGTCCAAATACGGCGGGATCGGTTTGGGCTGCGACAATGTCTTCGGGCGTGAAGGCATCCATGCCAAAGCCCGGCTCAAAAAACAGATCTAACCCCAACCCCTCAACGTTTCGATAAAACATGATCCAGCCGCCGCAATACCTCGGTCTTACCGATCAAGGACATCAACTCCGCCAAGGCTGGACCGGCGGGTGACCCCGAGATGGCCAGGCGAACAGGCTTAAAGACTTTGCCTGTGGGGATGCCGGCAGCGGTAACCATGGCCTTGAGCGCGGGCTTAATGGACTCCGGGGTAAATAGGTCGATCTTGGACACCGCCGTGCGACAATGGGACAGCAGCACCTTGTCCGCCGGTTCAAAGCGCATCGCATCGAGCAAAGTGTCGATCTCCAACGGCTCAAGAGTGTAAACGGCCAGTTCAGAATTGACATCGGACAGCACGGTCAAATTATCCTGAATCATCTGCAAAATCCGAGCCTGATCCAACCGGGAAAACAAGTTCAATCGCTTTTCATATATCGGTGTGACGTAGGGCCGCACGCGTTCGGCAAAATCGGCAGGAGCGAGTGCGCGGATGTATTGGCCATTCATCCACCGCAATTTTTCGTGATCAAAAATCGCCCCAGATTTAGAAACCCGGTCTAGGGTAAACCGTTCCGCGAGTTCAGGCGCGCTTAAAATTTCTTTTTCGTCCGGGGACGACCAGCCCAACAGCGCCAGGTAATTGATAAGGGCCTCCGGTAAATAGCCTTCATCCCGGTATTGGGTAACGGATTTTGCGCCATGGCGTTTGGAGAGCTTGGCTCGGTCCGGCCCCAAAATCATGGGGATATGTGCGATTTCCGGTATAGTGGCGCCCAAGGCACGAAAGAGCAAGATGTGTCCCGGCGTGTTGGAAATATGATCTTCGCCGCGGATGATATGAGTGACTTGCATCAAGATGTCGTCTACAACGACTGCGAAATGATAGCTGGGTGAACGGTCGGACTTAATCAAAATAAAATCGGAAATCAGGTTGAGGTCAAAGTGAATTTTGTCGCGAACTAAATCCTCAATGATCAGGGCTTCGTCATTGGGCACCTTGAATCGGATCACATACGGTTTTCCCGCAGACTCCAGCGCGGCAATTTCACTCTGAGACAAGTCCAGGCATTTGCGGGAGTATTTATAAGGAGTCCCTTGCCGAATAGAGACTTGGCGTTCTTGATCGAGTTCCTCGGCCGTACAAAAACATTTGTAAGCGTCATGTTTTCCGATCAATGTGTCGACGTAGGTGTGGTAAGTAGAGGCCGTCATGCGTTCGGACTGACGGTAAGGGCCGTGGGGACCGCCCACTTCAGGGCTTTCGTCAAATGTCAGGCCCAACCAGCGCAGGCCTTCAAAAATATTGGCCTCAAACTCTGGTGTGGAGCGGGCAACATCCGTGTCTTCGATGCGTAAAATGCAGGCGCCGTGGTGATGCCTTGCAAACAGCCAGTTAAACAGTGCTGTTCGCGCGGAACCGATATGCAGATTGCCGGTGGGAGACGGCGCAAACCGAACACGAACCATAGGGGGATTTTAGCACGGGGTCGATCACTTCCCCAATACGTGAGAAAACACGTCCAGAGCGCCAGCGTAATTGCCTGACTCGGCCAGCGTGCGTAGGGCCTTGATATAGGCCTTGTGAATCGTTGGATCGGTTAGATGCTGCATCTTAGGTGGACGGCCGGCTTGGTCCAGCAGCATATCACATAGCAGCCCGATGCACCGCTTATTCCCATCGCGAAAAGGATGCGCCCGCATAAAATCGGCGTGAATGTGGGTCGTGTATTCGATCAAAGTATCCACAGGCATGTCCGGCGTAAATGGGGTCATGCGATGCATTTTTTTGTGGAGGTCTTTCATTTGCTCGTCGATAAATTGCGCGTCTAGATACGGCCCTTCGCGGGTACCCAAATCCACTGTGCGATATTTTCCAGCCCATGAAAAAAGAGGCTTTAGCCACACATAGTGGATGACTTGCACATCATTTTCGCCGAAGCGATGGTTCGCAAAGGATTGGGCATAGAACCGCGACTTTGCGTTCTGCAGTAGCTCGGTTTCTTTTTCCTGGATATGCGACGGATTGTCCAAGCCCAGCCGATTGATGTATACCCCGGCCTGGTTGATATAGGGATCGTTGCGGCGATAGCGTGTCATGGATGCTGCTCAGAATAAAGCCGTTACGGGATTTTGGGAAGAAATTTAGCTGGCTTTTATCGCGTTTTGAAATTTGTGATGCGGATCCTCCGATACTGTTATAAATCCGTTAAATATGGTTTGGGATATGAAAATAGATAACGTTTCACGGGTCAGGTTTTCCGATCTGCGCACTCGATTAATAGGCTGGCTTAAGATTGGTGTGGTGGCACTGCTCAGCATGATCGCCAGTCAGCCGGTGTTTTTATTGCTCTGGACCTTAATTAGCTTTCTGGCGTTCAAAGAATATCTGTCGCTGATTTCTCCCCGCCAAGAGGATCGGCGTGTCTTGTTTTTTGCCTATTTGGCCATTCCCATCCAATATTTTTTTGTCGCCATTCATTGGTATGGGATGTTTATCATCCTCATCCCGGTCTATGTGTTTTTATTTCTGCCCTTTTGCATGATTTTGCAAGGCCGTGTCAAAGGCTTTGTTCAAAGCGTGGGGAGTTTACATTGGGGGTTAATGTTGACCACGTTCAGCATCAGTCACGCGGCGTATTTGCTGGCCCTGCCCCATCTGCAGGGCGTGCACTTTAACGGCAAGACTCTCTTGCTCTTTTTGTTGCTGCTGACCCAATGCAACGACATTGTGCAGTATATCGTCAGCGAATGGGGCGGCCGCCAGATTGCGCCCCAAATCAGTCCGGGCAAGACTTGGGCGGGCTGCATCATAGGTGGCAGCGCGACCATCGTGCTGGCCGTAGCGATAGCGCCCTACTTGACTCCTTTGCCTTGGATCGGCGCTGCCTTGGTGGGGAGCCTGATGGCCTTGGCTGGTTTGGTGGGTGATCTTATTGTCTCGGTAGTCAAAGAAGACATGGGTGCCAATGAAGGTAGTGCCTTTCTACCTGGGCGCAGCGGCGTGCTCGGCTGGCTAAATAGTCTCACGTATGCCGCTCCTTTATTTTTTCATACCATGTACTATTTCTATTACTAGCCATGCGACTGATGCGATGGGCCAAGGCGTCTTTTTTCCTGCTCGCGGTGCGGCCATTTGTTGCGCTGATTCTGGGCAAAAATATTCGTCATGGGCAGCGCCTGCCCCAGAAAGGCCCGCTTCTGATTGTGGCCAATCACAATAGCCATTTGGATACGGTCCTGCTAATGTCTTTGTTTCCCGCCCGCATGTTATCCAAAGTCAGGCCCGTGGCGGCGGCCGATTATTTTTCTCGGTCCAAGTGGTTGTCGGCCTTTGTAAATGCGACCATCCAACCGCTGTTAATTCCCCGATGGAGCAAGGCCCCGATCGAAAAACTGCTTGCGCCAGTGGTGTCGGCGTTGGACCGTGGCGAGATCGTCATTTTTTTCCCTGAAGGGACGCGTGGCAAGGCGGAACAGATGCAGGACTTCAAACCCGGTATTGCCTTTTTGGCCCATGCGCGTCCCGATATCCCCATTGTCCCCATCTATATGACTGGCTTGGGCAAGGCCCTACCCAAAGGCGATTGGCTGTTCGTCCCGTATTTTTGCGATGTTGTCATCGGCGAACCCCAAACATACTCTGGCGATCCCACGCATTTCCGTCACCACCTCCAACGCTACATGACCACCCTCGCCGCCGAGCTGCCCTGTTTGGGGATGCGTCCGCGAAACGTATAAGGGTATAATGCCTGTATCACCTACGGAGGTCCGATGACACAAGTCACTTTGTTTGATCGTATTCGATGCGTGAATCGGGCGATGGCCTATGTCTCGGCGTCGTTTGCGGCACACCATTGGCAAGTGGCCTATACCGCTGTAGAGCTGGCTCGGTTAGTGGGACTGCCTCCCACTCATATTTGCCGGCTGGCCACCGCAGCATTGCTGCATGATCTGGGTGAAATGGTCCTGCCCGAAACGGTCGAGAATGTGATTTATGATACGGACCTGGCGGATCGGCGGTCGCCCTTGGGTGCTGACGTGCTGCGCCATTACACCCCATTTTGGGAAGCAGAGCCCCTTGTTCGTCATTTGCATCATTTTCCTGAGTCGACCGAGGGCCTGCCAGACTGGTCCGAGATGGACCTGACCCTCCTGCATATTTTGCAAATTTCAGAATACGTCGCTGCCCAATGGACTGACCGCGGTGATCTGGCTTTTGCGAAGCTAGTACGCCAATGCTTGGAACAGCCTGAGTTGCGTGATGTCGGTGCCCAGATCCGCGCTGCATTTCGGGTGCTGGGGGCCAAGGAGGCGTACTGGTATGGCATGCGCGATGGGCATGTGCTGCAGGATGGGCGGTTAGAAGGTGTGGAGTGGCCGGTCATTTTTGCCTCGCGGGAGGATAATGCTGCCTTTTTGAAAGTATTGTCGGTGTTGCTGTATTGGTGGTCGCCCTATTCGGCCTATCATGCTTTTGGAACGGGGGCCATTGCAACAGCGCTGGCCGAAGCCATGGGCTTGGATCCTGTCGTTTCGTCAGATTTGCGGTCTGCAGCCTGGGGCATGGATATGGGTCACCTAAAGGTGGACCGGGGCCTGCTGCTGCGCCCAGGCAAGCTCAAGGCCGAAGAACTCATTGCCATGCAGGCGCATGTGTATTATTCGGTTCAGCTTTTGCAAGGC
>CAYINU010000099.1:0-4999 GCA_964364855.1 uncultured Candidatus Marinamargulisbacteria bacterium | reverse complement strand
TGTTGGGCTCCAATGTCGCGGATTCGACGGAAAAGCCGATCTTTTGGATCCCCCCTACGGGGTTTTGCAGGGCGACTTGCAGCATCATCTGGCGTGTTTCACCGGCCGCCACCGTCCCTAGATGGCTTGCTAGATTGCCTTTTTTAACTACAAATCCGGCAGGTAAATTCCATTTTACGACCGTATTTTGTGCGTCATAACCGCCTGCGTTCCGCAGATAACCGACCACCAGAAAGGGGGTTTTTGATGACGCAAATACCTCGGCCGGGGCCGTTAAGCCCAGACTCAAATCCCCGGGCGACAGGGTGAGGCCCCCTAGCCCGTAACTGGTCTGCACCACGCGCCGTTCACCGGGCTTGAGCACCACCGGCTTGAAAAACAGGGCGATAGCCGTGTCCTTTTCGGATTCGCCGGAACGGATAAAACTGCGGCCTGGCACGTAGGGAAAATCCCATGGCGCATCTGCAAGCGTTCCCCAATTCACCACAGCCAACTGATCCGGTGGCGTGATGCCGACTTCGGACAAGCTGAGTGTGCCCTGGGCCACGATGTTGGGGGAACTGAGATCATCAAAGGCTTGCCAGTAATCTTGTAATTGGCCTTGCTGGTACAAAATTTCAGACCCCACGGCGTCGGTTCCGATCCGAAACGGGGCACCGTCATTTTGGCCCAGTAGTGCATCTAGCATGATGCGGGCACCCACCGCATGGGCGACACGGTCCGTATTGACGATGTCATAGGTAATTTTGGCCGTATCTTTTACACGTGTTTGAGGGTTTCGAATCAGGGTCAATGTCTGGGTGACCGTGATACCGGGAGGGTATTTGCAGACCGTGATGATGCTGTCTGCAAGCACCTGCTGGCTGACGACTTCGCCATAGGCACCGGACAGCCCGGCGCGTTTGCGTGTTTTTCCGCCAAAAATGGTGGCGGTATCATCAATTTTGATGGTGGTATAAGACGTCCATGGCTTGGGCCGTCCGAAGATCAGACTTTGGTTATTGTCGCGAGGGTTTTGGGGATCCCCTTGGGTGGTTTCCACCGCGAAGCGGCCCCTGTCCTCGGTCTCGTTATTGACGATGATTTTGATAAATTCATTTCCGACCGACAACGTGGACGGTGCCGCAGCAGCCCTATGAGGCAGGACAAAAAGGCCCACCAGGATCAAAAGTCCGATTTTTAGTTTCATTTGTCTAGTTCGAAAGTATACGTTACCCGGATTTTGCCCTCAACCGGGGTATTGCCTCTTTTTGGAGGTGTGTACCGGTATCCGGTTTTGAGGGTGCGGATGAAGGCTTGGTCCAAAATCTCGTGTCCGGTGGAGCGGACCACTTCAAACCGGGTAGGATTGCCAGCGGCGTCCAGGGTGACATCTACCACAACTGTTCCGGCCCAGTCTTGATTTAGGGCGGCTTTTGGGTAAACGGGAACCGCGCTCTGAAATATGCCCGCTTCCTTAAGGTCCGAGTCGCCGTTACCCCCCGGTCCGGTTCTGGCCGAGGTGCCTGTTCCGGCTCCACCCACGGCAGAACTGGGTTTTGTTTTTTCGACAGGAATTTTGTCTTTGGTCGCGCTTGCCGGCGTTTTGGGGGTGGGCGCAGTCTGGGCAATGGCCTCATCCGATAACGGTGCGGCAGATGACGGTGCGGCGACGGGACCGACCAGATGGATATTGACCCGTGTGGGCGAATAGGTCGCGGAAGTAGGGATCACGATTTGGCGAAACGGTGTTTGCAGAGCCGCCAGCACCACCAGGGCATGCAGCGCCACAGACACCAGGATGCTGAGGCTGGTGCTTTCTGTTTCGGAGACCGCAATGAATCGAAAGCCTGTTTTTCTCATGACCTGCTTTTCACGCTAAGGACGAGTGTTGTCTGTTTCCAAAAGGATATTCGAGCATCCGGCCGAGCGCAAGCCATCCACGACTTCCATCACCAGCGAATACGATACACCCGGATGGGATCGGACGATAACGCGGGTTTTGGGATTGCGGCGCATGAGATTGGACACCGTGTGAGAAATATCGCCCACATCCACCAGTTGGTCGTCCAGATAAATGGTTTCTTGGCCATCGATCCGAATGAGGGTGGGAGCTGGTGTCGGCAATGACGGTTCGACTTGGACTGGGCCTTGACGATCAAGCCAGGTGACCACGCCTACCGCACCCACAGCGGCGACCACAATGCCCAACACCAGACCCAACCCGAAGCTGCCGCCCTTGTGCTTGGCCATCAGGCTCTCCCCGAGTTTACGGGCATGCCGGCCAAAGAATTGATAAACTGAATCATGGGGCACAACCGTCCGAAATGCGCCATATTAAAATGAAATCGGATGTAATGTTTGTCTGCATAAACGTCATCACCGTTGATTTCTTTGAGCTCGGTTGGCGTGGGGACAAACGCCTCGAATCCCCCATCTAGCAAGACATCGTGGAAATAGCGATTCAAACCGTCGATCATCGCTTCGGTGGCAGCCACGTTGAGGCGCAATATCGCTTCGTCTCTTAAGTAGCGTATCGAGTGATAGGCGGAGTAAAAGTGGGTTATGGCGGCAACGGCCTCGTCGACGGATTGGGTAATGGTAAAGATTTCCATGTCGCATTCGGAAATAAAATTCTTGTCCAATAATTCGTGGCGGATGAATTGGTTCCAACTTTTCCAATACGTACTGCCAGGAGCGGATAGCAGCACTACCGGGCGGGGGGCACATCGGCCGTTTTGAATGAGGGTTAGGACTTCGAACAATTCGTCGTGGGTACCGAAACCGCCTGGCAACAACACAGTCGCATCCGATTCGCGTACAAAGATTAGTTTGCGGTTGAAAAAGTATTTATAGGACACCAGCTTCGAACTGCCGGAAATATAGGGATTGGCTTCTTGCTCAAACGGCAATTCGATATTCACACCGAAACTTTTATTGTATTCCGCACCCTTGTTTCCGGCCTCCATAATCCCCGGCCCTGCGCCCGTGATGACCATATATCCCATTTCCGTGATTTTGGCGGCGAGGGTTTCGGTGAGCAGGTATTCGGGGTCCTCTGCCGGGGTGCGGGCAGATCCGAAAATACACACTTTTCGGGCGTCGCGGTAGGGGAAGAACACCTTAAAAGACTGATGAAGCTCTTTTAAGCTCTGGTCAATGAGCTTGAGTTCTTGGGTGCTCGTTTTGCCGCTGACCAGCTTTGAAATCGAATTTAATATGCTTTCCAGATAAGGCGTTTTTTCTTCGGTCGCCTGAGCCAAAATACTTTCGATCAACTGATTCAAGGAACGGCCCCGGTATGCGCAATGGCTTCGATCTCGATCGGGACATCTTTAGGTAGCCGGGCGACTTCAACCACGGCTCGTGCGGGGTAGGGCGACGTAAAAAACGTGGCGTATACCGCATTAAAGTCTGCAAATCGATCCATATCCTTTAAAAATACGGACACTTTCACCACATCGGCCAATGTCAAACCGGCGGCTTCGACAATGGCTTTGAGATTGGTCAGGGTTTGTCGGGCAGCGGAGTCGAAATCAGTAGTGACCAACTGTCCGGTTTTGGGGTCCAAGGGAATCTGGCCGGATATATAGAGAATACCCTGTGACAATACGGCCTGCGAGTACGTTCCGACGGGTGCGGGAGCAAGATCGGTTTGGATAATGCGTTTGGACATCAGATTGGTTTTTAATATATCCCAAGATCGGGGACGTGGCTATGCATGGCGGAAGGGTGCTTCTCTCAAGTTTCTTTGTCCAGCTTACTACGGGGGCTAGAGAGAAACCCTCTTATTTTAGCTTGATTTAACTGGGGGCATTACACGATAACCACCATACATTTTTTGCGTTAGGAGGTGCGCTTTGTTTTCTAAACATCTCTCTCAATCGTCAAGTCATGCTGTTGCCTTCGTGCCTTTGCCTCCAGACGTTGCGCACAGGCCTAGCCATCCGCAGCTGGCTGCACTTGTAGCGGCCTCAGTTAGCAAGACACCCAACGTGCGCATGGGCTTGGCCAAAGCCTTAAAAGAATCCCTTTATACCCAAGTTACTAAGCCTCAACGCAAAAGGGTAGATACATTTGTCGAGGCCTTGCTGGCCCTCAAAACACGCGAAAAAAAACGCACGCCCCACGATGGCGATTATGCGCATCCTTTTGCGGTTTTAGATGCGTTGCAGCAGTTGCCCAAACCCCTGCTCGCCAGCCTTCAAGACGACCTCACCCATGCCTACCTCGCCAGCGCAGACAGGCGCTGTTGGGCCGTGTTGTTTAGTCGCCCACTACCCCCACCCCATCTGGTTGCGCTGGCCCACCGTGTGTTAACCCAACCAGACCCGGCGATCTGTTTAACCCGCTTTGCCATTCACGCTCAAAATTTAGCCACGCTGGTGCCATGGCTTGTGCCCCATTTTAAAAACCCACCATCGTTGATTGCCTTTCACGAAACATTTAAGGGCGCATCGCCCCTTGTCACGCCCCTGTGCGAAAGGGCAGCAGGGGCTTGGCTAGGTGCTTGGCTAGATGCCGCCTCTGGCCCATCCGGGCAGGCTGCCTTGTGCGCCCGATTGGTAAGCGCATTGCCTGCCGTCATCGGCCCTATGTTGGCCCGCACCCCCATCGACGTTTGGCTCGTCCTGTTCGACATCCCCACCTTGCCAAAGGCGGTTCGTCAGGCCGTCGAACGCCATCTCGACACCACCCCCGGCCTGGGCCAAAACCGCGCTTTCTTGGAATGGCTGCTGGCCCACACAAAAGAGGTGTCGACAGGCACGGGCTCCAAACCGGCTTGGGCACAGCGCTTACAAAAATATCGACCGGATATATTTCGTGAATTCGACCTGGCTAGTCAAAGCGCCGATTTTTTAACCCACCCGCAATGGTTTTATATGCTCTTTAACTTACCGGATAGCTTACCTCTGCCCGCTCGCGCGCTGACAGATGCGGTTTTATTAAACTATGCCCTTCAGTACTTGGTGTTAAAAACCCCTCAATTAACGCGCCTAACAACCGATGATGCTTATGC
>CAYINU010000098.1:0-5090 GCA_964364855.1 uncultured Candidatus Marinamargulisbacteria bacterium | reverse complement strand
GGCCTGGTCGATAGAGGAAAACATAATTTGGTCGAATTTGTTGGGATAGGTCAAAAACTCGTTATGGTTGATCTTCACGATAAAGGGGATCTTGTGTGCGTATTTGCGAGCCACGCTACCCAGGACGCCCAACGTGGATGCCACCCCGCTGCAGCCGCCTTCGATGGCTAGCTTAACGATATTTTCGGAGTCAAAATAGGCAGGATTCGGCGCAAATGAAGCACCTGCAGAATGCTCGATACCTTGGTCTACAGGCAAAATAGACAGATACCCCGTGCCACTTAAACGGCCGGCATTAAACAGGTTCTGAAGGTTGCGCAAGACGCGAATATTACGGTCTGACGGCGAAAAAATCCGATCCACCCAGTCGGGACCTGGCACATGTAAAAGGTCTTTGGAAATCGTTTTGCATGTATGGGTTAACAAAGACTGGGCCGTTTTGCCGAGATAGGTTTCGATTTGCTTGTAAGACATCGCAGGTCCTCCTGGGGGAATAAAAACGCAGCCAAACTAACGCGCCTAGCCTAGCACAAATTCACCGATAACAAAAGGCAAATTTGTCCCTATTTTATGGGAAAAGTCGCGGGGTTTTGCGGGTCAAATACCATCATCACCGGAGACTGCATGGGAGGTAGCAGCCGTGGTGCATAAAGAGACTGCATACAGCGTAATATGATGGGGGACTTGAGTCCCATAAGCGAAATGATGGGTTTTTGATAGGGATGGGGAACAAATCCTTTTTTGGTTTGGACGCCAAAAGGCATCGTGTGAAAATTCCCTTGTCCTTTTAACACCAAAATATCCGCTTGTTGATAGGCATGCCGGTATTCTGTAGAGACCCGATCCAACAACTTGCCGATGCCCGCAGACCCTGTCCCGATAACACGCAGGCGTCCGGTTTGCAGAGGCTCTCGAAGAACGCCCTGGGGATAGCGACTTACCAAATGGGCGATCTCGGTCGCCGTGACATCGTTTACAATCGGCGCTTCTTTGCCAGCCATAATCACGGTGTGTCCCTGTTCGAGTAAGAGCTCGGCCAGAAATAAATCAAATACCACTTCTCCGCAATTGTCACATTCGATCAATATGGTTTGGGTTGGCCCCTCGAGACGGGCACGGATTGCGGACAGTTGGACCAGCGGCGCGCCCTGCAAGTTACCCAAAATCCGCGCAGGTGCGTCCAGCAGCTGGTTTATTTCCTCGGGGAAGGCCAAAGCAAATGCCTCGTAACCGGGCATGACCACATCCATCCAATTGGATCGGGTGACCAAATACAAGGCCAATTCCCATTTTAAAGGGTGGTCTTTTAGCTCCGGACGTAGCATGTTCACCATCATCAAAGACATGGTGTTGTGGTGGGCTTTTACGCTGGCGTACCGGTCGCGTTCAAAGCCAAAATGGGCCCCAAAATCAAAAAAACTATCGGATAAAAAAGACCCCATTTCGGCAAAGGTCACGTGGTGCATGCCATGGCTGGCAATCAAAAATTCGTTGCGAAGCCACTCCACAAAACTATGCAAAAATTCCGGAGTTGGCTCGTCTGCGCCGCGGGGACCCAGATGCAAGGTCCTAAAAATGGCAAACATCTGATTGAGAATCCGGGGAAACACCCAACGCCGCCATACCGCTGGAGATAAGCGGGCCGACAGGGCATTGAGTTGGTGATAGGGTTTCTCACCGAGATCCTCTAAATGCAGGTAATCCGTGACAATGGCAGCCGGACGCGATAGCAACCACGCATAGTCTGCTCGGTGGGAAACCCGCCGCGTTACGTCACGACGAAACGTTTGGTAGGCGGTTTCAAGCGCGCTTAAGGCATTTGGCAGCACGTTTGTCCCTGATCGATTTAAAAAGTAGGGCCATTAAATAGACGCCCAACGCAAACAAAATAATAATAGGACCTGGCGGCACGTTCAAAAAATAAGAAGAAAATAGTCCGACAATCACGGCAAAAAGGCCAAATCCAATGCTCATCCCAATCAACGTGGAGAGCCGATTAGCCCACACCGCTGCGGCCGAAGACGGCAAGGTGAGTAGCGCTACGACCATAATCACACCTACCACTCGGATCAGAAGCACAATCGTCGCCGCAACCAGGCATAGCAGGAGCGCATACAAAGGGCCAACAGGCAAATTGATGGCGTTGGCAAAAGTCTCGTCAAATGAAATGGCCTGAAACGCGCGAAACAAGAGAGTCACTAGTACACAAACCACAACGCAAATCCCAAACAAGGCCAATACATCCGAAGTACCCACGATTAAAATATTGCCAAACAGGTAACCGAAAAGATCCGGCACGTATCCCTTGCTCAAATAGACCAGCAAAATCCCAACAGCCATGCCCACGGCCCACAGCGCGCTAACCAGTGCGTCTTCACGTTGATTAAAGTAGTAACGAAACAGGGCCAGAATAACCGCAGCCGCCAAGCTGACAACCAAGGCACCCACCGTGGGTGACCAGCCCAAGAAAAACGCAAGACCGATACCCCCAAAAGTCGCATGGGAAATACTGCCCGCAACATAAGTCATACGCTTCACGACCACAAAGGCCCCCATCACGCCACAGGCAATGCAGGCCAGCACCCCGATCAAAAGCGATCTTTGAAAAAAGGGCTCCAGCAGTAAACTAGTCATGGTGTTTAAGTACCCGGTGCGGCACGCCATGTGCAATCAAATCGATGTCACAGCAATAGGTTTTCTCCAGATCTTGGGCAGACAGTTCTTTGGTGGTGTGATAAACCAGGTTTCGGTTTAAACAGGCCACTGTTTTGGTGACGGTGGAAACGGCCGACAAATCGTGAGACACCAAGATAATTGCCATGTTTTCGTTAAGCGTTTTCAGCAATTCGAAAAAGGCAGTCTGCGCGGCACGGTCCACCCCGGCATCCGGCTCATCGAGCAGGAGCAATTCCGGCTCATTCATCAAAGCTCTTGCCAAAAAAACACGTTGGCGTTCCCCGCCGGAAAGTTCATTGATGCGGCGGCGCTTCAGGTGGGAAATCCCTAGGCGATCCAGCCACATCAGGGCAGCCTCTCGGTCCGTTTTCGAATAACGGCGAAACACGCCGTTAATCAGGCGGCTCATCAGTACGACCTCCATGACATCAATAGGAAATTGGAGATCCACCAGTTGGTGCTGCGATAGGTAGCCGATCTTGTGTCGGACCGCTTTGGGGGATTGGCCAAATACCGTAACCTGTCCGCTTTGTGGGTCAAGTAACCCCATAATGAGTTTGAGGAGAGTGGATTTTCCACCGCCATTGGGACCGATAACAGCAATAAAGTCGTGGGGGTCTACAGATAGACTGACTTGGTCTAAAATAGGCTGAGATCCGTAGCAAAAAGACACATTTTCGACGGATACCACCGCTGTACTAGTCATACCCGTAGAATAGGATTCCGCTATGCGAGCGTCAATTAGAGCAATTTTTCTCCTCTTATTCTTCGCAACCGCGGCGACCGCGTGTGACCTGCGCGTGGCCGTTACCATCGCGCCTCAGGTGGAGTTCGTCAACGCAGTGGGTGGCTCAGACGTCACCGTCACGGTGGCAGTCCCGCCCGGCTCCAACCCCGAGACATTCGAAATGGACTGGCCTACCATCAAGGCCTTATCCCGGGCCCAGGCCTATTTCGCCATCGGGGATGTGCCTTTCGAAGCCGCAAACTTGGATCGCATTGCCAAATTCAATCGCGATATTCGCGTTTACCGGCCGTCCTACGGTAATTATAGTGGAGAGGGCTACGACCACCACGTATGGATGTCACCTATTGCGATGGTTTCGCAAGTCAATTTGATTTATACCGGCCTTGCCAAGCTCTGCCCGGATCATGCCAAGCAATACCGCTCCAACGCGGACCGCTACATCGCCAGGCTTCACCAACTGGACCAGGATATTATCCAGACATTCAGGAACAAAACCCAACGCACGTTTATCATCGACCATCCTGTGTTGGACATCTTCGCCAAACGCTACGGCCTGACGCAACTAGCCATCGAAAAAGAGGGCAAGGAACCCACATCTGCTCACTTACGGGATCTCCTCAATCAGACCCAGCGCCTGGGGATTCGCACCTTTTTTGCACAAAAGGCCTTTAACGAAATCACCGCCCGCCATTTCGCACAGTCCATGCATGTTACCCAGCTGGTTTGGGTGGATCCGTTTTCACCACGCTACATCGAGAATATGCAAAAAATGGCCGGTCAATTGGCTCAGTCGATGCGCTAGCATGACTTACCGGTTCGTAAACCCCCGTTTAAAGGCCTGGGTGAGTACTATCGATAGGATCGGTTACACACTGACCCGATGGCGAAAACCCCGCCCTTTTCCCGCCGTAGTTGAACGGATTTTATTGGTTAAGCTCACTCATCTGGGTGATGCTCTGGCCTTAACCCCGGTCCTGGCCCAACTGGCCAAACGCTACCCCAAAGCCAGGTTAGATGTGTTGGTCAGACCCACGGCCAAAGAACTCATGTTGCTTGTACCGCATGGTCATACCATTTGGACCATGAATCCTTTCGAGGCACCCCGTGGTCGTGAGAAAAAAGTCTCATGGTGGCGGCTTTTGCGAACGGGGTTGCGGCTGAGGCGACAGCGGTACAACCTGGTTTTGGAGATGCGCGGCGATCTGAGGTGCGCGCTGTTTTGCAAGTGTCTTGGCGCGGAATATCTTCTCGGATTTTCAGATGGCGGGGGTGGGTTTTGGTATGACCGTTGCTTGGCACCGGACCCTACTCTGAATTTCCTGGCTCGAGATGCGGCCATCCTAACCCTTCTACACCCCCCGATTTCGCTTGCCGATCCCCTGTCAGAGGCTCACTTATCGATTCCCTCCGATGCCATTATCGCTGTCAAACGCTGGTTACAGAGCCGGGAACTGGAATCGGGGTTTGTCGTCGTGCATACCGGAACGGGACGCATCAAAAAAGACCTTACCCCACAAGACCTTAATCGCCTCGATCAACGCAGCTCGGTTTTGGCGGGGCTACCTCTCGTATTTACATGTGCAGCCGGGGAATATGCCAAGACCGTTCGGTTTGTCAAAACCTGGGATAGGCCATACAAAACCATTATCTTGCCGACCAGAAGCGT
>CAYINU010000097.1:0-5254 GCA_964364855.1 uncultured Candidatus Marinamargulisbacteria bacterium | reverse complement strand
GTAGGGATCGAACCTACGACCCAGCGGTTAACAGCCGCTTGCTCTGCCACTGAGCTACAGGGGAACGCATTTATGACCTCGCCATTATAGAAATGGACCTGTCATTTGACAAGGAACGATGCGAGGGCATAATCGCTCACCGGCGGGCAGGTACAAACCAGATTTTTATCCCCATAGGCATTGTCGATGCGGGCAACAGTAGGCCAAAACTTACGGGCCTTCACAAACGGCAAGGGCATGGCCGCCGTTTCTCGCGAATACGCATGTTTCCAGTCCGATCCGAGACATTCTATCATGGTATGCGGCGCGTTTTTGAGTGGGTTATCCACCACATCTGACCGGCCGGTCTCAATGGCCGCGATCTCTTCACGAATAGCCAACAAGGCATCGCAAAACCGATCCAGCTCGGCCTTGTCTTCGCTTTCGGTGGGTTCGATCATCAAGGTTCCCGGAACCGGCCAGGACATCGTGGGCGCATGGAATCCGTAATCCATCAGACGCTTGGCCATGTCTTCGACCTCGATTCCAACAGTCTTTTTGAAGCCGCGGCAATCGATGATAAGCTCATGAGCGACGTGGCCCTGGCGCCCTTGGAACAGGATCGGATAGGCGCCGGTCAAACGGGCCTTGATGTAATTGGCATTCAAAATGGCAATTTCGGTGGCACGACGCAACCCTGCCCGGCCCAACATGCGAATGTACAGATAAGAGATCAACAAAATACTGGCAC
Organism: uncultured Candidatus Marinamargulisbacteria bacterium; assembly: GCA_964364855.1. Taxonomy (GTDB): domain Bacteria; phylum Margulisbacteria; class Marinamargulisbacteria; order CAYINU01; family CAYINU01; genus CAYINU01. Next base: position 4,524 of record CAYINU010000097.1, on the reverse strand, counting down.
TACCCCACGGTGCGGCCGACACCGGCAAAATCGCTGATTTTCCGCCTACTGAGGCACGCGGATGGCCAGGTAGAAAAGGAGCCAAAGGGGCCCGCACGCAAATCGGCCCCATCCCCGGCCCACCACCGCCATGTGGAATGGCAAACGTTTTGTGCAGGTTCAGATGGCAGACATCAGCCCCGACTTCACCGGGACTGGTGAGACCCACTTGCGCGTTCATGTTCGCGCCGTCCATGTAAACGAGTCCGCCATGCGCATGAACGGTCCGGCAAATGTCACGGATATTTTCCTCAAAAATCCCATGCGTGGAGGGATAGGTGACCATTAGTCCACCCAGCCGGTCCGCCTGGGCGCGGGCTTTTTCGGTCAGGTCAGCCAAATCGATATTGCCATCGCCATCACATCCCACAATAACGACATCGAATCCGGCCATGGCCGCACTGGCAGGGTTTGTCCCATGTGCCGAAGCAGGAACCAGCATAACAGTGCGTTGCGGCTGGCCATGGGCCGCATGGTAAGCCCGCATCACCATCAGGCCGGCATACTCGCCTTGCGCTCCGGAGTTGGGCTGTAACGAACACGCATCCAGTCCCGTAATCGTGGACAGCGCCCGCTCCAAAAAGGCAAATATGTCGGCATATCCTTGGGTTTGCCCACCAGGTGCAAAGGGATGGAGTCCAGAAAAAGCCAACCAGCTCAGCGGAAGCATTTCGGTTGCCGCATTGAGCTTCATCGTGCAGGACCCCAACGCAATCATAGAAGTGGTCAAGGACAGGTCTTTGTTTTCCAAGGACTTGATATAGCGCATCAGCTGCGACTCGGAACGGTGACTATGAAAAGCCGGATGGGTTAAATACTCGGTACGGCGCTTCAGCGTCGGCCATGAGGTGATCGGCAAATCCGCGTGAGACGACTTTGCAAAAGCCACCTCAAAAACGGACAAGATATCGGCAAAATCGGTATCCGTGACGGTCTCGTCTAGCGTTATCGTCAGCTGGGTGTTGTTCCGGTAATTGAAGTTGATGTGGTGCGATTTCGCAGCCTCGCACACTTTTTCCAACGTCTCTGGCAAAAGCGTGAGAAAAATCGTGTCAAAAAAGGGCTGGTCGGCGACAGAAATACCCATTTGCCTTAGTGTGACATCCAATTGAGTCGCATAGCCATGTACCCGTTCGGCAATGGCGCGAAGGCCTTCGGGGCCATGATAAACCGCATACATGCCCGCCATAATGGCCAGCAAGGCCTGGGCCGTACAAATGTTGGAGGTGGCCTTCTCCCTGCGGATGTGCTGCTCCCGGGTTTGTAAGGCCATGCGATACGCCGGACTGCCGTACCGATCTACAGACACACCGATAATGCGTCCCGGCATTTGACGTTTGTAATCGTCTTTGGTGGTCAAAAAGGCGGCATGCGGTCCACCAAATCCCATTGGCACACCAAAACGTTGAGAAGATCCGATGGCGACATCAGCGCCTATCTCGCCCGGAGATTTAAATAAGCATAAACATAGTAAATCCACGGCAACGGCCACCTTCGCTCCAGCCTTGTGTATAGTCGAAATCAAGGACTCCCAGTCCGCAATCGCCCCGGTGGCATCAGGGGTCTGAAACAAATAGCCAAAATAATCATCAGACACCGGTACCCCCGACATGGGCCCGACTTCAACATGGATGCCCAACGGAACGGCGCGAGCCTGCACCACCTGAATGGTTTGAGCAAAACAGGTTTCAGATACAAAAAAGCGACATACATTGCGCTGCTGCTGATCACGGTCTCGAACACGAAATAGCATGGTCATCGCTTCCGCCGCAGCCGTCGCTTCATCTAGCAAAGACGCATTGGCTACCGGCAAGCCTGTTAGGTCAGCCACAACGGTTTGAAAATTCAGCAACGCTTCCAGGCGGCCTTGAGAGATTTCAGCTTGGTACGGCGTGTATTGGGTATACCACCCTGGATTTTCAAAAATATTGCGTAAGATCACACTGGGCGTAACGGTGCCATAGTACCCTTGTCCGATGTAGCTGCGATACGTCTTATTTTTGGACGCCAGATACCGAACATGCCGCAGGGCCTCGTCTTCGCTGAGCGCCTCGGGCAAGTCCAATTCCCCCGTCAACCGTATCCCGGCAGGCACGGTTTGAGAAATCAGATCAGCCAGAGAGTCTACTCCAATGGCCGATAGCATATCCGCGACCTCGGCTTCACGAGGTCCGATATGTCGATCCACAAATGACGCTGACTTACTCATAACGGTCTCCTACTAAAATAAAATCGGCGAAATGCCCACACACACAGCAAGACCAAAAGCACGCCAAATGCGAAATATCCGGCCGTGAAGTGGTAGTACACCGAGGCAAATGCAATGAGCGGCCCTAAAATACGTGCAAGGCTACCCACACCTTCGTAAACGCCCATCGTCTGACCCTGCTCTTCAGAAAGTGCCATCTTGGATAGCAATGCCGGTAAAAACACATTCACAAGCCCGACACCCACGGCCAAAATGGCCAGCGCAACCAACAGAAAAAATACCGTTTGGGAAAAGGCCAGGCATAAAAAAGCCAATCCGGCCAAAGCCAAGCCGATCGGAACAACTTTTTTCACCGACAAAACGGTGATCCGGCTTAGCATCCCTTGAAAGAGTAATGCCAAAATCCCGATGTAAAAAAACGTCCAGCTGTTTTGGGTTTCAGTAAATGAAAATCGCGTCGCGGTAAACACCGAAAACGTGGTTTCAAATCCGGAAAACACTGTCATATAAACGATCTGAATCAGCAACACAGATACGATGGCAGAACTGCTCGACATGTCTCGCAGTCCCTTCCAGAACGACCCTCTCTCTGCTTTGACGTGATGAACGGGTTCTTTCAAAAACACGACAGTCAGTACCCATGCTAGAAAAGAAAGGAATGCCGCTACCAGACCTGCGGCACGGTGGCCAGACCCGACAAGATATAACCCCCCCCCCATAGCAGGTCCCAGTAAAAAGCCAAACCCAAATGCCATGCCGATTACGGCCATGCCTCGGGATCGGTGTTCATCCGTTGTAACATCGGCAACGTAGGCGCGTGCTACCGAGATGTTCCCACCTGTAAATCCATCTAACATTCGGGACAGTAAAATAAGCCAATACGTACCCGAAAAGGCAAAAATCAAATAGGAAATACAAGTCCCCATTTTTGAAACCAACAGCACTGGCTTTCGCCCATATTTATCAGACAGGCGCCCCAGAATCGGGGCAGAAAAAAACTGGCATAGCGAATAAGACGCCAACAAAAATCCGAGCAGATAGGGATTGGGTTGGTATCGCGCCGCAATTTGCGGCAGAACCGGGATAATGAGGCCAAAACCGATCAGCTCAGTCGCCACCACCCAAAACAACGTAAATAGGGCAAATCGGGGCGGCTTTTTTTCCATTTGGACTAGGATATCAAAACTACCCGGGGCGACCAAGCAAAATTAAAAGTATTAAACAATTTCAATACAACGAATTCTATCCTTTTTTCAGGACCCACAGTAATATGGCCAAAGCATTCCCGTAACGAGGAGCAGCCGATGAAAGATCAGCATCCGCAAACGCAACCTCAGTCAACGACACCCCCCATTCAACCCACTCCGCAGCGGACTCAGCCCCAACTGATGTTTTGGAACCCGCATTCTTCACAACTGGAGGCCATGCGACGCCAGGCCGCCATTTTTAGTTCCGCCCCGCTAGAATAGACTTTTGAATGCCCTTTATCGAACACCTTCGAGAAATTCGAAGACGGTTGCTGTATTCCGTTATTTTGGTTGGCGCAACTTGGCTGCTATGCTATTTGTTTTTCACCCCCATCGCCAATTTAGCTATGCGACCTTTCCAGCAAATCCAGCATGCCAATTTCACTCATCAGCTATACGTTTATTCGGCGTTTGAAGGGTTTACCGTTAAGGTTTCGCTGTCGTTTTTAGTCGCTCTGGTCCTGACGCTGCCTCTACATATTCTCAATGCCCTTGGCTTTGTTTTTCCAGGCTTAACGCCACGGGAAAAACAAGGCGCTTTTTTTGCCCTATTCGCAGGACTTTTTCTGGCTATTTTTGCGGTTTATTTGACCTATTTCCAACTGCTGCCTTTTTCGCTGCGCTTTGTGATGGGAAACGATATGTTACCTCCCACGGTCGGCATTCTGCTCAACTACGAGAACAGCCTGATGATGGTGTTTAAGCTGGTTTTTTATTCTGCGATCTTGTTTCAGTTTCCCATTCTTTTGGAGCTGTTGATGTCTTTTAATCTGGTATCCAGAAAAGCCCTATTGGCAGCCAGTCGCTACGTCATTTTACTGATTGTTGTTTTTGCCGCGATTGTGACGCCTCCAGACTTTGTGGCTCAGTTGGGCCTGTCCATTCCTATGGTTGTTCTTTATTTCGGAACGATTTTGGTCGCTAAGGTGTTTCATTTCGGCCAGGAGGCCTCTTGATGTTTGGGCTCAGTTTGGGCGAAATCGTGATTATCGGAATCTGTATCCTCATCTTCGTCAAGCCCGAGGAATT
>CAYINU010000096.1:0-5304 GCA_964364855.1 uncultured Candidatus Marinamargulisbacteria bacterium | reverse complement strand
TTTATGATGTGTCTCCCCAGGTCTCGACGGTGTCGTATTCACTAAACTACTCGGGATGGACGCGGATCGACACCATTTCCGGAAACGGTGAGTTTGAAACGCCGCCTTTGCAACTGTTGGAAGGGCTGAATGTGATCTCGTTTCGGTCCGAGAACGCCGGCGGCCATCAGAACCGGCAGACGTTGGTGTTGTTTAAACAAGGGGTGGCGTTGCAACCGCTCCTAGACACCCTGTCACCTGGGATCAACCAGGTGGTAAAGGATCACCAGATGAACTTGCATTTTGAATATCGGGCGCCGGTGTATACCGATGAGATGAATACGACGGTCAAAATCGAGTCGGTGATGGTGAATTCGGAAAATATGACGGCGAGTCTGCGGGTCCAACCGCTGGAAAGACAGAATCTGACCCGGCTATTAAAGGCCGACTTGCCACTGACCTTAAAAGAAGGCAGCTATCAAATCAAAGTCAACGCCAAAGACGGGGCGTCGGAATCGTTACTTCAGTATGTATTTTACGTGGACCACACGCCACCGCAGGTCAGTCTGGCGCCGCTGGCGCCGCGGCATCCGGGTACACTGGCCAAACGGCCGCTGTCTGTCGGGTGGGTGGTGACCGACAATATGACGACCCGTTTTCCCACCGTAAATCTAACCGTGTCGGATAGTCAGGGTCAGGTGGTGACGCGCAGCGTGCTACTCCAAATACCGGGTGGGGAACGGGCATGGTTTTGGGATGGGTTAACTACCAACGGCACTGCCGCAACGGCCGGAACGTACAACGTGCAGGTCACGGTTTGGGACGAGGCGGGTCACCGGACCCAGGCGGAGACGGTGTTGATATTAGATGATGTGAAGCCGTTGGTGAGACTCCAGACCTCCCGCAGTGTGTATACGGCGGTGGATGAGTGGGTGGTGGCGACGGTCAAGGCCAATGAGGGGGTCAGCGGACTGGTGCAATTGCAGTCGGCGGCAGGGGATGTGATGGCCCAGGAGAATCTGACCGGTACGGGAAATGGCGTCGTGAAGTGGACATTGGCCGATGTCCGGTTGACGGATGGGGCCTACGCCATCGTGGGCGTTTTGTCTGATGCGGCGGGCAATGTCACGCAAACCACGGCGAATTTTACGCTGGCGCGGACGGTGCCTGGGCTATCCGAATTCAAAGCATCGCCGCTGATTGTGGGCAGCCAGCATGGCTACACCGTCCATCTGACGGCCGTTCCGGCCGCACAGCCTGACCGGTCGTTCTGGCTGTCCGTACGTGTTATTGATCGGGACGATCACGTCATCGACGCCTTCCCCACCCGCAATGTGAATGGCGGGTCTCGTGCCAGTTGGGATCTGAATCTGAGCAAGTACCCACGAGGTGCATATACCGTGGCCCTAACGGTGACGGATGGGTATCAGAACAAAACCGTTCAACGGTTGACTGTGTTAAAAGAAGGCGGCGAAGTCCGATTGGCCTCACCACCGGAAGGGGCTTTGGTTAGCGGCGTTGTGCCCATCGTGGGTGTGGCTATGGATTTTGACTTGACTAACCGGTCGGATTTTTCCAAATTCGAGTTGCTGTTACAGGGTCCGGGGGATGCGGTTCCCCGACCCCATCCCCGACTGGTGGTGACGCCGCGGTATCGCAGCGATGGGCTGTCCCACGAGGGCCGGTCCGAAGCACGGGTGTCGGACACACTGGGGTATTTGGAAGTGGAAAAAGAAGGTGAACCGCCGCTAGTGAGTGGGAAATATGACCTGGTGTTGCGGGTGGTGGAGTCATCAGGTGTGGCGCAGGACTTCCGCCGAAGTGTGATGGTGTTTCCCTCCGGTGGCGGAGATATCCGACAACCGATGGTGTTGTCGGTGGCGCCTTTGGCCCGGCAGTCATATGGCCCGGGGGAGCGTGTGACACTGGATATTGCGGTGCTGGGTGCGACGGCGAATGTGGCGGTAGAGGTCATCCAAGTTCAAACGTCAAAAACGGTATGGGCCCAGACCATTGGGGCGTTTGCCACGGACATGGCGGCCAGTGTGCCGGCCCAGATGTCGGCCAGTGGGGTGTACGTGTTTCGCGAACAAGACCAATGGGTGGTCAAAAGCACCGATGGGCAAACGGATCTCAATATCAGCGGTTTCGACGCGCAATCACTCCACATCCAACAGTCGGTGGGGTCCGTGACCCCTGCCGGACTGGGCTGGCGGCTGCAAGGGGTATCCGAAATTCGGTTCAAAACCCTCACCAGGGCGTTGATGGTGCAGCTACACTCGGAGGTGCCGATGTGGGTGGGCCGAACACGGGCGCAACCTCAGGGCGGTCAATCTTGGGTGGTCCTGCCGAATGCGGCCGGATCCGCCGAAAAAACGGTGGTGGCATGGCCACTGACCGATGGGGCGGGTGCGACGGTGCCCGGCGGGGCCTATGACATCCGTGTGACAGCGGAGCAAGTGGGGGCGTATGCGGTCAAAACGGTGACGCAACGGGTGACGGTATCCAGTCCGCTGACGGTGGTGTGGGAGAACAAATGGGAGACGCGATTACTGGATCCCCTAGCGGAGGCACACGGTGCCGACCGCGAGGAGCGTACCCGCGGTGCCGAGCGTAGAAATCAAAACGATGTGGCCGATATGGCCATCCGGGTCAACCAAGCGGTCCGGGTCGCCGCCTGGGTAGGGGATGCCGCTGGCCGGCGTATCCGCACCCTTTTGCAAAACGAGCGCTGGTTTGGGGGTCCGACGCAGCGGGTGATCTGGGAGGGGCGGACTGACGACGGGCAGATCGCCCCGCTGGATCAACGGTATGTCCTGATTGTGGAGGTGGTGACCGATACCGGGGAGAAACAAACGCTGTCGGCCCCCGTCACGCTGCAAGTGTCGCATCGCCAGCTGACGAGTGGGATATTGGCGTCTTTGGGAGATCCGCTGACCCTGGATGGGGTCCGGGCGGACCATGCGGTGGGCGGGAGTGGATTCGGCTGGCAAACGGCCCTCACCGGCACCCTGTATCCGCCGCTGAGGGTGGGCATGAAGCTAGAAGTGGTGGAGGGCATCCAGGAGGTGCCTGCGTACCCGCTATATCCCTTTGTCGTCCTGGCCCATCGGTGGTTTGACACGATGAAGGTCAAGGTCAAAGTGACCTACTACGGCAAGCGGCGGTATTGGTTTGACCACACCAACGGGTGGTTTGGGTGGATAGATAGGAATGCGTGGGCAGCGCGAGAAGACCAGAACTTTGCGATTGAGCGGGAGTATGACTGGGTGATCGATCCTGCCCATTTTGACATGGAAATTAACGACACCTTTTTATATGACGACGGAGGTGCCGGCGGCCAAAACCACCGGCCTGCCCCGGAATTTGTGGCCAACCACATCAAAGTCGAAATCCTGATGCCCGACGGCCGGAAAATGGACGAATGGGCCCAGGATCTTGAGATGGGGGAGATGCGCTATGACGAAACGATGGACGCCCAGCCGGCGACGATACGGGTCCAGGGCCCACAGCAGGGGTATTTACCCGGGAAGATGATCGAGATCCCCAATCCCGCACGGGCTTCCTACCCCGACTGGAATCAGAGTACGGTGGAGGGGGATGCGATATCGAAAGAGAAACTGCTGATTAGTGATGACGGAAACGAAGCATATTCGCGAAAAAACATATTCCGAGGTCTTTCTGCCACTTTAGTTAAGTTTCCTCAAAACCGAAGTGGCGGAAGATTCATTGACTCCAAACTCAAGGTGTCGATGATTATTGAACCCCGCCCCTTCAACCGCCTCACCCACCGGTATTACCCGTGGTTTGGGGTGGTCGGCGGGGACAAAAAGCGGACGACGCAGTTGGGGATTCATTTCCAGGACGAGCGGTATCTGGGTTTCCCCAGCACGGCGTTTTATGAGCTGTCGGCCGACCGGTACAACGCGCTGCTGACGGATCGGATGATGACGTTGGACCGGGCATATACCCGATTGGCGGATATGGACTCTGACGCGCAAGAATCTTTGCTAAAGCGGTCGGTGGCGGTCGCGGCCCGGCCGTTTGATCTGATCTCCGAACGCCGCTCAGACGGGCTGACGACCGAGAGCGAAATCGGCATCGCGGCCGAGCAGAGCTATTTGTCCGGAGAAAATTTTCAGTTGGTGTTGATGAACTACAAAAATCTGGATAATAAAATGGTGAAATTCAGTCCGAATGTGGTCCCGGCCGATGCCCCGGCCACTGTGTTTCGGGGAGAGGCCATCGCCAAAAACGGGGCGGTCAGTGCGGAGGCGCATCCCGGGTCGGTATCCATGGTGCGATTGCCGTTAGGCCCGCAGGGTATGGAGATTGCCAAGGCGGCCCATGCCAAGGCGTTGCGGGATTTTGACAGTATGTATAGCGAACGTCACACGGACTACCGGCTGGAGGCCATTCGGTTTAGCGGCGAAAAAGACCCGTTTACGTTGGCCGATGCCCAGCTGTTTTCGGTACTCATCCCGGAGGACGGGGTGCGGGCCACCTTTCCCAGCTACGAATGGACGGTGACCATGGATCGGCAAACGGCGCAGCCGGGGCAAACCGACTACCGGTGGCAGGCCAGCCCGGACGGTCATTTGGAGGCGTTTTTGACGCGGTGGCTGCACATTGACCGCACATGGCCCAAGAGCGCGCTGGTGCCGCAGATGGACCGCAAAGTGCAGGTGAGTGTGGTGAGCAGCGAGCCGGAGGATTATCTGTCTGCGCTGAGCGCATCGGTTAGCCAAGGGGAAGTGGTGGTGGGGATTGGGGATACGGCCTGGGGACGGGAGTGGACCAGTGCGATGGATCCGTTACTGGAAACCCGATATGGTCAGCTGCAGGGGTGGGTGGACCGGTTTGTGCCACCCATTTTTGACTTGGCCTCGGGCAAAGGCGGAGATGCCGTGGAGGTCAGTGTTTTTTCCGCCTACCCCTTGCCCAAAGGGCCTTCTTATGAATCGCTAAAAAGTGCGTTATGGCGCCAAAATGGCGTGGCGGTGATCAATCCCCATTTGCGATTAACCAAGGTTTCGCCGCAGGACGTGGCGTTGCTCGATGAAAACGGGGACCAGCACGTGGCCTTGGTTGTCGGGGGCATCGTGCCGGGTTTGCCGCTGGGAGATGCGTTTGCGGTCCGGCTGGCGCCCAATGCCAAGCCGCGGTCCGTCGTCGCGGTTCGTTCCCAAACGCCGATCACCGGCCCCTATTCGATGTCGTATCGCTACCAAGGCGCTTGGTTACCCATCCTGCCGGCCTCACCTGTGCTTCGGGCGATGGATCCGACTTTGCTGGGATTTTGGGATGTGGCGCGGCTCAACGGGC
>CAYINU010000095.1:0-5346 GCA_964364855.1 uncultured Candidatus Marinamargulisbacteria bacterium | reverse complement strand
GTCTCTCGTTGAGACAGCGCTCAATTCGTTACGCCTTTCGTGCGGGTCGGAACTTACCCGACAAGGAATTTCGCTCAGTTTATCTCTCTCAGTTTCTGAGAAAGCTGGACTCTATCTTAGGTGTCCGAGCCTCGATTCATTTTTTCTGTGATTGACCGGATTTTTGCGATTCCCTCTTCGGTCAAGTGTTGCTTGCGTTGCATACACAACAGAACCTGCCGAAACTTCTCAAAATTGATCCGTTTTTTGGTTTTAAGCGGATGTTTCTCGAAAAAAGGAATAATGATGGTGAGCAGATGCTGCGTATCACGCACGCGGTAGCGGTATGCCAATCTATCCCCGTGATTCGTGCGAACCACGCCACATTTAAAGTGGCGCTTCAACGCATGAAGAATCTGCACGTCACGCTGATGTTGAACCACCGTGAATTCAGGTAAAACCTGGAATCCACAACTCAGTTCAGCATGGGGATTGATCCCCACGTAAAAGCATCCTTCGCCATCAACAAATCCAGTAATCCACTGTGAATCAAGCTCCATCACACACCCCCGAACATCTGGTCTCTGAGGATTTCCACCTTAGCCAAAGCGAGGTGGACCTTTCCTGCGGATTGTCCCCGTGTCGTCGTTGATTTTTACTACTGCCGTCTAACGGGCAATGAGTACAAGACGTTTTTGAGGAGTTTCCCGCATATGGTTCGGTTTTACTAAGGCTAGCTATTAACCTTAGGACCGTTATAGTTACGGCCGCCGTTCACTGGGGCTTCAATTCGACGCTTTGGAGCAACCCATAAATCGCCTATATCTGCGTTAAATCACGCATTCGATTCTCATTTAGCGCTGCTAAACTGCGAGTCTCATTCGCGATTTGCCTTGATCTAGACCATTTATGGGTCGCTCCGAACATCTCCTATTAACCTTCCAGCACTGGGCAGGCGTCAGCCAGTATACATCACCTTACGGTTTAGCACTGACCTGTGTTTTTGGTAAACAGTCGCTTGAGCCCGTTTATTGCAACCTTTTCTTGCTTGGGTCGCGAGGACTTACACATTACTCAGGCACCTCTTCTCCCGAAGTTACGAGGCTAAATTGCAGAGTTCCTTAACGAGAGTTATCCCGCGCACCTTGGTATATTCTACCCGCCTACCTGTGTCGGTTTTAGTACGGTTACCCACGATTCTCACTAGAGGTTTTTCTTGTCAGCGTGGACTCAGTCACTTCGCCGGTAAACCGGCTCGCATTCACTTCTCAGGGTATATGAGAAAAGGGATTTACCTCAATTCTCCCCCTACGGGCTTACACCACAATCCAATAAGTGGCTGACCTATCCTTCTGCGTCACCCCATCGCTGATAACGATTCGTAGGTAGTACAGGAATATTAACCTGTTGCACATCAGCTACGCCTTTCGGCCTCACCTTAGTCACCGACTAACCCTGGGCGGACGAACCTTCCCCAGGAAACCTTAGGCTTACGGTGAACAAGATTCTCACTTGTTTTTTCGTTACTCATGCCGACATTCTCACTTCTGATTCGTCCACCAGACCTAACGATCTGACTTCATCCTACTACAGAACGCTCCTCTACCGATTGCTTGCGCAATCCCACAGCTTCGGTAGTGTACTTGAGCCCCGTTAGATTTTCGGCACAGGATCACTCGACCAGTGAGCTGTTACGCTTTCTTTAAATGATGGCTGCTTCTAAGCCAACATCCTGGTTGTTTAAGTAATCCCACATCCTTTACCACTTAGTACACATTTCGGGACCTTAGCTGGTGGTCAAGGGTTGTTTCCCTTTTGTCCTATGAGGTTAGCCCCCTAAGACTCACTCCCAGGTATGCAAATCTGGCATTCGGAGTTTGCCTGGGTTTGGTAAGATCGGTTAATCCCCCTAGCCCAAACAGTGCTCTACCTCCAGACCGCTTAACCTGAGGCTGACCCTAAAGTCATTTCGAGGAGAGCCAGCTATCTCCCAGTTCGATTGGAATTTCTCCGCTATCCACAAGTCATCCGAGCATTTTTCAACATACACCGGTTCGGGCCTCCACGAGGTGTTACCCTCGCTTCACCCTGCTCATGGATAGATCACTGGGTTTCGGGTCTAATGCCACTAACTTATCGCCCTATTCAGACTCGCTTTCGCTACGGCTCCGTATAAAAACTTAACCTTGCTAGTGACATTAAGTCGCCGGCACATTCTTCAATAGGCACGCCGTCACAGAAATATTCTGCTCCGACAGCTTGTAGGCACATGGTTTCACGTTCTATTTCACTCCCCTCCCGGGGTTCTTTTCATCTTTCCCTCACGGTACTCGTTCACTATCGGTCATACAGGAATATTTAGCCTTGGATGATGGTCCACCCAGATTCCCGCGAGGTTTCTCGTGCCTCGAGGTACTTAGGAGTACTTCTAGTAAGATCTTAGTCTTTCGTATACGGGGCTATCACCCTCTACGGCAGAGCTTCCCAGCTCTTTTTTACTAAACTAAGATTTTTTGACTTACCTACACGGGAGCAACCGTGTAACGAAATATCCTACAACACCCTAATAACAGCGCTTGCTCGCTACTAACATTATTAAGGTTTAGGCTCTTCCCGTTTCGCTCGCCGCTACTCAGGGAATCTCATTTGATTTCTTTTCCTCAGGTTACTAAGATGTTTCAGTTCACCTGGTACCCTTCTCATACCCTATGAATTCAGGTAAGGATACGTGAGCATTACCTCACGTGGGTTTTCCCATTCGGAGATCCTCGGGTCAACGCTTGTAGCAGCTCACCGAGGCTTATCGCAGCTATCCACGTCCTTCTTCAGCCTGTATGCCAAGGGATCCTCCATGCGCCCTTAGTATCTTGCCTTCTGCGGTTTAGTCATAACAATTGGAGTTACCTACCATTTGTTTTTGAAACTTTTTTTAATGTCTATTCAGTTGTCAAAGAGCTTTGCATTCCGTTGCAAAAAGTGAACGAACTATAAGGGATTGAAAACCCAGTGTCAAGGCCTCCGTTTACATTTTTACCGTGGTTTTAGGCCTGTAAAAATTCTGTTACCATATCGCCCATCATGACTGCCAAAATGACAGATGCCACGCTTGAATTATTGCAAGCAAAATTCTCCCAAAAAACACTTGAAATTGCCGCCCCATTCATCGAAAAATTTTCGACCAAAGGTGTTGTGGATCTTCCGACTTTGACGAATTTTTTAATACTCCTAGAGCTTTATTTGGAAGGCACGCCCCCTTACATAGAAGCGGACAAGATTCGTGCCTTAAACAGCGAAGACAGCCATATCGTCTTGTTCGAAGCAACCGCCGACCACCGGGCCAGCGGCCAAACTCTGTTGGACCGGTTAACCGTTGTCAAACTAAACGGCGGCTTGGGAACCTCGATGGGCTGCCATGGAGCCAAGTCGGCAATCCCCATTAGCAAAACCCAGACGTTTTTGGGAGCGATTGCCCACCAGCTGGAAAGCCTGGGAAGCCGCTATGGCGTCTCTTTACCGCTATGGTTATTAAATTCGTTTTATACCCAGTCCGATACGGCCAAGATACTGGCAGGGCTTGCTTACCACGAATTGATCCAACATCAGTTTCCACGCCTGGATATCCGCAATCCCCAGCGACCGGTCCCACTGCTTGTAAAGGAAGATTCAAAAGCAGAATGGTACCCACCGGGGCATGGTGACATCTATACGATTTTTTCCAAATTCGACTGGATCGAAACACAACTGCGGGAAGGCAAAGCCTTTTGTTTTATCTCAAATGCCGACAACCTGGGCGCCACCGTAGACACGGGGATTCTCGGTTATATGCAGGAAGCCGAATTGGATTTTGTCATGGAGACGACCCCCAAAACAAAAGCCGACATTAAGGGAGGATCTGTTATTGCGGAGGGAGACGGCCATTTAGCATTGCTAGAAATTGCCCAGGTAGACCCGCAAGATCCAGGTGCCATTTCAGCATTTCAGAATCTCCCTATTTTTAACACAAACAATATTTGGATTCGCTTAACGGCCTTACAAAAAATCTTGTCCGAAGGCCTGCAGCCTACGCTCATTCAAAACCGGAAAACCGTTCACGGCGTCCCCGTATTGCAGCTAGAACATGCAATGGGGGCTGCGATATCGGCTTTTGAAAGATCGGCCACTATTGTTGTGCCTCGGACACGCTTTATTCCGGTCAAAACGACGGCGGATTTATGGGTGTTGCGATCGGACATCTATCTCAAATCAGAAAATGGCTTTGTCAGCCCCAATCCGAAGCGAGACCCTGCTCTAGGGGTACCTCTTGTGCAGTTGAGTGCGGAATTTCATACCGTGTTTGAACTGGAGCGGCGTATCGATCCGGACATCTCCTTACTCGCAGTCCATGTGCTGATCATCAGCGGTGATGTATTTATTGAAAAAAATGTTGGGCTTAAGGGCCGCATCGAAATTAAAGTGGAACAGGGTTTCCAATTAACTATCTCCCCCGGCACAGTACTTGAAAATGCCACCATTCAAGTACCAGGCGCGATACCCCATGGACTAAAGCTTGTGCAAAACCAGCCCAACCAATTTGCGTTGACGAACGCCTAAACCTCCCGAGTCGCTTCTACTGCCAAAGACAACTGCGCAATAAAGGCATAGCCATGGTCATCGATACCCTCAAAAAGCGTATCATCAGACTGGTTGTACGCATAAAAACGGACATCCGAGTACCCTATTTTGGACAGCAATTCTGACAGCGTTTTCTCGTCAAAAATGAAGCGGTGTTCCGTACCATTAAATACCAATGTATTAAAGGCGACAGCTGGCGTGGTCAGGGGTTCTCCCTCGCAGTAATGGCGGACCAACGCCGGCTCTTCCTCCTGATAGGCCCGGATGAGCGCCGCAAGTGAAGGGGTCACCAACCGAATCCGACCGCCCGGTTTTAGAATACGTAAAAATTGGCCGAATATGCGCTCCAGATTGGCCAGAGAAAAATGCTCGATGACATGGTGCGAATAGATGGCGTCAAAACTGGCAGGTGGCAGTGGAAAAGGCTCCAACGCATTCAGATAAATATCGCCGACATACAAATCCGTGTTCAGCCAGCCCGGCAATACCCTCTCGCCGGAGGAGAAATGTAACTTCCTCACCTCGTGGGTATTGAAGTAGCGCAAAATAAGTCGATCCCGAAAACGCCCCCCAAAAAAGATGCGGTGCCGAATATGACGCCATTTGAGATAGAACTGCTGCAACAGGCAATACCATTTGTGCTGGCCAAAACGCCTTTTAATCCACTGTTTGAACATGACGTTCTCCTTCCAATCGGCCCAAGAGGTCAAAACAAGTTCCGTACAATTTGGTAACGTCGTTGTGTCCTAGCAAAGC
>CAYINU010000094.1:2493-5385 GCA_964364855.1 uncultured Candidatus Marinamargulisbacteria bacterium | reverse complement strand
CTCAGCCAACCGCCAAATTCGGCCTGGGCCATATGCAGGACGGGCAGCAGTGTCGATTTCTGCCGACCTTCGGGATAGCGGGCAATACTGTCGCGTATTTTTTGCAGAGAGTCAGGGCTAAAGGCAGGCTGTTCCAGGGTCGCGTGTGGCATTACGAATCCAATTCTCCCGCAATAACATTCAAGCTGCTGAGGGTGATAACGGCGTCAGACAATAGTGCTCCCCGAACAAGTTCCGGAAAAGCTTGATAATAAATAAAACAAGGTCGCCTAAAATGCAACCGAAACGGCGTGCGCCCCCCATCGCTGATCAGATAAAAACCCAGTTCCCCGTTTCCGCCTTCGACGCAACTGTAGATTTCACCCACCGGGACCGGAATTTCTCCCATCACGATCTTAAAGTGATAAATGAGGGCTTCCATGTAGGTATAGACCTGTTGTTTCGGCGGCAGATAAAACTCAGGAACATCCGCGTGATACGGACCTTCAGGCATCCTTTTTAAGGCCTGCTCGATAATGCGCAGGCTTTGCCACATTTCCGCATTGCGCACCATAAATCGGTCATAGGAATCGCCGTTGGTACCCAGCGGAATATCAAATTCGAAATCGCCGTATGAACAATAGGGCGTCGTTACGCGAACATCGTAGTCCACGCCGGCCGCCCGCAAATTGGGTCCGGTAAAGCCATAGTTAAGGGCCCGTTCCGCCGAAATCCCACCTACGCCGATGGTCCGGTCCATAAAAATACGGTTGCGGCTAAACAGACCTTCAAATTCGCGCAAGGTCTCGGGAAAGGCTTTTAAAAAGGTGTTTAATTTAGCATAGGCTCGCTCACTAAACTCACGCTCAAATCCGCCGATTCGGCCCATATTGGTGGTCAGGCGGGACCCGGAAATCTCCTCATAGATGTCATAAATGGTTTCCCGGTGCTGAAACATATACAAAAACCCAGAAAACGCACCGCTATCCACGCCCAATACGCTATTGCAGATCAGGTGGTCGCTGATACGTGATAACTCCATGACAATCACACGCATGTAGTCCACTTTTTTGGGGGTTTGGACGCCCAGCAACTTTTCCACCGCTAAGTGCCATCCCATATTGTTGATCGGAGACGAACAATAATTCATCCGATCTGTCAGCGGCGTAATTTGGTAATACGGCCGGTGCTCGGCCAGCTTTTCAAAAGCACGGTGGATATAGCCGATGGTGGGCACGGCATCCACGATCCGTTCCCCATCGATATGAATGACATTTTGCAAAATGCCGTGGGTAGCTGGGTGCGTAGGCCCCATGTTAACCGTGGTGTATTTGTCGGGAGCTGTATCGGCCATTAGTCTGACCTCCCGAACATCTTGTCGTCTTTGTCTTCGCGGGTGGGGTCTTCGAGCGGGTACTCTTTTCGCATGGGGAAAAAGGTCAGGTCATCTTCGTTTAAAATACGGGTGAGATTGGGATGACCGGTGAACACAAATCCAAAAAAGTCATAGGTTTCCCGCTCCATCCAATTGGCCGCTGAAAACAGACCGGTCAACGTCGGAAATACCGGGTCTTTCACATCTGCGGTAAAACATTTTAAGCGGATACGGCAATTGTGGATCAGGCTGTGTAGGTGGATCACCAAGACCATCGATGGCGGATTCATGTCCGGATAATGGACACCGCAGAGCGTGGTCAGGAATTGAAATTGCAAAGACGGCTCTTGGTATAAAAATGTCACGGCCTCAACCCAAATCGGCTTTTCGACCACTACGGTCATATAGTCCGCCGGTTCCCGCCACAGGCTCACCCCATCTCTAAAGCGCTCCTGCATCCTGGCCCATACCGTGTCATACAACGGATGCAGCTGGGGATGGACGATGAGTTTGCGGGCAGGAACTGCCGGACTGAGATTGTCGTACGTCATCTATTGAATCCTGTATTTGGCCAACAAGGCCTGATATTCGGCGGAATTGCGTCGGCGCAGAGACTCGCTGCCGACCAATTCTTGGATTTTGAGTAGCCCGTCAATGATTTGTTCGGGTCGGGGCGGACAACCTGGCACATAGACATCCACAGGAATGATACGGTCAATACCTTGCAGCACCGAATACGTATCAAAAATACCGCCGGACGCCGCACAGGCCCCCACGGCCATGACCCATCGGGGCTCGGCCATTTGCTCGTAAACCTGTTTTAAGACAGGTCCCAATTTTTTGGCAATCGTCCCCATCACCATCAACAGATCGGCCTGTCGCGGAGAAAAACTGGGCCGCTCTGACCCAAAACGCGCAAGGTCATAGTGAGACGCCATCGTGGCCATAAATTCAATGCCACAACACGAGGTGGCAAACGGCAAAGGCCACAGCGAGTTTTTTCTGGCCAGCCCAACTGCCTTGTCCAAGCTTGTTAGGAAAAACCCACTACCCGACACTCCCTCCGGAGCGGGGGCCAGAGTCGGAAACGTAGAAGACGGCGTAGAGCCAGACATATTAGTCGTCCTTTAAAAAATCAAACACATCGTGATGTAGCAAGAAGGCAAATCCAATTAAAAACACGCCCATAAACAGACCCATTTCCAAAAAGCCCGTCCAACCCAACGATTTGAAATTCACAGCCCAAGGATAAAAGAAAACAATTTCGACATCAAACAAGACAAACAAAATGGCAATCAAAAAATACTTCACCGAAAAAGGCCGTCGGGCATTTTCAACGGACTCAATGCCACATTCAAACGGAGCGTCCTTGACCCGAGAATGCCGACGAGGACCCAGCCAATGCGTCGCCACCATGGTCGTCGCCACAAATCCAAGGACAACTGCAAACATCATCAAAATGGGTAGATAGGCACTCATTTCAAATCACGGATTTTAACACTTTGGCCAGGAGTTTGCACGCCCCTTTTGCGTCCCGT
>CAYINU010000094.1:0-2393 GCA_964364855.1 uncultured Candidatus Marinamargulisbacteria bacterium | reverse complement strand
GCACGGATCGGATGTGGGGTTATCGGTATCGCGAAGCCGTAAGCCCAGCCACCAATAGGCCCACTATCATCGCCGCACCGCCCAATGGTGTGAGAATCATGAGCGGGGGCCAAGGCCACCCAATAAAAAGAAACAAACTACCACAAAACAGCACCAAGCCAACACCGATCCAGATCCATGCAGCGGTTGAAATAGCGGAAACATCAGCGCGGCCCAAAATCATCAACCAAATCCCACCCAAGGTCAGGTACCGAGACGCCGTTTCAAACATGGTCGACTGCATCGGACCAAGCATCCCGGACAAGGCATGATGACCAAATGCAGATAAGGTCACGGCAATCGCAGACACGATGCATCCCAGAACGAAACTCAATGGCAACTCCTTATGATTGTTTTTTCAAAATGGCCGTATAACAGATTACAATGAGGATATTACAATAAAATCACCGATGCAAAAGTCTAATATCTGTCAAATCTGTCACCGCAACTTCTCGCTTGGCCGGCTGTATCCCATCAGCATGGTCCGCGAACCACTGTCCATTGTCATTACCCAAAAGCAACCCGGCCTGGATCCCAATGGCTACATTTGCTTTTCGGATCTGGATGCCTTGCGAGCCGAACATGTCGAAACGGTGTTGCGCAATGCCAAAGAAGAATGGACGGACTTTGAAAAAAAAGTGATCGATACCATGTTTGATGGCCCTACTGAAGCAGATCCCGATGCTGTTCTGGAGTCCAACCTTACCTTAGGGCAACGCATGGCCGATAAGCTGGCAACCTTTGCGGGCAGCTGGACATTTATTCTGATCTTTTTGGCTACGCTCATAATATGGGTCTTGGCCAATACCTTTGCCCTGATGGCAAACGTTTTTGACCCCTACCCCTTTGTTTTTTTGAATCTGATCCTGTCTTGCATCGCCGCGCTGC
Organism: uncultured Candidatus Marinamargulisbacteria bacterium; assembly: GCA_964364855.1. Taxonomy (GTDB): domain Bacteria; phylum Margulisbacteria; class Marinamargulisbacteria; order CAYINU01; family CAYINU01; genus CAYINU01. Next base: position 1,466 of record CAYINU010000094.1, on the reverse strand, counting down.
AAGCCCCGGTGATCATGATGAGTCAAAATCGTCAGGAGCAAAAAGACAGACTGCGGGCCAAAAGCGATTATCTGATCAATCTCAAAGCCGAGTTGCAAATCCGTCAACTCAACGCGAAAATTGATATGCTCATCTCTCACCAGTGGCAGCACTTATTGGAAATTCAGCAAATCCAAACCGAAATGCTGCAGTCGTTTCGAAAGTAGTGAAGCAATAGGCGTAATGGCACTAGCTTAATGGGGGTTGTCATCCTCGCGAAAGCGGGGATCCAGTTTGGTGTTTAGCTCCTGGATCCCCGACTTCTCGGGGATGACATTTCTTGGGGACGCACCGGAGCCGCACGGCGGCGACTGTGAGGAGCGTACCCGCGACGGAACCGCAGGCCTGAGGTGACTTAATGTCACGTCAGGACAAGGCTGCCCGGCTGGCCTGTAAGGCCATGAAGGGAGGAGCGTACCCGCGGGGGTGAGTGTTAAATGTCACCCATTGATCGGAAAATCCGGTATCGGCACAAACGTTCCGATCGTCATCTGACTCTCCTCACCGTTGTTGATGATCGAGACTTTACCGGTGCGGATCGATTGTTCGCCCAGTGGATAGTCGTCACGGAACAGGATAACAATATAGTTCGACGGCGTCCGGCGGCCTTGGGTGTCTACGACGTAGACCAGATATTCCATCTCTGATCCCCGGAGGCGATCAGACGACTGGCAGTAAACACACCAGAAAACGGATTTCGGGCCCCGTAATACCCCATTGTATTAAAGGTGATATCCCATACCTCATACTGCCCAAATTCCGATGCCGGCAATGTGCTCTGCGTCCATGTCAGCACAATATTCGTTGTCCGGCCCTCCGGGCTCAATGTCTCCACACTGGCTACACTCAGACTCACCGGTCTCGGATAGTCGTCCGGCAACGGCACCGATAACTCTGCGATTTGTGAAAAATGATTTCGTGTCGATGTGATTTCGCTGATGACCGACATTGAATACGTCGTATTCACATCCAATACAATATCCACAGATGTCTGCCGGCTTGTCATCGGGTCGACGATAAATCCCCCACTCTTACGGCTGCCAATTGCAATTTCCGTATACGGCCCCACATTCGCCGACGGCCCCCATTCCAGGTGGTACCGGTTCACCGTCCCATCCACCGTCGTGATCGTCAGGGTCAGATCGTAGGTCGGGGTCGTGGAGCCACCACCGCCGGACGATGACGGGGTCGCACGGCCGCAGCCGGGGAGTAGCGGCATCATCCCGACGCTCATTACGAACGCCGCCAGGGCTGCCACTCCCGCCAGCCGCGTCCATGTCTCCCGCCTCATTTTACTGCCTAGCGTCTCCATTACCGCGGTAGTTTACCATCTATTTTCTTGTCCATCAGCCTGACCGAAACCCTACCGGGCGTCTTCGAATCGATGTCTTTAATCCGCAACTTCACCACCATCACATTCCCGGACG
>CAYINU010000093.1:0-5471 GCA_964364855.1 uncultured Candidatus Marinamargulisbacteria bacterium | reverse complement strand
TTGGCAGAGCTTGCAACTCTCGTGATACAATCGCGGGACCTTTCTTTTCCGGTGGAGGCCAAAGCGGATGAAGCGGTTACGACAGAGTGCTCTGATTTTTTATGCGGCTATTGTCGGTGGGTTCGTTCTGCTCACCTGGTGGGTGCTTGAGGCCGGTAAATCCCTCGAAATTGGCCGGGTGCTGCGTCAAGCGATGCCGCTCAGTCAACAAACCTTTTTTTCCGACATCCTTCACAACCTGCATCATCCGCTGAGCATTTTGTTCTTGCAAATCGTGGCCATTATTGTGATCTCCCGTGTTTTTGGTTTTTTCCTTTCCAAGATCGGACAGCCCGTGGTCATCGGCGAAATTTTGGCGGGCATCGCCTTGGGTCCGTCTTTGCTGGGATGGCTCTTGCCCGGTGTATCGGGCTTTTTATTTCCCCACGCTTCCTTGGCCAATCTGCATTTTTTAAGTCAGCTCGGCCTGGTGCTATTTATGTTTGTCGTGGGCCTGGAATTGGATATCAAAAGCCTCAAAAATAAGGCCCACAATGCGGTTATTATCAGTCATGCCAGTATTATTATTCCGTTCTTTTTAGGTGTGGCACTGTCCTATTTTTTGTATCGGGAGTTTGCACCACATCACATTCCCTTTGCGGCTTTTTCGCTGTTTATGGGTATCGCGATGAGCATTACCGCTTTCCCGGTACTGGCGCGAATTGTTCAAGAGCGCGGCCTAAGTAAAAAACCGTTGGGGATATTGGTCATTACCTGCGCAGCGGCAGATGATGTAACGGCCTGGTGTATCTTGGCAGGTGTGATTGCGATTGTGAAAGCCGGGGCCATCAAGCCAGCTATTGCCACTATTCTCATCTCCGTTGTCTATCTACTGGGCATGTTTTATGTCGTAAAACCCTTGATGAAAAAGATCGGTCGACGATACGAAAATCGCGAGGTGCTGAGCCGCCAAGTAGTGGCATTGGCACTGGTCACGTTGGTCCTGTCTGCCTGGATCACCGAGGTCATCGGTATCCATGCCTTGTTCGGGGCTTTTTTGGCAGGCGTAGTGATGGCGGACAGCCTCAGCTACAAAAATAAGCTGATCGAAAAGATCGAAGATGTTGCACTGGTCCTGCTGCTTCCGTTGTTTTTTGGATTCAGTGGATTGCGTACCCAGATTGGGTTGCTTAATACGTACTACGCGTGGGCAGTCTGTTTTGCCATCACGGGTGTGGCCATTTTGGGCAAGCTGGGAGGTAGTTCGATCGCGGCCAAGGTGGTGGGCCAATCTTGGAAAGATTCACTCTCTATCGGTGTGCTGATGAACGCCAGAGGCCTCATCGAGCTGGTGGTGTTAAACATTGCCTATGATCTGGGTGTTATTGGCAGCGGGATGTTCGCGATGCTGGTCTTGATGGCGTTATTCACCACATTGATGACCGGCCCCGCGTTGGATTTGATTCAACGCCTATTCCCCAAAGACCCGCCCGCTGTTGCACAGGTGTAGGACATCCTTATTGGACAGGATCGATATCATGAAAAGAGTCTTGATTTTATGCACCGGAAACACATGCCGGTCTCAAATGGCGGAAGGGATTGCGCGTCATTTGTTTGGTGACGCGTATGCGGTGTATAGCGCTGGGACCCATCCTTCAGTTGTGCATCCGTTGGCCATCAGGGCCATGAATGAAATCGGAATAGATATCTCAGGTCATCGCTCCAAGTCGATTTCCGAATTTTTAAATCAGCCATTTGACTACATCATCACCGTTTGTGGAGACGCAGACCAAGCTTGCCCGGCCTTTCCGGGGTCCGCACAACGGATTCATTGGGGGTTTGACGACCCTGCACGCGCGACGGGAACAGAGGAAGAAAGGTTGGTTCATTTTCGACGTGTCCGGGATGAGATCAAACGAAAATTCCAATCGGATGGGTTGAAAACCCTGGTATGAAAGCCTATCTTGCCGAATGTGTGGGTACGTTTTTTCTGGTATTTGTCGGAACCGGAGCGATTGTGGTGAACGACATTGTTTCCGGTAGTGTCACTCATGTTGGCATTTCGGCTGTATTTGGCCTGGTGGTTATGGTACTCATTTATTGTTTTGGGGATACGTCCGGCGCGCACTTCAATCCTGTGGTTACCCTGGCCTTTGCGTCATTGCGTAAATTTCCTTTTCGCAAAGTGCCGCACTACATTGCGGCTCAATTTCTGGGTGCGCTGGCTGCCAGCCTAGTCCTAAAAACGTTATTTCCCAGTCATACGACTTTGGGGACCACCTTGCCCAGTGCCGGCAATTTCCCTGCCTTTGTTTTTGAATTGTTATTTACATTTTTGCTGGTGATCGTGATTTTAAATATCGCCACCGGTGCGAAAGAAAAAGGGCTGCTGGCCGGCATTGCCATCGGGGGAACGGTGGGCCTGGAGGCCCTCATGGGTGGCCCTATTTCGGGTGCATCCATGAACCCTGTCCGATCCTTGGCCCCGGCGATTCTATCCGGCCAGTTTAGCGGGATCTGGATTTATGTGAGTGCCCCACTCATCGGCGCCGCCCTCGCCGTGTTCTTTTATCGGCTGTTAAAGGCATAAGGCCGGCAGGCAACGCTTACGCCGGTTCCCGCTCGGACTTCATGTAGAACCACCACAGCAGAAGCGGTACGACGATGTCGGTCAAAAACCATGCCCCCGCATTACCGGGAGCAAAGTTGTGGGACACGGCCATTTGATACATGTGTCCGACGGCGTCACCCCACAACCAAACGGACACTACAACCACGGCGGCCAGCCGAAACGGTCGCGGACGAGAAAATGCCATCACGCCTAGGACACCTACGGCAAGATTTGCGATGGCCACTTCATATTGAAACGGACTGTTGGCCCATCCGATCTGCTGCGCTGTAAAGTTGCCAAAAAATCCATGCACCAAAAAGGCGTATAGGCCCACGACACCCGCGCCCAACAAAAGTGTCCACTTCAGAAGCGACGTCCACAGACGCTGGGTGTTTTTCCCTTCCCAATACCCGATCAATATCCCCACCAAAGGTCCGATCAGGCCAAAATGCGTCAAAACGTAGGTAATCAGCTTGTTTACCATAATGCCTCCTTTTGAAGGTTAAATATATTCCAATATACTACAACTCCATCGACCCGAAGCTCTTATATTTGGTAGATTCAATAGGCTACACTAGAGCCATAGCCCATGTATATGAGGATCAAAACCCTTGCTTTGTTGAATAGCATATTGGCAATATGCGTGTTGACTTGCGGATGTAGCCAGTCGGGATACTCGTCGTCTTCGATATCCTACGACTTTTCAGAGGAATCCCATATTTTCGGATCCGATCTCCCGTATCACAACCCCATGGTTATTCGTTTGCCAAACAACCAGTACCGTATGTTTTTTCACAATGGCAATCGGATTATGAGCGCGATATCGGACACCGGGACCACATTTGCGGTGGAAAGTGGTGATCGACTGACGGGGGAAATGCCTGCTGTTGTCGATCTTCCGGATGGAACGTGGCGGATGTATTTTTCTACGGACGAGGGAGTCAAAAGCGCGACTAGTACCGACGCCTTCACGTTTACTCTGGAAAGTGGTCTGCGCCTGGCACCCGGATCCGCCGGGTCTGCGGATTCGAATGGGTTGGTGCATTTGAGTGTTATTCGGCTGCTAGATAACACCTACAAGATGGTTTACGACGGGGTCAATGGATCAGGGAGCCAGGGCCCTTCACAATGGACAATCCTGAGTGCAACCTCCACGGATGGGCTGACTTGGACAAAAGACGCAGGGCAGCGGATTTCGTCATCTGAGGCGGCGTACCGAGGTATTTTCTCGGCTTGGAGCGCAGACATTCACTATGAAAATGGACAGTATCAGTTGTATTTCTCTGCCGAGGCCAACCCGCTATCCAAAAGCGGTATTTGGCAAGCAACGTCCTCAGATGGTCTCAACTTTACGATTGATTACAACCCAACTTTGGGCCGGGACGCACAGTATGGGAATCAGGGATCAACTGGTCAGAACGGTTATCTGGGTGTGCCCCAAGACCCCTTTTTGATCACGGTTACGGGCGGGCAGCGATTGTACTTTTGGAAAACGGATGCGGGGACATATTGTGCTTGGAAGGCAGATTAAAATTATAGATAACGTCATAATATTTATATTTACATATTTATAAGACGTCTATATAATCCCTCTTAATTCTAGTTCGGAGGGATTATAAATGGTTAAAAAGTGGGTTGTGGTAGGGATGGCTGTATTGGGGATCAGTACGGCAACATATGCGCAGTCACAGTTGGGACTGGGTGGTTTCACAAGTGCGGTGGGGGATGTTCTGACGGTGGGTTTTTATGATACTCATCGCGACTTCAGACTGGGATTTGGAACAATTGGCTATCGCTACAATGGTGTTCCGGATGGCGGATCGGACCTCGCCATACTGTCCTATATTCAAAAATTTCCGTTGCAAGACACGGTGTCATTCACCCTAGGAGGGTGGTATCAGAAACAGGCAAGGGAAGGGGCTTCGTCGATGGATGTACTGGGTATTTCGGCAGGGGTACAGGTCAGAGCGGCAACGCATGTCTTGTTGGATTTTTACGTTTTTCCTCATCTTTCGGCGACAACCGGAGCTACCAATACCACACTGACATTTAGAAATGTGGGCATCGCGTTTAGTTACCTGATTTAGTGAGATAGGAACTCAGTGACGAGATGGGCCAGGGAATAAAAACCTGGCCTTGGAGGACACATTTTTGACGGGGGAAATATTTTGTTTCCCAGGGGGAGTAAGAAGACTGAGTTAGGGATAGGGGTGCTACGGTGGAGCATTTGTCTGGTAGCGCTATACTTAATTGGATTGTGGGGCGGGCTGAAACAGATATAATAGAAAGAGAGCTACAGTTTATTTCGACGCTAGCATTCGTTGCTAAGGTGGTGTTTGTGGCACCGACGCTGGAGGGGGTGTCTAATAGACATCCCCGCGGGATCCTAAATACACCAAAGTGATCTGCTTAGCAGGTGCATTGACTTGGGAACTTACGGTAAGCTTTTTCAACCTGATGCGACCACAGAAGCGACCAAGAATCAGAATTTGACAGGTTTGACTTTGCCACTTTTAACTTCTTGGAGCGCTTTTTTAATGCCGTTTAACATTTGGGAATCCGCTAAAATCTCGGCTGTAGCTTCATCAGTCGGAGAGGTGGGTTTAGACGACAAATACCCCATAAAATCAAGTACTTCCCGCTTGTATAGGGGCGGTAACTTTTCAAAGACACGCAAGAGGTTGGCGTGTTGGGGATGTTTTTTTTGTTGCATGGTAAATAGATGGTAGCATTTTCAGGTTTGGCTTGTCATCTTGGTGCAGGTACTGTTAGAGGCCACGCGCAACGCTATTTCAGAGTACAAAAAGTTACATTCTAAGTATGGCTAGAACCCCTCTCATAAATCCCAAAGGCCGTCTCAGAATGGCGTCAGGGTGTTCTG
>CAYINU010000092.1:0-5532 GCA_964364855.1 uncultured Candidatus Marinamargulisbacteria bacterium | reverse complement strand
CCATGGGCGCTTGTGCCAAGCGTTCACGACGCGGGCGATTTCTGCGTATCACACCTGGCGATATTGCTTTCCCAATAACTGATGAAAAAAAGCGCATCGGGTTTTGTCGGTAGTGGTTGATCTATTTAATTTTGAAAAGGGAGTATCACATGACGCCTAGCAATACCAAGAAGAGCCATTCCAGCACGCTGCCTCGCCAAAGCATCCAAGACGCACTGGAGGAATGCCCGGCTCGCATTGCTGACTTGGCTTGGTCAGCCGGCTTTGTGGATGGCGAAGGTTGCATTAGCGCCGTGCGGCAAACCTACAAGGACCCATCCCGCCGCGCTTGCTTTCGCTTCCGGCTGCAAGTCGCACAGAACGATCTCGCCAGCTTGCAGCGTCTGCAAAAAATCCTTGGTGTGCGTAGCAACATCGCTCAAGTGAAATGGAACACGGCACAAAACCGGCCGATCTACTCACTCATTGTCGATGGCCGCCATGTGATTGGCGCGCTCTTGATGTTGGAGCCCTTCCTCTTCCGGAAGAAATTTCAAGCACGCGCGTGCTTTGATCTATGGGAAAAAGGTTGGATGGGGGTGCACCCTGGCCCCAAAGGCATCCCAGAACACATTTGGGAAGTTCGTGAATCCTATTTCAAACGCTTACAGCGGATGAAGTGATCACATAAATGTGGGTTAAGGCATGACTTGTCTTCTTTGCAGCTGGCGGAAGTTCAGGCGGGTCGCGGCGAACGTCTCATGGCCGGTGCCAAAGCGGACGGTCACCGCGAATCCGGTAGGTATATCAGCGAATGTCCGCTGTCAGTTTCTGCGAATGGGTTAGAGCCAACATTAACCAATGGCATTGTGCAAACTCCGAGACCATCGAGCGTTGTGAATGAGTCGCTCGTGATGCAGATTTCCAATAATGATTTCTTTCTTGCTGAGACAAGAAAGGCTTTGCCAGTCTGACTTCAACACGTACGTTGCATTGTCTAGGTGAGTGCATTCTAGTACGAAGATATCCTTCTTTGTGAAGCCAAAAACGAAATATCCGTCGAACCCACCGGTGCCGATAGCAACAAGATCGGGCTTGTTTCTGGTGATGTGCTCTATTCGGTATTCAACGACGGGCCTTTCAGTGTCTTTTAAGTGCGATGTAATCTTTTGAATATTGCCCTTCGCTTTTTCCCAGGGATACTCTCCAGGTGGAAGAATCCTCCAGTTAACCTTTCGTACTTTGACAATTGGAAGGACGTCTTTATCAAGCAATTCGCATTCATCAAACAACTCAAGAAAGAGGTTGATGGTATGGATAGCTCTTGCCTCTTCACCAGGTTTTACCGATAGTTCCGCTGAAACAGCAATCAACTCTGCGTTTCGTTGAACTAAAGTGAGTTCTTCCTCAGGACCTTCAATGTGCTCTCTGGGGTAGACTTTGTAGTCTCTGTACTGAATTCCAGAATGTGGGTAGCCGTGCCAATCGTTCCAAGTCGCGTAAACCATTCTCGGTTTGGTAATCTTGGGGCGGTCTTTCCGGACGATATCACGCCCTTGTGAGTTGAATTCAGATACTTTTCCAACGACAGTCGGCAGGATTGACAATCCGGCCTCAAGTTTTTGCGGAAAACCCAACTCTCCAAACCTTTCCTCTCTTCCGGTGACAGCTACGCCAATACGGAATGGCCTCCCATCTCCGATTTGAGGGAGATACTTCGTCAGACTGCGAATGCTCTTACCTCTAATTTGCATGGACGAAACTCCTTGGTGGGCTCTAACAATTAATATTTATGTACCCTGCGATACACAACAGCCATTCACACACCAGAAACTAATTGAATTGGCTTCTGTGATCGTTATTGCGTACATCAACTTGCACCGCCTGAATTTCAAAAAACGGATCCCCCAAGTGGCTTGCAGTAAAGTGATTACACGGCCCTTTATTTGCATATTCTGGCTGCCGACTTTTAGATACAAGCTGATTGTTCCCATCCAATTCCAGCCACTCGAAATTCCGAGCGCAATTGACCCATGGAATAAAGAGCCGTACGAATTCACCTACAGCAAGAGAGGCAAGAGTTCCGTTTGTCCACACGACTTGCGGATTGATGCCAGCATCCCCATAGTCGTTCTCCTCAAGCTCCAATCGTTCTTGGGTCAGAAATCCAATACACCTCATGCAAGGACCGCCAGGGAGCGACATGATCATTTGCCCGGCTATCGCATATCGCTCATCAGCGAGATGTGTCACATCCATACCAATATCGATGTATGGTATGCAAAAGCGGCGTGCTGCACTTTCCAGGTACATCCGCTGCCGATACCCGTCTACACAGCCGAACAGAACGTGAGCGTCCTTAATGAGATCGTCAGCATTTTGCCAATCGGCCTGTGCAACATCGACCTCAATCCACGACCGGATTCCTTTAATGAGTCGCTCCGCGATCTTCACCTTTGGAGTCTTTTCCTCCACATCTTTTGCGGTCGCGCCGACAAGTCGATTTAGATTGCTGTCCTCGATTTCCTGAGGATCGATCAGACGAATATGCCCGACGCCTAAATGCGCAAGTTGCTGCGCGATATGTGATCCGCCCCCACCCAAGCCTACAATCGTGGCGCGAGTGTCGGCCAGAGTTTGCTCGGAATGTTGGCCAAGGAAGCTTTGGCGACTAAAATCTCTTTGGGCCATCATGCGAATGTGTCCACGCTTCCGTTTGAACTCAGGATATCAACTTTCATTGGAGTGTCCACAATATTGAATTCAGATATGTCTGCCACAGCTGTGCTATTGAGCCACACTCGCCCAGTGGCACGATCATGACTCAGCACAATCGCTCCATGGGGTAAGCTGCGACAAACTTTGAAAAAGTCTGGTACGAATTTCATTTGCTCACGTAAGTCTGTGCGACTGAAGTTTGGACGTCCAGCGTGTTCGTGCATGTGCACATGAAACATGCCGACAGATTGTAACAAGGCAATGTTCAAGGCTTTGCGGATGGCCTCTTGGCTCATCATAGCCCCAACTGTTGGATCATCGACGTAGTCGTTATCAGCGACTGGGTGGTAACCTTCCGCCAGCAGTACTATGTTTTTTGATGTGTTCGCGGCACGAACTGATATGAAACCGACGCGCTCAGCTGCAAAATGATGGGGACGCGCGAGATCGCGCCTTACTTCCTTAAGAAACTGGCCCGTCGCTCTGAAAATCGTCTTCATCGAAATGCCTCCAAGTGGCCTGCCAAAATTTCAAACGGCGTCTGATTTGGTGACACGTCTTTCCACGACCATGAGAACCAATTCCTTGCAAGAATGTAAGCGTTTTCGTTCCAGTTCAACCCAAGCCCAAGGTTGACGGGCAGGTACAGTTTCGTTGGATAGGCGTTATTGGGGTAGTTAAGGCAAAGAAGCGCATCCATTTCCTTATCAGCTCCACTAACAAGAAAGCGCAGCTTCTCCATGTAAATGTAGCGGAAACTACCCTCGGGCATGTACTGAACCTTTCCAGTGCAAAGCCTGGCAATTGGCAGCAGTTCCTGCTCGATGCCGGTTTCGGCACCAGAAATGGCAATAGAGCTGTTCATTATGAGGATCCACCAGAGCGAGCGTGGGTCATGAACTGCTCCTTTTCATGCACTTCAATCTCAGCGTTATCGTCTAAATCTTTGAGTCCTTGCGGAGTGATTTCGGCAAGAACTTTCGCCTGATCAATACCGAGCTGCGCTTTGAGGTCGCGCACAACCCATTTACCCGGACGCACTTGATAGTCGTTCCCATCAACCACAATCGTTATCAAGTGATGATGCTCATTGCCATTGCCATTGCCATGAGTTTCCGTTTCATTAACCATTGCCAATACCTCTCATCTATCATCGCCCAGCTTTGCCGACTAAACCCAAAGAACTTGATCCCAGTGGTCTTTGATAGAGGCGCTAGAGCAAAACCTCTTATTTGAGAGTAGAATACACATAATAAATATACCCGTCAAGTTACTATACGGGTTGTGAAACTATACTGAGGACACTAAATGGCTGAAAGAGATGATGTTCGTTGGGGGATGGCGCAGCGATTTGAGTTAATCGAATGGCGTGCGTATTGGCTGAGGAGGGTGAATCGCAGCGACCTTGAAGAACGTTTTGGGGTATCAACCCCGCAGGCTTCAGTAGATCTGCGGTCTTACCAGGAGGCTGTCCCGAATAATATTGCGTACGACGCGACCGCAAAGGCTTATGTGCCCACGAGTACTTTTACTCCAAAATACTTGAGGGTGTCGGCAGACAGGTATCTCATTCAACTGAATGCCATACTAAATGGTGCAGTTAGTGCGACTGATACATGGTTTGGAAGCTTGCCTCCCGCTACCGTAATGCAGACAGTGGTGCGGAGCGTAGAACCAGACACTTTGCGCTCAATACTAAATGCGATTGAGGGGCGGCAAGAGCTCGATGTGGTTTACCAATCTCTTACCAACACTCGTGCGCGTACAATCGTCCCGCATTCATTGGCATTTGATGGACACCGTTGGCATGCTCGGGCATGGTGTGTCGAACACCAGGATTTCAGAGACTTCGTTTTGTCGAGAATACTATCGGTGAGTGGCAGGCGATCTTCGGATGCCGATCCAACGAACGACATGGAATGGAATACATTGGTTGAATTGAAGATCGTTGCTCATCCAGACCTAGGAGAAGCACAGAAGTCTGCGATAGAGCGAGATTTTGGTATGGAAAACGGTCTTCTGGTCATTAGAACTAGAGCCGCGCTCGCCTTTTATTTTATCAAGCGACTGAATTTGGATTTAGATGATGATCAAATTACTCCAGAACGAAAGCAAATATCCCTAAGTAATTTTGCCGAAGTAGTAGAGATGGTGAACGCCGCAAAGTCTAAGACCCACGCACGGGTCAACTCCGGTTAGTGTTCAGAGACTACAGACCGTGTTATACGCGGAAACGAAGACACCCTCGAACGGCTTTTCTTGGCACAAAGCGCCAGTTTAGCCATGCCCCAAAAGCGGACATCGGCGGATTGCCAGCGTTCTCCCACGAATGAATGCAAAGGCCGAGTAAAAGACGGTCGCACAATAGTGCTTCAACTTCCGTTTTCAGTTGCAACTGAGACATGCGTATTTGCAATTCAACACAAATGCAAATTTCCGTGTCATCAAGTTCCTAATTGAAATCAACCACGCATTACCGCTACCAATTAATTTTAGGGATTTGCTATTCCTCACATAAAAAGCGCGAACCAGGCGAAAAACTGCTACGGCCGCACCGTCGGCCGCGTGATTTTATCCGGGGCAGACGCCAGCCCGACGCTCCCATGGAATGATGCAGGAAATAAGCCGCTTCGACTGGTAAACTTGCGGTTTGCCAAATTTTACTAAGACATATGAAGCCAGCCGCGCCCGAAATTTTCCAAGTCCCGTCCAGCGAATTTCAATCGGCATTCAAGCTAGGCACGCCTGAATTCGAGATGGCGGCGATGACCCACTACGTTGCCGAATACTCAAATCGCGGCTGGACGGCCGTCGTCACCGTTGATCCGGATTTTA
>CAYINU010000091.1:0-5814 GCA_964364855.1 uncultured Candidatus Marinamargulisbacteria bacterium | reverse complement strand
ATGAAGGGGTGGCGGTCGACGGAGGCCACGTGGGACTCATCACCTATATGAGAACGGATTCGTTTCGAGTAGCCAATGAGGCCCGAGATGCTGCCCAATCCTATGTGAACGCACATTTCGGTAACCAGTTTTTGCCTGAAAAGCCCCGGTTTTATGCCAGCAAAAAATCGGCCCAGGACGCCCATGAGGCGATCCGGCCTTCCTATGTGGACCGGGATCCCGATAGCCTGCGTAAGGCCTTGTCCCCAGATCATTTTAAGTTGTATCAGCTCATTTGGGGCCGCTTTATGGCCAGTCAGATGGCGGACGCGCTGTTTGATGTACGCCAGATCACGGTGGCCGCAACGTCCGGATCCCAGACCTATTTTTTGAAAGCCCAAGGCCAAGCGCTCAAGTTCGAAGGGCACCTCAAGGCGACTGGTGTGCCCAAAAAAGGCGAAACCGAATCGGAAAATGATGAGGAACAAACCTTGCCCGATATGAAGCGCGGTGAAACCCTGGCCTTAGACGCGGTTATGACCCACCAAAAATTCACTCAGCCGCCATCCCGGTTTTCCGAGGCCACCTTGGTCCGGGAACTAGAGGAACGGGGCATCGGCAGACCATCGACCTATGCGCCGACCGTGAGCCTGATTCAAGACCGCCATTATGTCGAAAAAGAGGTCCGCCACTTGGTGCCGACCGAGCTGGGTTTTATCGTCAACGACCAGCTGGTCGGACATTTTGCCGATGTCGTGAACTACCAGTTCACGGCCCAAATGGAAGACAAGCTCGATGAAATTACAGAAGGCAAACACCTCTGGCAGGATGTGGTGTCCGAGTTTTACCAGCCATTTGAAAAGGAATTGGCCACGGCTGCGGAAAAGATGCAAAAAGTAAACATGGACAAGCCCACAAACGAAGTCTGTGAAAAATGTGGACATCCGATGGTGATCAAGACAGGGCGATTTGGCGAATTTTTGTCCTGCTCCAATTATCCTGAGTGCAAAAACACCCGGTCTATTGTAGTCGAAACGGGTGTGCCTTGCCCCAAGTGCGGCAGCCCCATTGCCGAAAAGCACTCCAAGCGCGGCAAAGTGTTTTATGGGTGTTCGGGCTACCCGAAATGCACGTTTGCCCTGTGGGACAAACCATTGACCCGGACATGCGAAAAATGCCAACATCCTTTTTTGGTTGAAAAGAAGCTAAAAGGCCGCAAAAAACCCGTCATCACTTGCCCCGAATGCGGAGCCAAGTATGAGTAGTCCCGCTCGCCGGTTTTTCCAACGCTATATTTGGCACAATCTGGGGTTTAAGATCGCCGCGCTGATTATCACCTTGATATTTTGGCTCTTGGCGCATGGGCTCTAAGCCTATCGTCGTTTCTTCCGTAGCAGACCTTCGGCAAGCTATTTCCCGACAATACTTCCATCGGGGTCCTGTCACCGATTCCAACTCCCCAGAGTCTCGCTCGGATTACCGTCGTCTCGATCTGGGGACCCCAATCGGCGCCACCCCTCTTGTGTCCATACAAATAGGCTTTGTACCGACGATGGGCGCCCTGCATGCCGGTCACCTGTTTTTGGTTCGTAAGGCAAGGGCCGAAAACGACATCGTGGTGGTGAGCATCTTTGTGAACCCGACCCAGTTTGCGGCCAACGAGGATTTCGATCGCTACCCTCGAACCCTGGAACAAGACCTATCCTTGCTCGGCACAGAGGCGGATATTGTCTGGGTGCCGACGGTAAGGGATGTCTATCCCGGTGGAATTCAAAACACGACGGTGGTTTCGGTTCCGGGGGTTTCTCAGGGATTGTGTGCCCGCTCCCGTCCCGATCATTTTCAAGGCGTGGCCATGGTGGTGTTGCGGCTGCTCAATGCGGTTTCTCCAAATCGGGCGTATTTTGGCGAAAAAGATTTCCAACAATTGCGGGTGATTCAAAAAATGGTGGCGGATTTGCTACTGCCCGTGGAAGTCGTGGGATGTCCGATTGTTCGGGAGGGCAGTGGCTTGGCCATGAGTTCTCGCAATGCGTATTTGACGCCGGGCAGTCGGAAAAAAGCAGCGGCCATCTACCAGGCCATGCAATGGGGTCAGATGCAATACCGAGCCGGCGCCACTGATGCGCAAGCGCTTATTCAAACGATGGTGGATGCCTTTTGTCTGGCCACGGATCCCGAAAAGAAAATCGACTACTGGACCATCGTGGACGCGGATACGCTGAGCGAACGCACGGGCATAGTGGAACCTACCGACCGCATCATGGTCGCGGTATTTTGGGATGGGGTGAGGTTGATTGATAATCTGATGGTAGGGAATTATACTGCAAAGTAGCTATGAAGTTGGATGTATCGTCTTTTGAAAAAGCCATCCATCAGTTGGAAAATGCCTTGGTGTATTGCGAGTCCGATCTCGCCAAACAGGATACCCAATTGGCCTTGCATCTGAGGGCGGGGGCCATCCAAGCCTTTGAATTTACCTATGAGCTATCGATCAAACTATTGAAACGCTATTTGGAAATGACGGCGCCCAGTACGGCTGCCATTGACGAACTGTCTTTTAATGATCTGATTCGGACAGGGTGCGAAAAAGGATTGCTAAGATCGGAGCTGGCCGTGTGGAAAGCGTATCGCAAGGAAAGAGGCACCACCAGCCATACGTATGATGAGGAAAAAGCGGAAGCGGTGTTTGAGGACATTCCGGACTTTTTGGAAGATGCCAAGTTTCTCTTGGCGCAGCTCAAACAGCGATCGGTATGACGTCGGGCAAGCTGGATATTCGCGCACAGGATCTGGCGAGGGTACAGGCCATATTGGTCGATCACCTGCCGCCGGAAACAGCCGTGTGGGTATTTGGCTCCCGGGCTTTTGGACCTGCCAAACGGTTTTCGGACCTGGATTTGGCCATTGATGCGGGCCGCAAGCTGACCAAACAGGAGCAGATGCGCTTGGGTGACGCCTTTGAGGAGTCGGATTTGCCCTATCGCGTGGATGTCGTAGATTTGCACGCAGTCGGCGACGCATTTCGCGGGATCATTGAAAGCAAGCGGGTGGCGTTGGTGGCAAAGGCAGCTGGCAGGCGCTTTTCAGACGCTTGAAAACCTGCCCGGCCCACGGTGTAGCAGGGATGCAACCAGATTGATAATCTGATGGTAGGGAATTATACTGCGGACCATGGGCCTGATTCATGCCATGATCGAAATCAAAAATCCGAAGCGAGAGGATTTTAAGCCCATTGAAGCCAGGGCGTTGGTGGATACCGGGGCACTTCATTTGTGTATTCCTGAGCACTTGGCGTTACAATTGGGCCTTGAAGTGACAATGGCAGCCAAACGAGAAGTCACGACTGCAGATGGCCGAAAACGCGTCTGCCCTTATGTAGGACCGATTCAAATCTCCTTTCAAAATCGAACCTGTTTTACAGGGGCTTTGGTTTTGGGAGATGAAGTGTTATTGGGCGCTGTTCCAATGGAAGACTTGGATGTGGTTATCAGTCCTGCCAAACAAGCCGTGATTGTGAATCCCGAAAGCCCGAATATTCCGCTTTCCATTGCAAAATAGAGTGCTGGGCTACTGTTGAGTCTGTCGTAGCAAGTATTCTTTTAGGCCAGCCCAATTCACCCGCTCACAAAAAGCGTCTAGCACTGCCAATGATTTTAAGTCATGTCCGACCATGTTGATGACGGTGGCGGTACCGATGCGAATGTTGCGCTCCGCATAAGCCTCTTTTGGTAGATAGCGTTCCAGACCGGGGTTGCCCTTGATTTTGATTTTTTTCCAGCCCGATGTGGCGGGAATGGTTTTGGGTTTGTCTAGCAATGCCACCAAGTCCGCGACGGATGCGTCGTCACTGACCACATTCACATCGATAAAGGCGCCATCAGGACCCTGGTAGTGCCGGGCAAAAAGCACGGCTAGGCTGTCCTCGGATGGGAGTTCGGACAGGTCCAGCAGATCGGCGCCGACGTAATCGTCAAAGGAAGCAGGGAAGTATTCCAGAAGCGCCGTTTTTTGCAGGCCAGCGGCGGTTTGCAAGGCCACCCGCAGTTGGCGAACAGTAGTGGTGTATTGGCCTTTTTCCGCACTGGTATTGGCCGACGCGATCTGGTCGGTCAACGGGCTGGCAGTGGCAGTCATGCCGAACACCAAACAAAACAAAACCGCAGCAAGCCCTCGATATATCCATGCTGTTTTTGACATAGTCAGAAAAATATACTGGATTCCCGCCTGCGCGGGAATGACCTTGTTTGGGTTGCTGTTGGCAGGCGGTCCTGGCGGCTGTGGCGTCAATTTTGAAAAACGTGTACAGTATGGCCACGATGTCGCACCACCACAAACGCCATTGGGATCCGTCTTTGGCCATCGGGGACCAGGCCATCGATCATCAACACCAAGAGCTCTTCGACTCTATTTTTTTCCTGGATCGGGCGCTGGAGAGTCTCGACCCGTCAACGGAGTTGGAAAAGGTACTGTCCTTTTTGGAGCACTACGTTGCCGATCACTTCCTTGAAGAAGAGGCCCTGATGCAAAAGCACCGGTTTGAAGGATATTCTGAGCACAGGCGAGAACATGACATTTACCGCAAGAAAGTGTCGGATATCCGAGACCATTTCCAAACCAGCAGGCCGCTGGCCCATACTGTATTTGCCATTCGTCGTCTCATCGACGATATGGTGGCGCATGTCTGCGAAATCGATGTGAAAATAGCGCATTTGTCAGGAGCCAAACTTCCCCTTGAGGAAAGCCGACTATGAAAAACCCCCATGTCGCCTTTGAACAATATTTAACGTCCCACGACAGTCGATATACACCGCAAAAACAGGCGATATTAGACGCCATTTGCAAAACCCGCCGCCATTTCGAAGTGGAGGACTTCATTGATCAATTCCGGGCCAAAAACAACAAATTATCCCGGGCGACGGTATACCGTACCATCAAGCAATTGTTAGATGCCGGATTGTTGCAAAAGATTACGACATTGGATGGCAAAGTGTATTACGAACGCAGCACAGACGATGTGCAACATGATCACTTGATTTGTAAAATGTGTGGCAGCATTACCGAAATCCAGGAACCTATCATCGACCAATACCTGCAGAAATTTTGCGATGCCAAAGCCTTTACACCCGAATATCGCTCTTTGCATATTTATGGGATTTGCAAAAAATGCCGCGGTAAAAAATAGAAAAAAATCCCCGTTGTTATTGATTTTTACGGGGCTTGCGTGGTAGCGTTTGGAGGGTGTAAATGACCGTGTGGCTCCTGTAGCTCAGCTGGTAGAGCACTTCCATGGTAAGGAAGAGGTCACCGGTTCAATCCCGGTCGGGAGCTCCATTTCATGTCCCAGTCAACGGTCATTTCGGCACTCGTGTCCGCATTCTCCTCGGATGCGGTGGCAGTTCAATTTTCCGATGGGGATCCCTATATCCATGACAACGCGCCGGACGTAGCTGGTATTCCCTTGGCGGTGGTTTTCGCCGAATCTGCGGCCGATGTGCAAACAACCCTTCGCATCGCGCGCCAGTACGATGTGCCTGTGGTTGCAAGAGGGGCGGGTACGGGTACGACAGGCGGTGCGGTGAGTGATGGTGGTATCGTGCTGTCGCTTGAGCGGATGAATCAGGTTATCGAGGTCGATGTGGCCAGCCGTGTGGCCGTCGTGGAGCCAGGGGTGGTGACCGGGGAATTGCAGCGGGCCGTAGAGGACCAGGGCCTTTTTTACCCACCGGATCCGGCCAGCTTGGATACATGTACAATCGGGGGAAACATCGCCGAAAATGCAGGCGGTCCGCGGTGTATGAAGTATGGTGTGACCCGTGATTATGTTCTGGGATT
>CAYINU010000090.1:0-5824 GCA_964364855.1 uncultured Candidatus Marinamargulisbacteria bacterium | reverse complement strand
TGCCACCAGGGTTTAGTTCATGGACAACCGGGAAAATTCCCATCAACAATGCCGAATCCTTCTCAGGCACGATAGTCTGAGAAACCGTCTCTCCTTCTGCAAGCACTAACGCCGGAACCGTTTCCTGCTGAAACTGCAACTCATAATAATCCCTCGGAAATAGATATCGAGACCCATTGCGAGCCGAAATTTTTCTGGCATAGGACAAAGTTCGTTTCCAATACGCTTTTTGCCATCGGCTAAAAAGCGCAGGAAACACGTGATAGAAAATCTTTCGAGTATACAAGAACAACACCTTCACTACCCCTTTGAGCGGGTAACGAAGAAGATAATTTCTAAAAGGGTCAAAGGAGACGCCGTGATCTCTCCCAACCTCCATCACCCGTCCCCTTTGAAAATGGCCTTCAGATATTCATAACAAAACACCAGAAATAATATCGCAGCAAAACCCGCAACCCCGCCAAGGACCACAAAATTTACAAATGAATTGTTGTCCGGCACGGTCGGAAGAACTGCCACATCCAGAGTCTTGAGCGCGTTTTGCTTGGAAGTCATTTCAAGATCATCCAATAGCAATACAAGGTTATGCATAAAAAGTCCCACCATCGTATACGACCATTGGGGATTCGGGGAGGTAAACGAAACGGAAAAAAAGCCTTCCCCTTGCCGAACAATGCTCAATCCCGTTTCCCAAGATAGCGTGCTCATTTCCTCATTAGTCGGCCGAACTTTCTCCACAAAATTAGCCAAAACCATGTGCTTCAGCCGCTTGCTCTTACCAAAGGTCACGATCTTATTTTCCAGTGATGACGATGAAATCCCTAGAACAGACGAATACGGAAATCCCATAGAAGGCCCTTCCGAGGTTTCCGGAGGAATAAAAAAATTGGCCCTGGCCGTATATGCCTTGGGCGCCATAGCAAAGTAGGCATACCCCGCAAAGACACCGATTATCACGCCCAACAAAATGGCCCATTTATATCTGATAATCAGTCGGATGAGATCCGGGATGCTGACTTCTGGCGCGTTTTGCTGAGGCATTATCGTCCCGCCCTGGTTTTTAGTAGCGTCGCGACCGTCTCAAAAACAATCCTGACATCTTCTATAAAACTGCGGTTCTGAACATATTGCAATTGAAGCTTCAGCTTCCCCGGCCTGATTTTTTCCAAATAGGCCTGCTCGGGGTCACTGCTTCCCGCAAGAATTTCCCCCTCATTGTGGTATTTAATCGAGGCGTAGTCCGTAATCCCGGGCTTCACAGTCAGGATCTTTTTTTCGTCTTCCGTATACATATCCACATACTGCTGGACCTCCGGCCGCGGGCCCACAATGCTCATATCGCCCATCAACACATTCAGAAATTGTGGGATTTCATCCAATTTATAGCGCCGGATAAATTTTCCGACTGGCGTAATGCGGGGATCGTCCTCGGCCGTGGACGGCCCGCCGATTTGATCGGCATTGATCACCATGGTGCGAAATTTAAAAATATAGAAGGGTACCCCCCCCAATCCCACACGTCTGCCACGGTAAAACACGGGTCCCGCTGAGCTGGATTTTATCCATATTGCCAATAGTAAGACGATGGGCAGAAACATTACCAGAATCACTGCCGAAAACGCGAGGTCGAATATCCGCTTTGCCACCGTATACATCATGATGTACTCCCTCCGGTTTTTCCGACTGCGTATATCACTTTGAATTGCAGATTCCGGATCCCGTGATCCATTGGCTCAGGCTGAATGTAAGGCCCGGAAAAAATCGAAATATCTTCCGGGATACGGACCAATTGCCCAAAAAAAATGCGCTTAAAAAGCTGTTTGAACTTCATTGATTTCGGAATAAGTCCACATCTAACTGCAAACCGCTTTATCCAACTGAGCAATCGCGTCTTCGCGGATTCGGGGATATCGTCGTAACTTTTGTACATCATGACACTAAATCCATGGGCTGTTAACTTTTCGTATAACTCCGATACCGAAAAATAGCGATGGGAAAACGGGCTGGGGTTAAAATCCTTCCAATCCTTATTGGCTGACTCGATGATAAGGACGCCACCTTTATCCAATACGCGCCGACATTCGTTTAAAAAGGCATCGACATCTTGCAGATAATAAATCGCCTCGAAAATCAACACAACGTCAAATGCGCTATCGTTAAAGGGCATTTTCAAAGTGTCAAACTCCAAGACTGAGATCTTGGGGTTGCCATGCCATGTTTTCTGGGCGATCCTGACATTCGAAGGGTCAATATCCCCGCCTAGAACGCTTTGCGCGGTTTTAGCCAACAACCCAAGCCCTACACCACCACCGCACGCGACCTCGAGCACACGCTTGTCGACGCAAAACTCAGACGCAAAGCGATATCGTTGGTATAAACGCTCAAGTTGTTCTCGAGAGGCCCCACATCCCGGGAGCTCTGTAATGATTGTAAATTCAGGTATCACTTGTGGTTCGTCTGTCATAAGTCGCGCTAAAACCCAAACAGTTGCTTAAACGCCAATGCAGTCCCGGCCAGACTGAAAATCATTTGAGAAACCGA
Source organism: uncultured Candidatus Marinamargulisbacteria bacterium (assembly GCA_964364855.1). Classification (GTDB taxonomy): domain Bacteria; phylum Margulisbacteria; class Marinamargulisbacteria; order CAYINU01; family CAYINU01; genus CAYINU01. The sequence goes on along the minus strand of CAYINU010000090.1, from coordinate 3,283 downwards.
CAACATGTTCTGTAAGGCGTCTACACGCGGCGCTTCCGGCACATAGATCAAGTCTCCCGGATCAATATGGGCCATATCTCGAGACACCAAGCCGTTTGCCTTTACTATGTACATATCTTTGCGAACTGCAAACTCGCTGTAACCTCCCACCAACCCGATATACGCTTTAGCTGTTTTTCCGGGAATATAGGCTAGAACGGACGGGCGGGTCACACCACCTACAATCTGGACAACCGAGGATATTCTGGGAACCACCATCGAATCTCCATCCTCCAGAACCAAATCATCTACAGTGCCTTTAAAGGTGTCCAAAGGCTGGATATGCAGTAAAACCCTGCTGTCGGTCAACGAGCTTTGCAGCTCTGTCCCGATTTCTGGCACACTTGTACCATTGCCATACAACCAGCGCCGACGTTCGGATTCTAGTAACATTTCTTTAGTCCCCTGCTGGGACTCCTCAATCAACGGGCGAGAAAATATCACGCCGGGCAAATAGGCAGTTGCCAAGAAACCACCGGCTTGCTCCACCAAGGTACTAATCCTGTCGCCCGATCTCATATAATATTGGCCGGGAAACGCCACTTGCCCACCGATTGAAACAAGAATTTTTTGGGTCAGCCTTGGGTCATGCCGAACCATGATTAAGTCCCCTTCCATTAGAAAGACATTGGAGGACGGGCCAATCTCTTCCAGAGTGGGAGCTCCCACAATGTCCACTATCTGAAGTGGCCCAGAGTCATTTCGCCGCACCAATTGGATCTGACTCAAGTCCGCAGTCGGGACTACCTCAGCCAAGCTCAGGGCATCAACCAATCGCATATTTTTGAGATATTTTTGGTCGCCTGCTTTTTTTACCGCCCCCTGCACAGAAATGGTACCCGGTGTATAGGCGGAACTCACCCTGACTTGATCCCATTCATGCAATACAACATCAGCGCTTTTTGGCTGCGTAAGATCGACACTGATAATTTCCCAATTATCTTTTGAAATAAAGCGAAAAATCATCACCCGACTCAGATTACTTTCTTCCAAAAACCCATCGGCAGATTTTACCAAATCCCCGATTGTCATTCCTGGACGATAGCCGTAATTTCCGGGTCGCCGCACGTTTCCATCGATCGTGACGTAGTTGCGGATCTCCTGCGAAATCGGCAATATCCGAACCGAATCGCCGTTGATGACAGACTCGGCACGCAACTGACTTCGCATCTCGTCTGCGGCTTTAAAGGTCAGGTCCTTAGCCGTTCGTTTTTCCCCCTGGACAATCCGCTCGATTTGAACGCGTTTGTAATAACCCGTCGCGGTAACCCCGCCTGCCACACCCAAAAGGTCGGACACGGTGTCGTTGTCAGCCAACTCATAGATTGCCGGCCGTTTGACCATGCCCATAATCCGTGCGACCTTTCCGATGATCGGAACAAAGAGCGTGTCGCCATTCTTTAAACGAATATCCTGAGATCGATTTCCAGTCAGGAAATAGTGGTACAAGTCGATAGTGCCCACAACCCGCTTATCACGGATAACCTGAATGTTTCGGAAGGTCCCGATTTTGGTCGGCCCCCCAGCCAGATAAAGCAACTGAAACGCGGTGGCCAAAGACGATACCGTATAGGTGCCAGGACGAACGAGATCTCCAAGTGCATAGACGGTAATACTTCTGACCTGCCCCATGCTCACGCTCACATCAAAATTCGTGTATTGCGTCGACAACTTGCTTTTAATGATTCCCGCTAGGCTCCCATACCGGACACCCGCAAGATATATCGCTCCTATTTGGGGAATAAACGCCTTCCCGTTTCCATCAATCGTCAAATCGAATTGCTGTTGGACCTTCCCATACACCTTCACATCAACGACATCACCCGGACCCAGGACATAGTCATCGCTGACGGCGGTGGTAGAATCAGAGAACTGGCTAGCAACAGCCCCTTTGCTAAAAATGTCGTATCCGTATTGGAGAATCGGCGCCTCGTCGACTTTTTTGGCATCTTCCGTTGCTGGCGCCGGAAAGATTTTATACCCCCCATCATCCAGATCTTTAAACATGGACTCGATCGGCGACAGCTCAATGCGCCCGTCGGGCGTCGGTGTTTCCGCTACCTGAGCCGTTTCGCTTGCGGACCTTTCATCGCGAGCAGACTTAAAGGCAGCTTCCGAGTTGCCTCGTGACATTAATAAGTCCATCTGATTAACCGTGAGAGGATTCAGCCTTTCGGCCCCCAGCACAATTGCTGACCCAAAAAGGATCGCGCCCACAACACCAAAAACAAAAAGACCACCTAGAAACACTCTGGGGTGTCTCATCCAAATTTCCTCGCCAATCTCATTCAATTTCTGTCCAATTACGCAGGTCATAGTAGAGGGAGGTAAAGCGAACAGTCAAGCTCGGTTACCCTTGGCAAGTACCCTTCTTGGATACCGCGTAGCCGTGATACTATTTTACAATGATGATTGCGCTTATTTTAGTCGCAGCAGTCCGACCCAACTTCATGAAAATCGCACCTTACTCATGAGAATTCTAGTCACCGGCGGTGCTGGTTTTATGGGTTCACATCTTTGCGAGGCGCTACTGGCCAGGCCCCACGCGGAAGTCGTGTGCGTCGATAATTTTAACGACTTTTACGATCCCAAAATTAAACGTCAAAATGTGGCCCTTTGTTTGAGCGATGATCGCTTCCGGTTGTACGAGATGGACATTCTGGATACGGAGGGGATGTCTTCCTTGTTTGCGCGTCATTCCTTTGACGCCATCATTCATTTGGCGGCGTATGCCGGGGCCCGACCTTCTATTAAAAAACCGAAACTCTACACCGAAGTAAACGTGATGGGAACATTGGGGATTTTGGAGTTGGCCAAAACCCATGGCGTCAAAAAAATACTCTTCGCGTCGTCTTCATCGGTGTATGGCAACAACACCAAGGTTCCCTTTAGCGAAACCGACAGTGTTGATTTCCCCGTTTCCCCCTATGCCGCTACCACAAAGGCGGGAGAGTTGCTCTGCTACAACTACCATCATCTGTACAACCTGCCGGTTGCCTGCCTGCGATTTTTTACCGTTTACGGTCCCCGGCAGCGGCCCGAAATGGCTATTCACAAGTTCGCACAACTGATTCGTGATGGAAAGCCGATCCCCGTTTACAATCACGGCAAATGCCTGCGGGATTATACGTATATCTCAGATATTATCGATGGCATTTTGCATATTTTGGACGCCGATTTCTCATACGATATCGTGAATCTGGGCGAGTCCCAGACTATCTCCACGTTGGATCTCATTACCTTG
>CAYINU010000089.1:0-5828 GCA_964364855.1 uncultured Candidatus Marinamargulisbacteria bacterium | reverse complement strand
TCAAAGTCAACGCCAAAGACGGGGCGTCGGAATCGTTACTTCAGTATGTATTTTATGTGGACCACACGCCACCGCAGGTCAGTCTGGCGCCCTTAGTACCGCGGCACCCCGGTACACTGGCCAAACGGCCGCTGTCTGTGGGCTGGGTGGTAACGGACAACATGACGACCCGTTTTCCCACCGTAAATCTGAGCGTGGTGGACAGTCAGGGCCAGGTGGTGACACGCAGTGTGCTACTCCAAGTACCGGCCGGGGAGCGGCAATGGTTTTGGGATGGGCTGACCAAGGAGCCGCACGGCGGCGACCGCGAGGAGCGTACCCGCGGTGCCGAGCGTGGAAATCAAACAGATGGCACCTTTGCAAAGGCAGGGACCTACAACGTACAGGTCACGGTTTGGGACGAAGCGGGTCACCGGACCCAGGCGGAGACGGTGTTGATATTAGATGATGTGAAGCCGTTGGTGAGACTCCAGACCTCCCGCAGTGTGTATACGGCGGTGGATGAGTGGGTGGTGGCGACGGTCAAGGCCAATGAGGGGGTCAGCGGACTGGTGCAATTGCAGTCGGCGGCAGGGGATGTGATGGCCCAGGAGAATCTGACCGGTACGGGAAATGGCGTCGTGAAGTGGACATTGGCCGATGTCCGGTTGACGGATGGGGCCTACGCCATCGTGGGCGTTTTGTCTGATGCGGCGGGCAATGTCACGCAAACCACGGCGAATTTTACGCTGGCGCGGACGGTGCCTGGGCTATCCGAATTCAAAGCATCGCCGCTGATTGTCGGTAGCCAGCACGGCTACACCGTCCATCTCACGGCCGTTCCGGCCGCACAGCCTGACCGGTCGTTCTGGCTGTCGGTACAGGTTACCGATCGGGACGATCGCGTGATCGAGACCTTTCCTACACGCAATGTGAATGGGGGGTCTCGTGCCACCTGGGATCTGAATCTGAGCAAGTACCCACGGGGTGCGTATACCGTGGCGCTAACGGTGACGGATGGGTATCAGAACAAAACGGTGCAACGCCTGACGGTTTTAAAAGAAGGCGGCGAAGTCCGATTGGCCTCACCACCCGAAGGGGCATTGGTCAGCGGCGTTGTGCCCATCGTGGGTGTGGCTATGGATTTTGATTTGACGAATCGGTCGGATTTTTCCAAATTCGAGTTGCTGTTACAGGGTCCGGGGGACACCATCCCCCGACCTCATCCCCGACTGGTGGTGACGCCGCGATATCGCAGCGATGGTCTGGCACATGAGGGCAAATCCGAAGCACGGGTGTCGGACACACTGGGGTATTTGGAAGTGGAAAAAGAAGGCGAGCCGCCGCTAGTGAGTGGGAAATATGACCTGGTGTTGCGGGTGGTGGAGTCGTCCGGTGTGGCCCAGGACTTTCGCCGAAGTGTGATGGTGTTTCCCTCCGGCGTCGGAGACCTCCGACAACCGATGGTGTTGTCGGTGGCGCCTTTGGCCCGGCCGTCATACGGCTCCGGGGACAGCGTGACACTGGATATTGCGGTGCTGGGTGCGACGGCCAATGTGGCCATCGAGGTCACCCAGGTGCAGACGTCCAAAACGGTATGGGCCCAGACTTTTTCTGCGTTTGCCACGGACATGGCGGCCGGCGCGCCGGCCCAGATGTCGGCCAGCGGGGTGTACGTGTTTCGCGAACAAGACCAATGGGTGGTCAAAAGCACCGATGGGCAAACGGATCTCAACATCAGCGGCTTCGATGCGCAGCCACTCCACATCCTACAGTCGGTGGGGTCCGTGACCCCTGCCGGACTGGGCTGGCGGCTACAGGGGGTATCCGAAATTCGCTTCAAAACCCTGACTAAGGCGCTGATGGTGCAACTACACGCGGAGGTGCCGATGTGGGTGGGCCGAACACGATCCCAACCTCAGGGGACGCAGTCCTGGGTGGTCCTGCCGAATGCGGCCAGTTCCGCTGAAAAAACGGTGGTGGCATGGCCGCTGACCGATGGGGCCGGTGCGACGGTGCCCGGCGGGGCCTATGACATCCGGGTGACAGCGGAGCAAGTGGGGGCGTATGCGGTCAAAACGGTGACGCAACGGGTGACGGTGTCCAGTCCGCTGATGGTGGTGTGGGAAAACAAATGGGACACGCGATTACTGGATCCCCTAGCGGACGCGGATGTTGTGGATATGGCGATCCGGGTCAACCAAGCGGTGCGGGCCTCTGCCGTGGTGATCGATGCGTCGGGTCGGCGCATCCGCACCCTCTTGCAAAACGAACGCTGGTTTGGGGGCCCGACGCAGCGGGTGATCTGGGATGGGCGGACCGATGACGGGCAGATTGCCCCGCTGGACCAACGCTATGTCATCACGGTGGAGGTGACCACCGATACCGGCGAGACCCAGACGGTGTCTGCCCCGGTGACCCTCCAGCTCTCGCACCGCCAACTGACGAGTGGGATATTGGCCGCGTTGGGAGAGCCGCTGACCCTGGACGGCGTCCGGGCCGACCATGCCGTGGGCGGGAGTGGATTCGGTTGGCAAACGGCCCTCACCGGTACCCTGTATCCCCCGCTGAGGGTGGGCATGAAGCTAGAAGTGGTGGAGGGCATCCAAGAAGTCCCGGCCTATCCCCTGTATCCGTTTGTGGTCCTGGCCCATCGGTGGTTTGACACGATGAAAGTCAAGGTCAAAGTGACCTACTACGGCAAGCGGCGGTATTGGATTGACCACACCAACGGGTGGTTTGGGTGGATAGATAGGAATGCGTGGGCGGCGCGAGAAGACCAGAACTTTGCGATTGAGCGGGAGTATGACTGGGTCATTGATCCTACCCATTTTGACATGGAAATTAACGACACGTTTTTATATGACGACGGAGGTGCCGGCGGCCAAAACCACCGGCCTGCCCCGGAATTTGTGGCCAACCGCATCAAGGTGGAGATCCTAATGCCCGACGGCCGCAAGATGGACGAATGGGCCCAGGATTTTGAGATGGGGGAGATGCTTTATACCGAAACGATGGACGCCCAGCCGGCGACGATACGCGTCCAGGGCCAACAGCAGGGGTATGTACCCGGGAAGATGATCGAGGTCCCCAACCCCGCGCGGGCCAATTATCCGGACTGGAACCAGAGTACGGTGGTGGGGGATGCGATATCGAAAACCAAGGAAATGCCGGCAGGTAAGGCAAACTTTTCTGCAAAAGAAATATTTTTGGGATTACGGGCAACACTGACCAAACTCCCCCAAAACCGAAGTGGCGGAAGATTCATTGATTCTAAACTAAAGGTTTCTCTGCTAATGGATCAATCTGCCTTCAACCGCCTCACCCACCGATATTACCCGTGGTTTGGGGTGGTGGGTGGCGACAAAAAACGGACGACGCAGTTGGGGATTCATTTCCAGGACGAGCGGTATCTGGGTTTCCCCAGCACGGCGTTTTATGAGCTGTCCGCAGACCGGTACAACGCACTGCTGACGGATCGGATGATGACGTTGGACAAAGCATATACCCGATTGGCCGACATGGACTCGGATGCCCAAGAGTCCTTGCTCAAACGGTCGGTGGCGGTCGGTGCTCGGCCGTTTGATCTGATCTCCGAGCGTCAGTCGGACGGGCTGGCTGCCGAGACCGAGATCGGCATGGCGGCCGAGCAGAGCTATTTGTCCGGAGAGAATTTTCAGTTGGTGTTGATGAACTACAAAAATCTGGATAACAAGATGGTCAAATTCAGTCCGAACGTCGTCCCGGCCGATGCCCCGTCGACGGTGTTTCGGGGAGAGGCCATCGCCAAAAACGGGGTGGTCAGTGCGGAAGCCTTGCCCGGTTCCGTTTCGATGGTGCGATTGCCCTTGGGCCCACAGGGTATGGAGATTGCCAAGCAGGCCCATGCCAAGGCGTTGCGGGATTTTGACAGTATGTATAGCGAGCGTCACACGGACTACCGGCTGGAAGCCATTCGGTTTAGTGGCGAAAAAGATCCGTTTACGTTGGCCGATGCCCAGCTGTTTTCGGTACTCATCCCGGAGGACGGGGTGCGGGCCACCTTTCCCAGCTACGAATGGACGGTGACCATGGATCGGCAAACGGCGCAGCCGGGGCAAACCGACTACCGGTGGCAGGCCAGCCCGGACGGTCATTTGGAGGCCTTTTTGACGCGGTGGCTGCATATTGACCGCACCTGGCCCAAGAGCGCCCTGGTGCCGCAGATGGATCGAAAGGTCCAGGCGTCCGTGGTGAGTGCCGAGCCGGAAACGTATTTGCCGGCACTGACGGCGTCGGTCACGCAGGGGGAAGTTGTCGTTGCGATTGCGGATACGGCCTGGGGGCGGGAGTGGACCAGTGCGATGGATCCGTTACTGGAAACCCGATATGGTCAGTTACAGGGCTGGGTGGATCGGTTTGTGCCGCCCATTTTTGACTTGGCCTCTGGCAAAGGCGGAGATGCCGTGGAGGTCAGTGTTTTTTCAGCTTACCCATTGCCCAAAGGGCCTTACGAATCACTAAAAAGCGCCTTATGGCGCCAAAATGGGGTGGCGATCCTCAATCCCCATTTGCGATTAAACAAGGTTCAGCCGCAGGACGTGGCGTTGCTCGATGAGAATGGAGACCGCCATGCGGCCTTGGTTGTCGGGGGCATCTTACCGGGGTTGCCCCTGGGGGATGCGTTTGCGGTCCGGCTGGCGCCGAATGCCAAGCCGCGGTCCGTGGTAGTGGTTCGTTCCCAAACGCCGATCACCGGCCCCTATTCGATGGCGTATCGCTACCAAGGCGCTTGGTTGCCCATCCTGCCGGCCTCGCCCATCCTGCGGGCGATGGATCCGACTTTGCTGGGATTTTGGGATGTGGCGCGGCTCAACGGGCTGTCGTCGATTAAGATCGAGACGTCCGGCCAAACGGAAGTGCGGGAGGTGTGGATCGGGAACGTTGTTCCAAATGATCGGCAGACACAGATAACGAGTCCCTATGGGCGTGTGGTGTTGGAGTTGCCCAAAAACACGTTTGGCAAAACGACGTTGGCCACGGTCACACCGGTAGGCCTATCCGACATTCATATTAGGAATCTGGATATGTTGCCGGTGTTTGACATGTTGCCTATTGTCGAGATCTTGCCGGAAACGCCGACGTTTCAGAGTCAGACCAAGCCCCAGATTTTGTATCAGTATACGCAAGCGGAATATGACCAAATTACCACCGGGCGTTACCCGGGATTAAGCCGGCCGGTGAATTTGGATGCGGTTCGGCTGTATCATATTTCGTCATCCGGCCAGCTGGATCCGGCACGGACAACGCCCGGCAAATGGTCTGAGGTTGGGAATGAGTTGGAGCCGCACGGCGGCGACCGCGAGGAGCGTAGAAATCAAAAAGTCTTTCGGATTCAGGCCGAAGCCGACCATTTTTCGATATATGCGGCATTGGAAGGGTTTGTGCCGCCATCGCCACTTTTGGAGGGGGAGTTTCCGAAATTACGCACGCCGACCTTCCAGGCCAGAGGGTATATTGCACGTACGGTCACCCAAAATGGGCTCAGTATGGCGCTCTCCCCGCAATTGTGGACCGATGATGACGCCGTTTTGTATCAACAAGACGATCCGACACCGGCGAAAAAAGTGGATATGGGCCAAGTAAAAATGGAGTCGCTGCCGGCCAATACGGTCAGTTCATTTAATGTGGTGTTTTCCAGTATTCCGTTACCCGATGAGGGAACCCGGTATGTGTATTTGACGTATGACGATCCTGAGAAAATCGCGGTATACAACCCCTATGCGATGGTGAAAGTCGAACGGGATTCGGTGGTGCCGACGGTGTCTTTTAATCGGGCCTCGGACACCCCAATTTGGATCAGTCCCAAT
>CAYINU010000088.1:0-6096 GCA_964364855.1 uncultured Candidatus Marinamargulisbacteria bacterium | reverse complement strand
GATCCAGTAGGCAAAATCCGATTCTCCTGCCGCAGACCAAGATAGATTGGCTGTCACACCCACTGCCGTGCCGGTAAATCCACTGGGCGCGGCCGGCGGTGTTGTATCCACCGTCGCAGAAACCGTCGCGGGAACAGAGAGGTTTCCGGACGTGTCTTTGGCAAAAATGCCATAATAATAGGTACCATCAGACAAACTGGTATCGTTGAAGAACATGGACACCACATTTTGAGTCACCAGCACACCGGCTGTCGGGGTGAATGCGATATTCGCCGTGCTGCGTCGCAAGGTCATGCCAACAAAGTCAGGTTCTGTCAGATTGGTCCAGCCGACTTGAATCGTAGATCCATTGGCAATGGCAAAATTGTGTGATGGCGTAGCAGGCGCGGTTAGATCCACCTTTACCGACGTTGTGGCCGCCGTAGAGGTATTTCCCAACTGATCAGCCGCAAAAATGCTGTAGTAATAGGTTCCCGTGTTAAGGCCAGTGTGAGTGGCCGTCATCCCCGTCGCGTTTTGGGTAACCAACGCACCGTCAAAAATACTGGTAGGCAAGGCTGTCTGGCTCACGCGAATGGTAACGGACTCAAAATCCGGGTCAGTGGGATTGATCCAAACCAACGTCGCCGTGGAGCCGCTTAGGTTCACACCGAACCCACTGGGTGCAGCCGGACCCATATTGTCCAAGGTGACACTGGCCGTCGCCATGCCGTTTTGTACACCGGAGGTGTTGAAGGTAAATATCGTGTAATAGTAGGTCCCGTCGGACAGGCCGGGATCCACTGCATGGGTGACTGTTGAATTTTGAGTGATGGACACGCCGCTGGTGGGCGTGGTGGGAAACGTGGTGGTCCCCCGGCGGAGCGTGGCCGTCGTGAACCCGCCTTCTGTCGGACTGGTCCAGTCCAATACCACCGAATTGATAGATTGAATGGCGGTCAGATCTACGACAGACTGTGGAATATCCACATTCACGGCAATGCTGACCGTCGCCACTGCCGAAAAATTACCGGCCGCATCACGGGCAAATACCCCGTAATAGTAAGTCCCGGTATCCAGACCAGTATTGACGTAGGTGGTCGCCGTGACATTCTGACTGACCAGTGTGGCCGACGTAATGGTGAGAGGAAAAGTCATACTGCTGCGGCGGATCATGACCGAGTGAAAATCCGAGTCCGCAGGCGCTGTCCAGTTTAAGGTGACGGTAGAGCCGTTGGTCGTGGCCGTAAGCCCCGTGACGGGTGATGGCGCGGTGATGTCAACAGTGACATTGGCGGTAGCTTTTACGGAGAAATTGCCAATATGATCTCGGGCAAAGATACTGTAAAAATAGACCCCTTCGGCCAAGCCCGTATTGCTAAAGCTGGTGCCGGTAAAATTAGCCGTCACACTGGATCCGCCGGTAATCGCCGGATATCCCAACGTGCTGCGTCGAATCGTGACCGATTCAAAATCCGAATCGGTTGGATTGGTCCATGTCAAATTCACCGTCGTACCGCTGGGCATCGCGCTGAAATTCGAGGGTGCGGATGGGGCGGTAAGGTCAACAGTGATCGAGGCCGTCGCCGCCAATGAATAATAGCCATCTGTGTTTTTGGAAAAAAAGGAAAAATAATAGGTTCCCGCTGAAGCAGCGAGGGTAATGCTGGTTGCGGTGGAGTTGGAAATAACGGAAGTGCCGCTGGTGGACGTGGCGGGAAAACTGCTGAAACTGCGACGAATCGTCGTTCCGGAAAAATCACTGTCCGTGGGATTGGTCCAGGTTAGCACCACATTGCTTGTCACTTGAGTAATATTGATACCGCTGGGCGCTGCGATCGCGGCAAAGAGTTGGACGCGTTTGTTGCCTGCGTCTGTCACATAGAGTTTTCCCGAACTGTCAATCAGGACGTCTTGAGGCTGGCTAAATTGGCCATTGCCCGATCCGCTGGTACCGAAAGTTGAAATAAAAGTCCCGGAAGACCTAAATTTCGAAATGCGATTGGTGGCCCCTGTTTCGGCCACCCAAAAATTGTCTTGGCTATCGATACCGATACCCACCGCGGTATGGAGTTCGCCGGGACTGGATCCTCCCGTCCCTACCGAAAAAATAAAGACCCCATCCGAGGTGAATTTTTGGACGCGGCCATTTCCCAAATCGACAACATAAACGTCGCCGGCACTATCGATGGCAATACCCGAAGGACCGTCAAACTGACCGGTGGCAGTACCATATGATCCCCATTGCAAAATAAAATTACCATTCGAATCAAATTTTTGGACACGGTGATTGGAATCGTCCGTGACGTAAACATTGCCCGCCGTATCAACCGCGATACCTTTGGGCCCGTCAAATTGGCCCGCTGCCGTCCCGAAGGATCCCCATTGAAATAAAAACGTCCCGTTGGCAGAAAACTTTTGAATAAGGCAGTTTAAAAAGTCGGCCACATAGTAATTTCCCGCACTGTCAAAGGCGATGTCTTTGGGTAGCTGGAACTGACCGTTTCCCGATCCTAGCGTTCCGAACTTGGAAATAAACGTTCCGGAACTGTCAAAGATCTCCACACGGTGATTGGTAGAGTCCACGACATATAGTTCTCCGGAAGGGCTCATCTGTATCCCGGATGGGAATTTGAATTGCCCGTTTCCGGTGCCCGATGTGCCGAATTGCGAGAAATATGTGGGCGTTGCATGAGCGATATTCATCAGGAGCCCGGCGCAGACGACCAGACAGCCCAACCCGAAAGTTTGCCAACCTTTTTTCACGGTGCACCTCTATTGATACTTAGACGTTGAAAGCGAACAGGGACGTTGGAAGACCAAAAATAGAAATGATAAAAAAACGAGGAAAAAACGGGCACGGTCCAAAAAGGCGGCAAAGCGGTCAGTACGGATGCAAAAAGACCAAACACGGGCGGATAAAAACAGTGGAAGAAGCTTCACAAGAGTAAACTGTTCATTTTTTTTGTCAAGCAATACGGGGAGCATTTGCGAAACGCTGGGGATTCAACTACGATAAGGATCTTAAGATGGCCAATTACGCTCGCCGCTACGTCGAAAACGTCGGTGGCTCCTTTTATGTCGATCAAGACTGCACGGCTTGTGATACCTGCGTATCGATCGCGCCTCTGCATTTCCGGCTGACCTCAACTTCTGATCACGCGTTTGTCACCATGCAGCCACGCAACGAGGTTGAGATCGTCCGTTGCCAACACGCATTGGCCACATGTCCGGTCGGGGCCATCGGCCGGTTGGAGGCTTAACGCATGCCCACGTTTTCTCCGCACACTGTCACCGGCGAAAGTTTGTATGAAAAGCTCAAGCATGTGCGGATTGGCGGGAATACGTGTTTATTTACACCCGAAAAATGTGCGGAATTAGCGCCCCTTGCCAATGATATCTTGCACCTAAAACGTGAAAAAAACGCCGTGATTTTGGCGCATTCTTATGTCAGCCCCGAGATCCTTTACAGCGTGGCGGATTTTGTGGGAGACAGTTATCAACTCAGTAAAGATGCCGCCTCCACCTCTGCCGATACCATCGTTTTTTCGGCCGTGAAATTTATGGCAGATACGGCCAAAATACTCAGCCCACAAAAACAAGTGCTGGTTCCCAGCAAATTAAACGGCTGTACGCTGGCTGATGCCATTACGGGGGCCCAAGTCGCCGAACTGCGGAAAACCTATCCGGACTACACGTTTGTCTGCTACATCAACACCACCGCCGACGTCAAAGCCCAGTGCGACGTGTGTGTCACCTCATCAAACGTTGCCAAAATCGTCGCGGCCATCCCCAACCACAACATTTACTTTTTGCCGGACCGGCTCATGGCCAAAAATCTCATCAATGAGCTTCGGGCCAACGGTATCGACAAAAACATTCCGTATTGGGATGGCACATGCTATGTCCACCAAGAGTATGATGTGGAGCTGATTCATTACCTCCGATCCGCTTACAAAGACGACCTGCGGGTGGTCAGCCACCCCGAATGTGACGAGACTGTTGCGCAGGCGTCGGATTTTGTCGGCAGTACCAGCCAAATGATGCGTTATGTGACCGACACAAACGCAGACGCCTACTTCATGCTGACCGAATGTGGGCTTTCCAGCCGCTTGCAAATCGAGCATCCCAACAAAAAATTCGTCGGCACCTGCACGATGTGCAAATATATGAAATCCAATACACTGGCAGACATCAAACGCGTCTTAACCGCCCCGGACCCCGACGACATCATTTCGATCCCCCCAGACACCCTATCCGCCGCCAAGCGCTGTATCGATGCGATGTTTATGTATGCAGAGAAACGCTAAAGATAGTCCATCAGAAATAACCGGCACTTTTACGCTTTTAAAAGCTTAGAAATAGTCACAAACACAGACCGACCCGACTTACTTTGTTGACCAACTTCATCCAAAGCCATTGGAGGTGTGTATTCCACACGATAGCTTTCATTGTTGAGGTGATCCCGAATAAAGGGCTTAAACTCTTCTTCAAAATAGCTCTCTCGAGAAGCAACTACCACCACTCCACCGGGTTTACACTGTAGAAGCAGTTTCGGAATCCCTTCTTTAGGATCAACGGTACCCCCAAACAATCCCACTGAAATAATCCCGTCAAACGCCTTCTGATGACGTAGGGCCGCTTTCTCATCGCAAACATCCGAAACTTCAGCGCCTTCATACACCTCTTTTTGAAGAGCTTGTACCAACATCGCACGGGTAATATCCTGAGCATACACATGAAGCCTCCGCTGGGGACGAGGAGAATCCGATAATGTACTTTCTCGCGCCCTATCCAACTGTTCCCCTACAAGCCCGGTCCCGGCCCCGGCATCAAGCACATAGAAAGATCCCTTTCTAGGAATACCCCTTAAGGCATCCAAAAATATTTCCACCGCTTTTTCTACGATTTCCCTCCATCCGTTCTTCTGATATTGAGCGTCGTACTCTTGAGCCTTCAGAGTATAATGCTGTTTAAACCCCTCTGGAGTAGTATTACCATGATCCAAGCCTTCAATATTACTTCGGCCTTCTAATGATGAAACCGCACAATGCTTATACATATCCATTTCTCCTCCTCAACCAGCCATTCATCTCAGTAAACACCCCTAACTAATTCGAATCCCAGCGTATCCAGTTTCAGGTTGAAATGGTCTCTGCTTCTCGGTTTCTGAGTACGCTTTCCTGACCTGGCCCTAAATCGCCTTCCCCGGATTGAGTAAATTTCGGGGATCAAAGACCGTCTTGAGGTGCCGTTGCAGGGTACGGGTCGTATCGTCTAAAACCAATGGCAAATAAGCTCTTTTGGTTAATCCGACCCCATGTTCGCCCGTAATCGTCCCGCCCATAGACACCGCCAAGGTCAGGATTTTTTTCTCGATCGGTTCGACATCCAGTCCGTCCTGACTAGGCAACAGATTCACATGAATATTGCCATCTCCCAAGTGCCCATATCCGACGAATCGGAAATACGGATGGGCCGTTTCGAGTGCGTAGAGCGCCTGTAAATACGCGGTAATCTGCGCAGGGGGTACGACAATGTCATAAGACCGTTTTGCCGGATATTGCGCACGCAGTGCCAGAGAAATGTCTCGTCTGGATTGCCACATCGCCTCCCGCTGCGCCGGTGTGCGCCCCACTCGTACGTCAATTGCCCCGTTTTCAAAGGCCAATTTTTCCAGTAATTGGAGTTGCTCCTCCACACCCACCGCAGAAAAGCCATGGAGTTCAAAGAGGAATTGCGCCGGTGCTGCCGCCTGAGGAACCGCTTGACCACGGTAAGCACATACCGCCCTATACGTACGCTCGTCCATGAATTCGGCCGCCGCCACATCCACCCCTCTCACCTGAGAGAGGATATCCACCGCCTGCCAATAGTCCGAAAACTCAACCAAAACGGTCACCCGTATCGGTGGCAGGGGGATCAGCTTGAGGATGATTTTGGTGATCACCGCCAAAGTCCCTTCCGATCCGACCAGCAATCGGATCAGGTCATACCCGGCCACGTTTTTGTGCAGTTTACCGCCCAGCTTGAAGGGCTCGCCGTTGGCCCAATACCCTTCCAATCCCAGAACATAATCACGGGTCACACCATACTTCATACACCGCGGACCGCCTG
>CAYINU010000087.1:0-6148 GCA_964364855.1 uncultured Candidatus Marinamargulisbacteria bacterium | reverse complement strand
AAGCAAGATTCGATCGGTTCTGAATCGGCAAACCCGAGTATGGGGTGGGTAAAGATGCCTGTTTCGCAAGGCATGGTACGTGTTTCGTATTCGTAAAACTCCAGCTGCTCGGAGGCCCGGAGCAAAGCCTCTGGACCTTGGGCCGTACCCTTGCGATAGCTGGTGGTTCTTTCGTATGAAATGGGCAGGATCACAGTCTGTGCCTGTGCGTAGGTGTGGCCCTGATGTAAAAAGGATGGCGCACTGGTAATCATAGCAGTGGGTCACTATGCTATACTAGCCGCCCGATGTCAAAACAAAACGACTGCAAAATCGTGCTCCAAATCGACGTTCTTGTCGGGGAACTGGCCGACAAAATCACCCTCTTACAAAAATCCGAACGGCTACCCCATTCCGATCAACTGGCCAATGAAGATTCTCATATTGCATGCTGAACGCCTCGGTGATGTGGCTGTTAGTATTCCCGCCATCGAGGCGCTCCGTCGCCACTATCCGCAGGCCACCCTGCATGTTCTGACATCGACGATGGGTGAAAAACTGCTGCAGACCCATCCCGCCATCGACTGGGTGTCTGCCGTCCCTTGGAAAACCCCCACTCTTCGCGAGCTATGGCATCTGGCCCAGCGTATCCGCACCGCTCGATATGACCTTTACATCTGCCTTTCGACCACCCTTTGGGGACAGGCGCTGGGTTGGGCCGCAGGTATTCCCCGCCGTTTGGGCGAGAAGGCGTATCTGGTTTCCCGGTGGCTCCTGACGGACAGCGTTCCTGTCCGATGGGACAATATGGGACATCATCGCTTTATGGACAGCTTGGCCATTCTGGGTCCTCTTGGTATCTCCCACGATGGCTCGCTCCCGACCATCACAGTAGACCCTACCGCCGTATCCGCAATCCGAAAACGGCTATCCGACCTACCACCGGACCGGCCCTTGGTCACGATCTTTTGTGATACGAGCGGGTCTACCCTTCCCATTCCAGATGCCATTCTGGCCAAAACCATTCCCGATCTTATCCAAACATTTGGCGTCAATGTCGCCCTTACTTCTGATACCACCAGAGCCGACTCTCCACTGCATCAGCTCAAAGACCCGCATGTATTGGACATATTGGATTTTCTGCCCTTGCCCGATCTCATTGCGTTACTGTCCCTTTCAAACTACTACATCGGACCCGACACGGGGCCCACTCATCTGGCCTCCTTGATGGGGATTCCCTTGGTGCTGTTTGCCGGAAAAAAAATCAATCCTCCTACCAAATGGGGCCCCCTTTCTCCCTTCTTTGTCATTTTGCGAGAGGATTATCATTGCGAGTCTTTTTGTACCCGGGGTCGTTGTGATGCCGAGCAATGTGTCACTTGGTTAACACCGCGCCACTTGGTAGATGCCTTCCGAACCCTTTGGGACCAGGTGAAAGCCGCGAAGCCCATGCCTTGGCAGGCACGGCTAGACGCGCATTGGCTGGCAACCGTGCGCGTGCTGTATGTGACCACCGATCTCGATGAAGAATTGCGCACACGATCTCTCTTAAAGCGACTGTGGAACGACGGATTGCGAATTTTTCCCATGTCATTTGATCTGCGACATCCTCTTCGTTCTTTCCGCACATTGCTGCGTCAGGCGATCCGTCACAATGCCACCGTTATCCATGGACCTGTACTGCCCTTTTGGGCCATGACCTTTTTGCGCTGGTATTATCGTTTTTGGCTACATTACCCTCCCCCAAAAATCTACCGCGGTGCCTTGGCACCCGAAGCTGATCTCGCCTCGCTTCGCTTGCTTTTTTAGGTGAATTAAGACATTCTCGTAGGTAGAATGCCGGAAGATCTGCAAGCCGAGCAGGACCGCCTGCTCTCACCCGTTTCACAAAGCGAAGATCCCGCAGAAGGCCGCCTGCGACCCAGTCGGCTGGACGACTTTATCGGCCAGCAAAAGATCCGACAAAACCTGTCCGTGTTTATGCAAGCCGCCCGTCAACGTCAGGAAACGGTAGAACATATTTTGCTGTACGGTCCGCCTGGATTGGGGAAAACAACCCTGGCCAATATTATTGCCGCCGAAATGGGGGTGAATATCAAAACCACCTCCGGGCCCGCCATTGAGCGTCCCGGTGATCTGGCCGCCATCCTGACCAATTTGGAGGCTGGCGATATTTTGTTCATCGACGAAATCCACCGGCTAAACCGCTCTGTGGAAGAGGTCCTATATCCCGCACTGGAGGACTTCGAGCTCGACATCATCATCGGCAAGGGTCCTTCTGCCCGATCTATCCGCTTGGATGTTTCCAAATTCACCCTCATTGGCGCAACGACTCGCGTAGGTATGCTTTCTGCGCCGCTGCGGGATCGGTTTGGCATTATTGAACGCCTCGAATTTTACGAACCCCATGAACTGGACGTGATCATCGGCCGCACCGCTACCATTTTGCAAACACCTGTGGAAATCCATGCCGTTTCTGAAATTGCCCGTCGGTCCCGTGGCACTCCTCGGATTGCCAACCGCCTGCTCAAACGGGTCAGAGACTGGGCACAAATCAAGTCCGATGGCACGGTTTCCCTCCCAGTCGTACAAGACGCGCTTCGCGCATTTGATGTTGATACCCGGGGACTGGATACCATTGATCGCAAATACCTCACCCACATCATCACCCATTTTTCGGGGGGGCCCGTTGGTGTGGAAACCATTGCCGCCAGCATTTCCGAAACCGTCGATACGGTCGAAGACGTGATTGAGCCCTATTTGATGCAAATCGGATTTATCGAACGCACATCACGGGGCCGGCAGGTTAGCGCAACCGCCTATGCGCATTTGGGGCGTTCCCCTGCCGCAACTGCACCGACGCAATCCCAGTCGTTATTTTAGGAGGCACACCATGAGCCGCATCGCAAAAATGGACCGCAAAACCAAAGAAACCGCCATCCAGCTGTCGCTCAATCTGGACGGTACCGGTATATCCGAAGTTCATTCCGATATCCATTTTCTCAACCATATGTTGGATCTGATGACCTATCACGGGCGTCTGGATCTGCATGTGAATTTAGCGGGAGATACCGAGATCGACTTTCACCATAGCGTGGAGGACTTGGGCATTTGTTTGGGCATGGCGTTTCGGCAGGCCCTGGGTGATGCCGCGGGCATCCACCGGTATGCCTGGGCCGTTGTCCCAATGGACGAGGCCTGCTGTCAAATTGCCTTGGATATCAGCAACCGGCCCTATCTTCATTTTGATACCGGGCTTCCCAAAGCCAAGGTTGGTGAATTTGACACCGAGCTGGTCCAGGAATTCTTTAATGCCTTTGTTGTAAATGCACGGGTTACGCTGCATATTCGCATTTTGTCCGGAGAGAATCTGCACCATATTATCGAGTCTATTTTCAAGGCATTTGGGATGTGTCTGCGTCAAGCTGTGAGCGTCAACCCAAATGACCGCCGTGTCCCCTCGACAAAGGGTGTATTATAGAGGTAATTCTGCCAACTTCCTCTGGAGGCGCTATGGTAAAGCCGACACCTGAACTCCAGATTGTGCTGGGGCCAAAAGACATTTCCCGCAGCGTACATGACCTTACCGAGGCGATCCTAAACGGTGCAGGCGACCTCAAACGGCTGGTATTAATCGGGATTCTAACAGCAGGCCATCCACTGGCCCAACGTATCGCAAAGCAGATTCAACAGCAAACCGGAAAAGCCATTCCCGTCGGCAAACTAGACATCACGCTGTATCGGGATGACATTATTTCAGGGGATCGTTTTGTCACGGTTCGCGAATCGGATATTCCTTTTGATATCAATCACCGGCACGTTATTTTGATAGACGATATTTTGTTTACAGGCCGCACCATCCGGTCTGCATTAAATGGATTGGCAGATTTCGGCCGTCCTGATGTGATTGAGACAGCTGTATTGATTGACCGTGGGCATCGCGAGTTGCCTATCCTGGCCAATTATGTGGCCAAAACCCTCTCTACCCAAAAAACAGACCACGTCGATGTTCAGCTACTCGAAATTGATGGCGAGGACCGGGTCGTTCTCACGCAGTTGAAGTGAGCCTGCCTTTACTGCTAACATAGGCCACACTTTTATCGGCGCAACCCAGATAGGAAAATTATGGCGAAACTCAAGTCCCCCAAGCCCAGTGATGGCGGCCAACGCGATTGGCGCGCATTCATTTGGTATTTCATTATCGGGCTTATTATTATTTCCATCGCGACCACGTTTTTCTCCGGACCCAAAGGGCCGGAAACCGTTGATTTTTCCGCCTTTTTAAAAGAGCTCGATAGCGGCAATATCAAAGCCGTTACCGTCCGTACCTCCGAGCGGGTTATCGAAGGTGAAACCCGTGCCGGACAGCATTTCAAGTCGTACTATCTTGAGTATCCGGACTTTGTATCTTCGCTGAATAAGCAAGGCGTGGAAATCAAAGTGAACCCGACGGATTCGGGCTGGGTGTGGGGCATGCTGGTTCAAGCTTTTCTACCCTTTATTTTGATCGCCGCTCTATGGGTGTTTATTTTCCGTCAGGCCCAAGGTGCCAATAACCAAGCCCTTTCCTTTGGCAAATCTCGTGCCCAACAGTGGAAAAAGGAAACCACTACCGTGAAGACATTTAAGGATGTGGCGGGTGTAGATGAAGCCGTAGAGGAATTGCAAGAAATCGTAGAGTTCCTCAAACATCCTCAAAAGTACCAGGCCATCGGGGCTAAAATCCCCAAGGGCGTCTTGCTGATGGGGCCTCCCGGGACCGGTAAAACCTTACTGGCCAAGGCCGTCGCCGGAGAAGCCGACGTTCCGTTCTTTAGTCTGTCCGGATCGGACTTCGTGGAAATGTTTGTCGGTGTGGGCGCCTCTCGCGTCCGCGACCTGTTTAACCAAGCGAAAAAAGCCCAGCCTTGTATTATCTTTTTGGATGAGATCGATGCGGTGGGGCGTCATCGCGGCGCGGGTATCGGCGGTGGTCACGACGAACGCGAACAAACCCTCAATCAATTGCTGGTCGAAATGGATGGCTTTGAGCCCAATCAGACGATTATCATCATTGCCGCTACGAATCGCCCCGACATTTTGGACCCTGCCCTGCTGCGGCCCGGCCGATTTGACCGCCAGGTGGTCGTGGACAAACCGGATATCAAAGGCCGGCTGGATATTCTCAAAATCCACGCTCGGGACAAAAAAATGGAAAAAGATGTGGATTTGGAGATTGTAGCGCGTGGTACGCCAGGATTTACGGGCGCTGATCTGGCCAATCTGGTTAACGAAGGTGCTCTACTGGCGGCCCGCCATGGAAAAAAACATGTCGAGATGTCGGACCTCAACGAGGCCACCGAACGCGTCCTGGCTGGACCGGAACGCAAATCCCGCCTCATTTCCGACAAAGAAAAAGAAATCGTGGCCTATCACGAAGTCGGCCACGCCATCGTCGCCCATACATTGCCCGAAACGGATCCTGTTCACAAGGTCACGATTTTGCCGCGGGGATTGGCCCTGGGCTATACCCTTCAACTGCCGGTAGAAGACAAACATTTGGTGTCCAAAACGGAGATCGAAAATCGGATTAAGATTTTGATGGGCGGTCGCATCGCCGAAGACATTGTGTTTCACTCTATTACCTCTGGTGCCTCCAATGACATTGAAAAGGCCACGGAATTGGCACGCAACTACGTCTGCACCTACGGGATGAATCCCAAGCTGGGTACCCGAAAATATGGCAAATCAGACAATACCATCTTTTTGGGCCGTGATTATAGCGATCATTCCAAGGATTATTCGGAACATACCGCCCACCTTATCGATGAGGAAATCAAGGCGCTTATTGAACAGTGCTATCACGACGCCAAATCTATCTTGACCACGCGACGCGATCAGTTGGACCTGATGTCCAAGTTACTTATGAAAAAGGAAGTTCTCGAAGGCGAGGTATTTATCCGCTTGCTAGAAAATCCTGCCCAAGCCCAAGTCGAACTGGACGCTGAAATCGCCAAGGCACTGGCAGACAAAGCCAAAGCCGATGCTGTTCTGGCGGCCGAGCCTTCCAAAAAGCAGGAAAAGCCAGTAGACTCAACCGAGTCAACCGATGTCGGGGCGTAGCGCAGCCCGGTAGCGCACTAGCATGGGGTGCTAGTGGTCGCTGGTTCAAATCCAGTCGCCCCGACCA
>CAYINU010000086.1:0-6466 GCA_964364855.1 uncultured Candidatus Marinamargulisbacteria bacterium | reverse complement strand
CGTCCGGGAATGTGATGGTGGTGAAGTTGCGGATTAAAGACATCGATTCGAAGACACCCGGTAGGGTTTCGGTCAGGCTGATGGACAAGAAAATAGATGGTAAAATGGCGCGGTAATGGAGATACGAGGCGGTAAAATGAGCGCGGAGAAGTGGACAAGGCTGGCGGGGGGAGTAGTGCTGGCGGTGTTCGTGTTGAGCGTTGGCGCGATGCCGCTACTCCCGGGATGCGGACGTGCGACCCCGTCATCGTCCGGCGGCGGCGGGTCCACGACGCCGACCTACGACCTGACACTGACGATCACGACGGTGGACGGGACGGTGAACCGGTATCATCTGGAATGGGGGCCGTCGGTGAATGTGGGGCCGTATACGGATATTCGGATTGGAGCTCGGTACGGTGGGGGCTTTATCGTCGACCCGATGACGGCGCGGCAGACGTCGGTAAACATCATATTGGATGTGAACACGACGTATTCGATGCATGTGCGGAGCGAAATCACATCGACGCGAGACAATCGGTCGGCGAGTGTAAAGTTATCAGTACCGCTGCCGGACGACTATCCGAGGCCGGTGAGTCTGAATGTGGCGCGTGTGGAGACATTGAGCCCGGAGGGCCGGACGACGAATATTGTGCTGACATGGACACAGAGCACATTGCCGGCGTCGGAATTTGGGTGGTATGAGGTGTGGGATATTACCTCTAATACAATGGGATATTATGGGGCGCGAAACCCGTTTTCGGGTACGTTTGATGCTACCCGTCTGATCCTCTCCGAGGATCAGACTTTAGGATCGTACACGATCCAAAAGTCTGATCCTCTCCGAGGATCAGACTTTAGCTGTTTGGTCTACGTAGTAGACACCCAAGGCCGCCGGACGCCGTCGAACTATATTGTCATCCTGTTCCGTGACGACTATCCGCTGGGAGAGCAGTCGATCCGCACCGGAAAAGTCTCGATCATCAACAACGGTGAGGAGAGTCAGATGACGATCGGGACGTTTGTGCCGATACCGGATTTTCCGATCAATGGGTGATTAACACTCACCCCCTACCTCCAAGGCCCCCTTTCCGTCATCCTCGGACTTGATCCGGGGATCCAGGCGCTAAACACCAAACTGGATCCCGGCCTTCGCTGGGATAGCGGGTCGCCGCGTTTACGAAAATATTCCGACGAGTTAGCGGCAGAGGGGAAATGCAAGGGTTTAAAAATCTACCGAGTCGGGATACAATAGCTTTGTACCCCTACAGAGTTTCTCTGTAGCCCCGCTAGTCTTCGGACGGCGGGATTTTTTATTATGACTAATCGAACACTTTGCAAGCCCGATTTTCGGCAATACAAGTGGTTGGATCTCTGCAAATTGTGCGAACAATTTCTAATGCCCCAGGACGTACTAACAGATATCCTTTATTTTACCGCATTACCGACGTGGAATAAGGATAAAAGACAGAACCACAAGACGTATCTAGAGGCTGTGGAAGCTGAAGGCGTTACGGTTATTCTGGGGAAATTCAAAGAGGTTACGCGGCATTGTCTTTTGGGTTGCAATGGGAAGCGACGAAATGCATTTACAAATACCTTTGACAAGGTGGTCTTGGTATCCGGAGACAGTGACCTTCTGCCGCCTATTCGCCGTGTTAGGTTGCTGTTTCCTGAAAAGATAACGGGATGTGTTGTACCAGGAAAAGGGTACGACATGTTAAATAATTGCCATTTGAAATATCGTTTAAAGGAAAGGCATTTAAAAAATGCAATATTTTTCAGGAGTAGGCCCCTTGGTCTGCGCAGCATAGTTGGTGTAAATTGAAGGTGGAAATGGAAAAGGAGCCCTCCTTATGAAAACAGAATCCAAATCGATTCAAAAGACGTGGGTACAATTGCCGCAACCTTTGCGCCAAGAAGCATGGGACTTTATTCAATTTTTAATGACAAAGGCAGCCCGTGCCACCGAGAAAAAATCTGTTTCGAAATTAGAATTTGAATGGGAAGGCGCTCTTTCTCATTTAAACGATACGTCTGTGGAATTACAGAAGAAGGCGTTGGAGTGGCGTTAGTGGGCTATCTGATTGACACTAATATTTTTTTAGAGGTGCTGCTGAATCAGAGAAAAAAAGAAGATTGTAAAAAATTCCTACTTGAGAATGCCGGGCGGTTATTTTTGACCGATTTTTCTTTGCATTCAATTGGCGTCATTTTATTTCGTGAGAAAAAGCCACAGATTTTTGAAAAAATGGTTAAAAAGTTTAAAAATGCCATTGACCTTGTGGCATTGGATGACCCCTTTGCTTATGGTGAAGTAGTCAAAATTAGCCGTAGATACAAGTTGGATTTTGATGATGCTTATCAATTGACTGTGGCCGATACTTACGGACTCAGACTCGTTACGTTGGACAAGCATTTTAAAAGGATCAATCCGGATTTGGTAGTCATACTCTAGTTCGAGTATCACTCCTCCTGGTCCTCTATTCCGAGCGTCAAGCGGTTTGCACGACACTTGCGCTTTTGATATTGTCGCTATATACTTAACAACATTGTTAAGTATGATTAGGAGCGATGCTAAAAAATTAGATCGGGTGTTAGCAGCTCTCGCAAATGAAAGGAGGCGCAGAATCGTCTACGTACTTGCGCTAAGGCCGGCATCTATTGGGCAGTTAGCAGATCAACAAAAGTTGTCTTTACCCGCCATTCATCGGCACATCAAGGTGCTGGAGCAGGCAAGGCTCGTACAACGCAAGAAAAGTGGTCGAGTTAATTTTATCGCGCTGGATAGAACCGGGCTTTCGTTGATGCAAGATTGGATAACGCAGTTCCATGCATATTGGGGCAACAATGAAGAAACGCTGGAGAATTACATCGCCACCATTGAAAAAAGTCATACCAAATTAACCAAAGCACGAAAGAGGAAATAACGATGAAAAAATTTGTTTTTGTATATTACGGCGCAGTCAGAGCTGAGGACATCAGCCAAGAAAATATGAAAAAAGTCATGGATGAGTGGATGGCGTGGTTCGGTTCGTTCCAAGATAAGATGGTTGATGGCGGGAATCCGTTTGCGCCAGTCGCGAAGTCTGTTACGGCAAAAGGTGTCGAAACAATATCTGCTGATAAATGGCCAGCCAAAGGGTACTCAATCATCCATGCAAAAGATAGGGATGAGGCAGTAAAAATTGCAAAAGGGTGCCCAGCGCTTAAAGACGATCCTGAAGGAACAGTTCGCATCTACGAGGCCATGCCGATGTAAGCGCTACGCGGCGGCGACCGATTGGCGTTCTCTCGCAAGGTTAACCTAGGTCGTGTGGACATTCAAAATAATTGGAATCATATTAAAAGCCTCCAGAACTGACCTAACACTCATCCTCACCTCAAACTCCCATCCTGGGATTTTGAGGGGCTCCTTCTCTCAAGATAGAAGGAGCAAAAACCCAATCATCCCCCTCTATCTCGAGAGAGGGGGATCCTCCAAATGCCATACTGGCATTTGGAGGAGGGGGTGAGTGTTATGTAGCACCTAGTTGAAATGAATGTCCACACGCCCTAGTATTCTTCGAATGAGCTGGGTTGTCGAATGACCGTCTCGTAAAGGCAAAATAGCCACTTTTCCGCCATAGCCCTTCACCGTTGGATATTCTGGGAGGCCCTCGGCCACATAGTCCCCACCCTTCACATGGATGTCTGGCCTTAACTGGCCGAGGAGGGTTATCGGTGTTGCGTCATCAAACATGGTCACGACATCCACCGCCGCCAATCCGGCCAATACAAAGGCACGATCCGCTACCGTATTCACCGGGCGGCTGGGGCCCTTAAGTTTGCGTACGGAATCATCGGTATTGATGGCCACCACCAGAACATCACCCAAGGTCTTTGCCCGATTCAAAATGTCAACGTGACCCGCATGCAGCAAATCAAAACACCCGTTGGTAAACACCACTGTTTTGCCTTGGGCCTGTTGTTGCCGAACCCAACTTAGGGCAGCAGAGGGGGCCAAGATTTTGTCTTCAATCCCCACGGGCATCCCGTTCCACGGCATGAATGACTTCTGCCACCGTGGTCGTCGCCGTCCCGACTTTGCCGACCACCACACCGGCAGCATAATTGGAAAATTGGGCCGCATCGGCCAGGGTCCACCCTGACGCCAAGGCCAAACTCATGGCCGCAACGGCCGTATCGCCGGCACCCGTAATGTCATACACTTCGCGGGCCCGGGTGGGGATGTCCACTTTTTCACCGGATGCAAAAATAATCGACATGCCTTTTTCGGAACGCGTAACCAGCATGGCCTCCAGCTCGAGGGACTGGCGAAGATTGAGCCCATGTTGATGGACTTGCGCTTCGGTGGTGATCGGTTGCTGAACTGCGGCCTGAAATTCAGAAAAATTGGGCGTGATCACGGTGGCCCCATGGTATTTGGCATAGTCCGTGCCTTTGGGATCCACCACCACTTTAATC
The DNA here is from genome assembly GCA_964364855.1 of uncultured Candidatus Marinamargulisbacteria bacterium. GTDB lineage: Bacteria > Margulisbacteria > Marinamargulisbacteria > CAYINU01 > CAYINU01 > CAYINU01. The sequence continues at coordinate 2,020 of CAYINU010000086.1, read as the reverse complement.
CCGGCTTTTCGGCAGCGCTTAACCACCTCTTGGCTTAGCTGATCAGTGAGGCATCCCTTGGCATAGTCGGAAAGCAATACGACTTGGACCTGCGGCAATATCGCGTCCAATTTTTTTAACAGGGCTTCTGCAATATCCGCAGAAATGGGTTGAGGGGCTTCTCGGTCCACTCGGACCACATGTTGGCGGTGGGCAATGATACGGGTTTTGATCACGGTCGGCCGGGATGAGTCCGTCACCAGATCAGACGGATCTACATTTAAATTTTGCAAACACATTTCCAGCTGAGCCTTGGCGGCATCGTCCCCGACAACACCCAGCAAAAAGACTTTTCCGCCCAAGCTGCGAATGTTGTGGGCTACGTTTGCCGCGCCACCCGGAACCAAGGTGGTGTCCTGGACATGGCAGACCGGGACGGGTGCCTCCGGCGAGATCCGGTTCACCGTACACCACAAAAACTCATCCAATATCACATCGCCGATAACGGCAACGGTTCCGGAAAAACCGGCACGCAGCTGTTGAGTCAATCGGGCGTGATCCATGTCTTAAATTAAATCAGGAAACTGCACACCAGGCAATTTCCCAACGCCATTGGGATAGCAACCCTATAGTATTAATGCGGCCTAATCAAAAAATCTGTTGGATATTGCGAAACGGCAACACCCGAACCCCTTTAAATTGGCGCGCCAGATCACCGGCATAAACCAAGGTTTGCCGAATACAATCGGGGTCGTGGGTCTGATAATGGTGTAACGCTTTCAAAAAATCAGCTGAAAAAGTCTTGCCAGCCTTTATCTCTATGGCGTGGGTTTTAGCACCCATTTGGCTAATCAAATCAACCTCATATTGCTGATCACGATAATATGAAAATCCTGGCTCTTGCACTTGGTGATAGCGCTGTTTCAAACATTCTGACACCACCATGGTTTCAAAAATGCTACCTCTTAGCGGATGTTGTGCCAGCTGATCAACCGTCGTAATGCCCAGCAAATAACAAAGTAACCCTGTATCCAAAAAATAAAGTTTGGGAGTTTTCACCAGGCGCTTGTTGATGTTTTTATGGAAAGGAGTCAACAGCGCAATGATATAACTGCTTTCTAAAACAGACAGCCATTTTCTAATTGTTTTAACGGATAATCCACTGTCATTTGCCAATGCCGACACATTGACCATTTGTCCGGATCGACCCGCACAGAATTTTAAAAAGCGCTCGAATTGGGTTAAATCTTGCACATTCAACAGTTGGCGTACATCCCGTTCAACATAAGTACGCAAATAAAATGACGCGTATTCAGTTGGGTTTAAATGATCTTCATACAACCTGGGGTAAAACCCATTCAGCATCATCGATTCAACATCTGGCGGCAAATCATCGGCCAATTCTTCACAGCTATAAGGCAACAACGTCGCCAATGCGGTGCGCCCCGCCAACGATTGCGACACCCCCGCCATCAGAGAAAACTGTTGGCTACCCGTTAAAATAAATTGCCCGGGTTTTCGGTCCGCATCAACCCGAATTTGAATATAAGACAACAAATCAGGCGCATATTGAATTTCATCAATCAAGGCCCCATTCGGATATTGCGACAAAAAGCCTTTAGGGTCGGTTAAGGCATATTGCCTCATTTCAAGATCTTCGAGGTTCACATAGGCATGTTGAATGAATATGTGGCGACTAACCGTTGATTTTCCGGATTGTCGGGGCCCCGTTAGAGTAAGAATCGGGTATTGGTCAGCCAGGCGGATTAAATGTTTGGCAATTGTCCGTTTTCGATAATACATAACATTGACAATGATGGAACTTGACTTCTAGATTTGTCAACATTTAGGCAAGGGCCTCACAGCCCCCAACACCATTTTCAAATATTTCAAAGGCTAATCAATATACGAGTCCCAGCGGGTGGTAACGCAGGGATCTGTCTTATGTGCTTAAATAAAGTGATAGAAATTAAATTGCCAACAACCTAAAATAGCCATGCCGTGAACAACCTCCGCAATTTTTGTATCATCGCCCATATCG
>CAYINU010000085.1:0-6494 GCA_964364855.1 uncultured Candidatus Marinamargulisbacteria bacterium | reverse complement strand
AAGGCTGCCCGGCTGGGCGAAGCCCATGAAGGGCATTTTGAGCGGAGCAGAGGGCTCCATGGCGGTATTATGAGATGGCCTCTAGGCTGACCTACATCAGCTGCACGACTTCGCGCAAGTCAGGAATTTCTTCGCGGAGACGGTTTTCAATCCCCATTTTTAAGGTCCAGGTAGAGCTAGGGCAGGCCGAGCAGGCCCCCTGCAAATGCAAGGTCAATACACCATCGGTGTAGGAATGAAACACAACGTCCCCACCGTCCATCGCAATGGCCGGTCGGATTTCCTCGTCTAGGATTTCGCGAATACGCTTTTCGGCTTCCGTTGCATTCGCGGTGGCCGCTTCTTGGCGGCTGACAAGGGCGTCAGGATCCATGGCCGGTGCACCGGTTTCAAAAAAAGCCTTGAGTTTGGCGACCAGCGGCTCGGCCAAATTGTTCCAGTCGGCGGCCAAGGTCTTGGTTACCGAAACAAAATGGCGGCCCAGCATCACGTTTTCGACGCCATCAATCGTAAACAAATCGGTGGCCAGACCGGAGTCCTTGGCCTCGGCCACAGAAGCAAAATTGACGCTGCCAGATGAAATGACGTCTCGGTTGACAGAAAACTTGATGGCATTGGGGTTCGGGGTTAATTCGGGTCGGATGACGATATCGCTCATACTTTCCTCCTATTTTATTCAGTGGTTACGGTTTGATCGGGATGAGATAATGCAGCTTCCAAGGTTCGCCATGCTAAAGTGGCACATTTAACACGGACCGGATAGTGCTTAACGCCTTCCAACACGCGGAGTCGATTCAGCTTTTCCAGGCATTGGGCGTCCGGCTCGGCGGTAAGCATGGCAATAAAGCAACGGATGAGGTCTTTCGCCTCGGCAATGGTTTTGCCCAGCACGGTGGTAGTCATCAGCGACGCGCTGGATTTGGAAATGGCGCAGCCCGTACCTGAAAAACGGATGTCTGCAATACGCTCCCCATCCAGGTTCAGATAGATGTGGTAATCGTCACCGCACAGGGGATTCACCCCATGGGTTTGGCGGTCGTTGGGATCGAGCACACCATAATGGCGTGGATTTTTGTTGTGATCCAAAATGACCTGCTGATACAACGCAGAGAGGTCACGGCTCATTGGAAAATCTCCTTGACCTTGGCCAGGGCAGCCAGCGCTTTTTGGACATCATCTGGGGTATTGTAAATGCCAAATGAAATCCGGGCCGTCGCCGGCACGCCAAAGCGGACCATCAGCGGCTGGGCGCAGTGATGCCCTGCCCGTATCGCAATACCCTCATGGTCCAAAATGGTACCGATATCATGCGGATGTACCCCTTCCATCACAAAAGACACAACACCGGCCTTGTGAGGCGCAGTGCCGATCAACCGAACGCCACCCAACTGGGTGAGCCCCGCAACGGTTGCCAGTAGCAACGCGTGCTCTTGGGTTTGAATGGTTTCAAATCCCACGTCCCGCAGATAGCCAATCGCCGCGCCCAGGCCGATAATCTCGGCAATGGCGGGGGTACCGGCTTCAAAACGGGCCGGTGGCTTGGCGAATGTTGTCTTTTCTAGCGCGACAGACTCGATCATCGACCCACCGGTTTGATAGGGTACCATCGTTTCAAGCCATTTATAGTTGCCATACAGGACGCCAATCCCAGTCGGCCCATACATTTTATGGCCCGAGAAACAGTAAAAATCCACATCAAGGGCCTGAACATCCACGGGCATATGGGCCACGGCTTGGGCACCGTCGACGAGGACTTTGGCACCGACACGATGCGCAGCTTGGGCGATCTCGGCAATAGAATTTATCGTACCCAACACATTCGACACGTGGGTGACGGCCACCAGTTTTGTTTTGTCAGACAGCAATCGGTGATAAGCATCCCTATCCAATTCCCCGTTGTCCAGTATCGGTACGTAGCGCAAGGTTATTCCCAGGCTGTCCCGCAACACTTGCCAGGGCACCAAATTGGAATGGTGTTCCATTTCCGTTACCAGGATTTCGTCGCCCGGTTTTAGCATCTGCCTCGCCCAAGACGAGGCCACCAAATTGATGGCCTCAGTCGCCCCGCGAACAAAGATGATTTCCTCCGGACGACTGGCATTTATAAAACGCTGCACCTCTTTTCGGACAGATTCAGCCTTATCGGTGGCCTCTTGGCTAAGGCCATAGACCCCACGGTGGATGGTGGCGTAGGACGCGCTGTAAAACGATTCAAGCGCCCGGATCACCGATGCCGGTTTCTGAGTGGTGGCGGCACTATCCAAATAAACCAGATTGGGATGGGCCACTGACAGAACAGGAAAATCGTCACGAAATGATTTAGACACGACAGGCCCTCAAATACGCATCGGCATATCTGCGAACCGTATCGCGAACCGGCACATCGGAAATCAACGCAGCAACCTCATCGGCAAAGCCTTGGGTCAATAAGCCCGTTGCCGCTTCGGAGGACAATCCGCGGCTAACCATGTAAAACAATTCTTGGGGATCTAGCTGCCCCACCGTCGCGCCGTGGTTACATTTGACGTCGTCGGCGTGAATTTGCAGCTGAGGCCGGGAATGGGCTTGCGGTGTGCCGGACAGCATCAGATTGCGGTTTAACTGTCCCGAAAGTGTTTTTTGCGCGTGAGGCGCGACCTTCACCAGACCCGTATACTCTGATGTCGAATGCCCGGCCAAAATGGATTTGTAGAGTTGGAAACTTTGGGTATTGGGAACGTCATGATGGACCTCGACGTGTTGGTAGAGTTTGTCCTGATCGGCCAACAGCCCCAAACCATTGAGCTGGGCATGGGCATTTTCACCCCTGAAATACACCTGGGTATCGTGAAATTCAAACGGGGTTTGGGTATGAACACTGAAAAATTTGAGTCGGGAATGGGCTTCCAGAAACAGACACGTTGCCTCGGCCCGCAAAATGCCGGAAGTATCGGGAATGACTACCCATTCCAGTTGGCTATCCGGCTCCAGATGGATGGTTGTCATGCGATTAAACAGAACACGATCACTCTGGGCGGTTTGGTGTTCAACCAACATCCGTACCGACGCGCCTTGTCCGACGTGGACGTGTACCCGTTGAGCCGCTGCGGTATTTTTCAAACCAGTTGCCAAAAATCCGATGGCCAAAGGGGTATCCACTTGCAGTCCGGGTGCCACGGTGACCACCAGGGCCGTGTCGCTAGCACGGTCCGCCACCTCTGAAAACAAGTTGCCTTTTGAGCCCAATGCGACTGCCGAAGGCAGTTTGCGGGCATCCACCACATTGGCCTGAACACCCAGGGCCGGAGTGGCTTCCCAGGTTCCGTTGTGCCAATGACCAATCACTCGAAATGTCTCATCCTTTTCATAGGCGTTTTGGGCTGTGGCCTCAGAAGTACGGGTGTCAAACGCACGATCCAGCGGCGCAAAATCAACATATTTCCACAGTTCAGCACGGTGACGCGCATCGGCTGCTATGGGCAGGCCCACACTTTCCGCCCAGTCCGCTAGCCATGATGGCAGTGTTGCGGTTGCCGTCATTAGTTGGCCATCCCCACCGCTTGGGTTAGCCAGTCATAGCCTTTTTCCTCAAGCGCGATGGCCAGGGACTTATCGCCGGATTTAATGATGCGGCCATTGGCCATGACATGGACAAAATCGGGCGCGATGTAATTGAGCAGCCTCTGATAGTGGGTAATCAAAATAATCCCATTTTCGGCCGTTTTGAGCTGATTAACGCCAGCCGACACAACGCGAAGCGCATCAATATCCAGCCCCGAATCCGTTTCATCGAGAATAGCAAGCTTAGGGTTAAGCACCGCCATTTGCAGGATTTCGTTTCGCTTCTTTTCGCCACCGGAAAAGCCGTGGTTTACCGATCGATCCAAATAGGCCTCGGGCATGTCCAGCATGTTGAGCTTGGCTTTCAAGACGTCCTCAAATTCCAAAGGATCCACTTCGGGTTGGCCCTGGAATTTTTGCTTGGCGTTGTAGGCCATCCGCAAGAATTGGGCGTTGTTCACGCCAGGAATTTCCACGGGGTATTGAAACGCCAAAAACAACCCGAGATTGGCCCGCTCATCCGGCCCGGATGCCAGCAGGTCTTTGCCGTCAAAGCGCACATGTCCTGCGGTCACCTCATAAGCAGGGTCGCCGGCCAGGACTTTGGAGAGGGTACTTTTTCCGGAGCCGTTCGGCCCCATAATGGCATGCACTTCGCCGGCGTTGACCTGTAGCGATACCCCTTTTAAGATTTCGTTGTCATCGATTTTGGCATGTAGATCTTGGATTTCCAGTAACATGACATTCTCCTACGTTATCCGACTGAATTTTCGAGTTTAAGGGCTAAGAGTTGATTGGCTTCCACGGCGAATTCCGTAGGCAATTCTTTAAACACATCCGCACAAAATCCGGACACGATGGTACTCATCGCATCCTCGACTGAAATACCGCGTTGCTGAAAGTAAAACAGCTGGTCTTCGCTGATTTTGGAGGTCGACGCTTCGTGCTCCACGGCCGCATTCGGAATTTTCACCGTGATATAGGGGAAGGTATGCGCCGAGCACCGCTCCCCGATGAGCATCGAGTCACATTGGGTGAAGTTTCGTGCACCGGCCGCCGAACGATTGACCTGCACCAATCCACGGTAGGTGTTGGAGGACTTCCCAGCTGAAATGCCCTTCGAGACGATGCGGCTCTTGGTCCGCTTGCCGATGTGGATCATTTTCGTACCCGTGTCGGCTTGCTGCTTGTGGTTGGTCAGGGCCACGGAGTAAAATTCGCCCACCGATTCGTCACCGATGAGGATGCAGCTGGGGTATTTCCATGTAATGGCCGAGCCGGTTTCGATCTGGGTCCATGAGATTTTGGAACGAAAGCCTTGGCATTTGCCCCGTTTCGTGACGAAATTGAAAATACCACCCTTGCCTTCTTTGTCACCCGCATACCAATTTTGCACGGTCGAATATTTGATCACGGCGTTGTCCAGGGCTACCAGTTCGACAACAGCCGCATGCAGTTGATTGGTATCAAACATCGGGGCCGTGCATCCTTCCAAATAGCTAACCTGAGCGCCTTCTTCGCAGACGATGAGGGTACGCTCAAATTGGCCGGTTTCTTGGGTGTTAATACGAAAATACGATGACAGTTCCATCGGCGAAATCACGCCCTTTGGCACAAACACAAATGATCCGTCCGTAAACACGGCCGAGTTTAAGGCTGCATAAAAATTGTCCGTGTGCGGCACCACACTACCCAAATATTTTTTGACGATTTCCGGGTAGTCGCGAACGGCTTCGGAGATAGGGCAAAAAACCACACCGGCTTCAAGCAGTTTTTTCTTGAACGTCGTGGCCACCGATACGCTATCAAAAATAGCGTCCACAGCCACATTGGCCAGGCGCTTTTGCTCGGTCAGAGGAATGCCCAATTTTTCAAAAGTCGCTTTTAATTCCGGGTCGACATCATCGAGACTGTCCAATTTTTTCTTTTGCTTGGGCGCAGCCCAATAGCGAATGTCTTGAAAGTCAACTTTATGATAGGTGACGTTGGCCCATTCGGGTTCGGCCAAGGTTTGCCAATGGTGGAATGCCTTTAGGCGGTATTCCAGCATCCATTCCGGCTCGTTTTTGTTGGCCGAGATCATCCGGATGATGTCTTCATTTAGGCCTTTTGGGGCCACTTCGGTCTCGATATCGGTTTGAAATCCGAACTTGTATTCTTGACTGGTTAACTGTTCAAATACACTCATATCCGCTCCTACATCACCTGGGCCAATTTCACTTCATCAAACAGCCGGTCGATCTGGCCTTGCAAGGCGTTAAAGGTCTCTTTGAGTTTACAATGCCCGTTTAAAATACACGTGTCACGCCCGCCGGACAAACACTCGGACAGCAACACCGGCCCTTCGGTAGCCCAGAGGATGTCCTTGAGGCTGATGTCAGCGGGCGACTTGGCCAACCGAATACCACCGTTTCGCCCCGTCTGAGTTTGCAAAAAACCCGCCCGATTTAAGTTTTGTACGATCTTCACGAGGTGGTTGTAGGGAATGCCCAACTTCTCGGCCAGATCCGGCATCTTTGCCGTATTGCCTCGCCCCAGCACAATCAGCACCCGAGTCGCATAATCCATCGACTTCGTCAGTTTCATAACCGTTGATTCTAGCAAATCTGGTATATGAATAGCAAGAATTTATGAGACCAGCTCTAGTAGCGCAAGGCAATCTTTACCGCAGCCGGAACATTTTTTTGCGGATAACCCGTGTTTCGCGGTCCGAAACGACCGTGACGGTATACAGATAGGGTCCATTGTTCACCGGTTGGCCATAGTCATTGGTGCCATCCCAGATGACATCGTTGTACTCGCGGTCGGCACTGACGCCGAACGTGGTGCCATCCAACTCCCGCACCAAATTACCCGCTGCCGTATAAATTTTAATCGTCACAAAATCGGCATCTTTGGACAGTTTGTATCGGATCTTGGTCTGTGCGGAAAAGGGATTTGGATAATTGATAACA
>CAYINU010000084.1:0-6521 GCA_964364855.1 uncultured Candidatus Marinamargulisbacteria bacterium | reverse complement strand
GACTTTATTTCCAACAAATCCGGCACCACCAAGATCAAATACGATTTGCCACAGCTTGAACCCATTCTCAAGGACACCTATGGCCTCATCCTCTACCAAGAGCAGGTTATGCAGATTGCCAGTGTGGTGGGCGGATTTACACTCGGTGAAGCCGATGTGCTCCGGCGTGCGATGGGGAAAAAGAAAAAAGACGAGATGGACCGGATGAAGGCGCAATTCTTGGCGGGAGCCAAAACCAAAGCGGTACCAACAACCAAAGCGGAACGCATTTTTGAGCTATGTTACAAATTTGCCGAATATGGATTTAACAAATCCCATAGCGCGGCATATGCACTGATCAGTTTTCAGACCGCATACCTAAAGGCCCATTATGCACCCGAGTATATGACGGCCTTGCTGTCGAGCGTTCTCATGTCCACCGAGAAATTGGCCCGTTATATCCAGGAATGCCGACGCATGGATATTGCCGTGTTACCGCCAGACATCAATGTATCGGATTATCTTTTTTCCATTTCGGACAAGGGCATTGTATTCGGTTTGGGGGCCGTCAAAAATGCAGGCGAGGGTGCGATCGAAGGTCTGCTGCAAAACCGCAAGCAAAATGGCCCCTTTCTGACGCTTTTTGACCTTTGCCGCCGTTCAGATCTGCGCCAGATCAACAAACGCGTTTTGGAAAGCCTGATCAAGTCCGGCGCCTGCGACAGCCTCGGCAACCGTGCGCAGCTGCTGGCCACTTACGAACATATATTAGAAAGCGCGCAAGCCGCTGCCAAACGCGAAAACGGCGGTGAGGTCAGCCTATTTGGCGAGGCCACCTGGGCTGCCCCACATCTGGAAGCCGCCGCCGATGTCCCGGAGCTGTCCACCCACGAAAAACTGCGCATGGAACGGGAATTGCTGGGCCTTTATTTGACGGGTCACCCGTTGGATGCCTTCCGGGACCAGATCGCAACGATGGCCACTCCCATCGAAGACATCGCGCCCGGTGATACAAACAAGCTTCTCACCATCATCGGGGTACTCAGCGAAACCAAAAAACGCATGAACCGTGCCAAACGGGGCATGGTCATCGCGACGCTATCTGATCTGACCGGTGAAGTCACGATTATGGCGTTTGAAGAAAACAACGGTCAGATCCCCGGTGGCGCCTATTTGGCCGACGACCAGATCGTGAAAATTCGTGGCCGAGTACGCATTAACCAAGACGAAATCAGCCTCATTTGTCAAACAGTCGAGCCCCTGTCGTTGTCCCGGCTGACCAAACAAGTCCATATCGATTTGGGAGAAGTAGAAACCGGAGTCAAATTGGAAAAGATCCGCCAAGTCTGTATGCGCTACCGGGGAGAAAACCCGGTTTATCTGCACACGGACGCCGGCACCATCCTTACCCACAACAAATATTGGATCGCTTACCCCGGCGATGCCATTGATGCCCTGGCGGAGGTCGTCGGCCCAAGCAAAGTGTGGCTGGCGATGTAGACCCGAAAAGCTAGTTTTCCAAAAGCCCCGCATGCGTTTCAACATAGGCGGTAAATAAAAGAATTCGATCTGCATGTGAGGGATTGAATACGAATGGGCGTAGATCATCTACCAATTCTTTGAAATCGATTTTGGCGCATCCCTTTCGAATATAAGTCATAAGGCCGGCGGAATCGGTCACACCGATTTTTGCAGCCAAAAATTCATAGTTCGGCAACGTTTTTCCCAATAAGAATAAAATGTCATAAAAATCTCTGCCTTTTGGACGTCGCCGATTAAAAGCCGTCACGATTTTTTGGGATAAAAGAATAGAAATCGGCGTCACCAGGATCGGTCTGAATACGTCAAATTTATTGATAAATTCAACCGTCGGTTCAAATTCGAATCCTTGACTCTCCGTATCCAGCTGGATCAGAATTTTTTCATGTTCTAGTGGCAAAATTCCATGTTGAAAAAGAAGTTTAGGAATCCGGATATTGCATCGGAATGCCGTTTTTCCTGAGAACGAAATATCAACTTCGTACCCTTCAAGTTCTAATCCGGACTTCACCGCCCCTGATAATGTCTGGAATTTAGCAAATGACAAGTCAACACAATCGAAGTCTAGATCTTCTGAAAATCGATCTAAGCCATGGACGATTCTTAAGGCAGTTCCCCCGATGAATCTGAGCTTCTGCCCCAGTGGCTGTGAAAACAGAACATCTAAAATTTTGTACTGCAAATATTCGCGAAGAATATTGCGTTGAAACGGATGGAGATTCTTGGGAAACTCTTTTTGAAGATCTTCCATACTAAGCATGAAAACCCTGGCTTCTTAGCACGTTCACGCGCCGATTCATTTCTTTCGAATTAAAACTATTTAGATACGCATTGAAAACATTACTGTTTAGTGTGGTTCGCATTTCTTCCCAGTTAAACCTCATTTCACGGATTGCACCGGAATCTGAAAGTCTGGGATTGAGATATAGATAATCTAAAAGGGCTTTTTCAGGACTTGCGATGTTGTAATACAACCCGTCCTTTTTTTGGAGATGGTAGCCAAACATTAGCCTTGGCTTTACATGCTTGTACATAAATGTTCCTATAGAAGTGGATATGGTCTGCGTTTTGCGTGTGGATATGGACGTAATCGCGTAAACACTTTCGGGAATAAAGCCATACACTGCAAGAGCCAATTCCATGGAAATGTAGGAAGGCGCATAAATTTTCCCTGCCGCACCGTATAGAAACGCCTCATCGACTACGGCATCCGAAAAAAAATAAACCCCCTTTTTTAATTTTTGGATATATCCTTTTTTCGACCATTGAGTAAGTTGATGGCGATGAAAAACAGGTGCTATCGGCCCAATATCCGATAACGAAAAAATAGGCATTTTTCCAAGTAAGCGCTTGAAATCCGCATATTTCACTTCCGTATCATACTATATTGATATCGTTTCAGAAATAAAATCAGTACGCCGACCGTTTTAAAACAGTCGCAATGTCCTGACCTATCGTATGGTGAGAAACCTTCTACACCCGTCGCGTAACCGCCTTATCCAAAAGATCCGTCACCTGATAGATCGCCTCTCGCAAAACATGCGCTTCTAAAGTGGCCTCGGCATTGAGTTTATCCACGGCCAATTCTTCCAACCACAATGCATAGGCCTTCCAGTCATCGGTCGTGGGATCAAGTTGGATGTCGGTCTCACAATAAAAGCGGTCGCGGAGTTGGGATTGTAGTGTTAGCATCTGAAACCTCCTTTATTAAATAATCCCATAGTAGTTGATAAATATCAACGTGTCATTTTTTGAAGCAGGTTACTATTGCCATCATGGCTGAGCATCCAGATCGCGATCTCCTTGCACCGATCATCCGGCGCATAGAAAAGTTGCTGACTGATAAAAATCTGACTGCATACCAGTTGTCTATACGCAGCGGAGTAGATAGAGCTGCTATTAGCCGCATCCTCAATGGCGAGAGTGGTCTCACTGTCTCCACACTACTTAAGCTCATTGATGGTCTAGACGTCAGTTATGACGAGTTTTTTAAAGGTATTTCAGCCTGAATGAGCCCCCGCATCGCATTGCCATCTCGCGAGATAGTAACCAAAAGACCCTCTGAACTGAAAAAGTTGCGACCCACAACGGAAGATGCGGAACCACCCCAAAAAAGAAAGCGACCCCATACTGCCGCAATGGCAGAGGGCCAGCTGTTATTGCTTCACTAAACGACCAATAAAGTAATATCCACCAGGCAGCCAAATAAAGTATAGCTAACCGCATTCCCCACCGGATGACATTTTCGAGGGACATTTTTTTGGCTGGAATTTTTAGAAAATGCATGGGCCCATATGATAAATTGCGTTACCTTTTTTGTAAATAAATAATTATCTACATCGGTCGTGTAACCGCCTTGTCCAAAAGATCCGTCGCCTGATAGATCGCCTCTCGCAAAACATGCGCTTCTGAGATGGCCTCGGCATTGAGCCGCTCCACCGCGAGTTGTTCCAGCCACAGCGCATAGACTTTCCAGGCATCGGTCGTGGGATCAAGTTGGATGTCGGTCTCACCATAAAAGCGGTCGCGGAGCGTTGTTTTTAGGTTGATCATTGTGACTCCTTTCACATAATCAAATTTCGGCGATCAAAAGACAGACTAACAAAAATGGACATAAAAGTCCATTTCATTTTAGGCGATATCTGCATTTAATCAAGACATGAACTTTAAGAAATTGGGCCAGCGAATTAAAGAACGACGTGAATTCCTAGGCCTATCACAAGAAGAGGTAGCCACCACCGCAGGCTTATCGATCAAGACCGTGTGGAGAATTGAAAATGGGCTTAAAGACCCCAAATTTTCGTCTTTACATAGCATCGCTATCGCGCTGGATACCACGTTAGAGACACTATGTCAGGGACTTTAATAATGTCTGCCGGCACAAGCGCTCGCCGAAGCTGTGGATATTACAAAATTGTGACCGGTTCAAACAAAAAGCCCCCCGGGAATCCGAGGGGCTTTTGCGAAACGGTGTGCTGAGTAGCTGGGGGAAAGACTAGTACATTCCGCCCATGCCACCCATACCGCCCATACCACCTGCAGCAGCGCCTGCAGTTTCTTTTTCTTCGTCCGGATCATCGGCAACCAAAACCTTGGTCGTCAAGGCCATTGCGGCGATCGAGCAGGCATTCATAATGGCAGACCGCGTTACCTTGGTCGGATCTACGATGCCTTCCTTGATCATGTCCACAAATTGGCCGGTGCGGGCGTTGTAACCAATGCCGTGTTTCTCGGTGCGTACACGAGAAACAATCACAGAGGCTTCTTCGCCGGAGTTGGTTGCGATCTGGCGCAATGGCACTTCCAATGCGCGGGCCACGATTTGCATGCCCACTTTTTCTTCCGCGGAGGCTTTGTCGATTTCTTTTTCCAGCTTCGGCAAGAGATTCAACAAGGCCACGCCACCGCCAGGTACAATGCCTTCTTCAACCGCCGCACGCGTCGCGGACAGGGCGTCCTCAACACGGTGCTTTTTCTCTTTGAGTTCGGTCTCGGTCGGTGCACCCACCTTGATCACCGCAACGCCACCTGCCAATTTGGCCAAGCGTTCTTGCAGTTTTTCGCGGTCGTAAGATGAATCGCTGTTGTCGATTTCGCGCTTGATTTCAGCGATGCGGGCATTGACCGCCTTTGCGTTGCCTTTGCCTTGTACGATGGTGGTGTTTTCTTTGTCAGCCTTCACACGAGACGCAGTGCCCAGTTGGTTCAGGGTAACATTTTCAAGCGTCAGGCCCTTTTCTTCGCTGATCACTTCCGCGCCAGTCAACACAGCGATATCTTCGAGCATCGCTTTTCGTCGATCGCCAAAGCCGGGGGCTTTCACGGCCAGACAGTTGATCGTCCCTCGGAGTTTGTTAACAACGATGGTAGCCAGCGCCTCACCGTCGAGATCTTCGGCAATAACAACCAGCGGACGGCCAGCTTGAACTACTTTTTCTAAGACAGGCAGCATATCCTTAATGGCGGAAATTTTGCGGTCCGTAACCAAGATCAAAGGCTCATCCATGCTTGCTTCCATGCGGTCTTTGTCGGTGATCATGTAAGGTGACACGTAGCCTTTGTCAAACTGCATCCCTTCGACCACGGTAAGTTCGGTCTCGATCCCCTTGGATTCTTCGACCGTGATGACGCCATCTTTGCCGACTTTGTCCATCGCATCAGAAATCAAATCACCGATCTCGTTGTCATTGTTGGCCGAAATAGCCGCAACTTGCGCGATCGACTCTTTGCTGTCGACGGATTTGCTCAATTTGCGCAATTCTTCAGAGATAATACGGGCAGCACGCTCGATGCCTTTTTTGATCTGCATCGGATTGGCACCAGCCACCACATTTTTTAGGCCTTCTTTAAAGATGGCATTGCCCAAAATAGTGGCCGTTGTCGTACCGTCACCAGCAACGTCATTGGTTTTGGAGGCCACTTCCTTGAGAAGCTGAGCGCCCATATTTTCAAAGGGATCTTCCAGCTCGATTTCCTTGGCAATGGTCACACCGTCATTGGTGATCGTGGGAGAGCCCCATTTTTTCTCCAAAACAACGTTGTTACCATTCGGACCCAGGGTACTGCCGACGGCTGTGGCTACTTTTTCAAAGCCTTGTTGCAGCGCGCGCCAGGCTTCTTCTTGATATTTTAGTTTCTTCTTCGCCATGATGGGTTACTCCTTTTATTTAGCCTTGCTTGGCCAAGATATCGCTTTCGCGAACGATGAGGTAATCCTCGCCATCGACCTTGATTTCGGTACCGCCATATTTGGAGAAAATGACGATGTCACCTTTTTTCACGGACAACGGAATGGCTTTACCGTCGTCATTGATACGGCCGGGACCCACTTCGATAACCTCCCCGCTTTGGGGCTTTTCTTGTGCGCTATCCGGCAACACGATCCCCGATTTGGTCTTTTGCTCCGGCTCTTGCGGCTTCACGATGACGCGATCGCCAAGCGGCTTGTACGTATGCTTTGCCATAATTCCTCCTTGCAGATGATGTCTGATGTTTTCGTCTTT
>CAYINU010000083.1:0-6630 GCA_964364855.1 uncultured Candidatus Marinamargulisbacteria bacterium | reverse complement strand
GCTTCGTCACCGTCTGAGGCCGTCACACAGTGCAAACCCAGATCTTCGGTAACGCACTCAAACAACGTCCGAATCGATTCATCATCATCCACAACCAAGATTCGTTTTGTCATTATAAGTTAGATAGTACCCCATTTTGGCGAGGTTCATACTAGGGCACACACCCTAGCGAGTTACCAAAAATCCCGGTTAGGTACGCTATGGCCGGTACACGAATCGGCATCAAATAGGCGCTTTGGCCAAACGTCCGAGCCACCCCCATCAGGTCCTTGGCCAGCCCACAATTATCAGATAATGCCAGAGAAAAATGCGGTGGAAACACCACCCAGTTACGCTCCGTCCAGTAGGCCAGGCTTTTGGGCGAGACGACCGGGGAGATGCCTACATACACCTGCGTGTGCCGCAATTGTTCCAGATAAAGCTCAGCCAGCCGCGGATCAAAAAAGGGCTGGCTAAAGAGGCCATCCGCACCTGCCGCCAATTTGGCGGACACGTATTGCAACTCCGTTTTGATCGACGAGCGATAGGGGTCCAATGCCCCATAAACCTTAAGCTGCGGAAAAGCCTGTTTGATGGCCTGAATGGCAGCAGGAACCTGGACTTCAAAAATAGGACGCGCCCTGTCCTCGGGAGTATCTCCGGAAATGAGTAATACATGCGCCAGCCCCCGATTGACCAAGGGGGTTAGCAGCACAATCAGATCGGGTGTAGATTGGTCTTTTACCCGAATATGCGGAACCGACATGCGACCCTGGTCCAATAACAGGCTTACGGCTTCATAACTGCGCACTGGAATGCGCAAAATGTCGGGAATATTAAAGCCTTCCACCTGAGGAAAACAACGCAAAATCTCAGCGGTTTGGTTAGCTAATTCATCCAGGCTATGGGGAACCAGTTCAACCAAAATCACGTCTTAAATTCCTGTAGTATAGGTTTGGGTAGCAGCCGCCAGCACAGCACCAACAAGCGAAGGCTGCGTTGGAGACAGCCACATGATGTCTGGCACGCTTTCCAGCTGAAGGCGAAATGCATTGTAGTGGGCAAACAGGGAACCATCAACCGACACCGTTACTTTTGATTTGCCTAGTGCTTTAGCAGCGCCGCGTATGAAGGACAGGGTAATGCCTGCCGCCCGAAAGCGAATGGCCCGGCATAGGTCGGCCATTTCAGTAGGACAAGGACTAACCTTGGCATCGCAGTTTGCGACATCAGCCGCCGTCATGGGTTTACCCAGCATCTCGCTGGCCAATTGACCCAAATAAAGACCACCCACCTGCTTTTCAGCCACTTGATGGCCCGGGTTGGCACTAGCCAAGTCCACTCGACGATCCCAGGATGTGGTTAAGGCCTGCAAAGCCGGGCTATTACATTGACCCACTTCCAAATTGATAAACTCGCCAAGATCCGTGTCATATAGACTAAGGTTAAACCCTGTTCCCAAAACCAGCCCCATGTCCACGTCATGACCGCCGGCAATACCGGCCGCCACCGTATCGTTAAGCAAGGCAGCCACTCGGACAGGACGCCCCAGTTGCGCCATCGCCTGTACCAAGCTGTGGGCAGGATCTATCGCGGGACTCGTGGGCAGTCGAACACTTTTTGTCCAGCGCTGCACCCAGCTACGATTTGCAGAGAGGGTCTGCATGGGGTAACTAAACGTAAATCCGACGTTGGAGACATCGGAATAGGGGGCCAAGAGGATCAAAAAGCACTCGGCAATCCGAGAAAAAAATTCCGGGACGGTTTTGGCATCGGGAACCGGGTTCTTTTTCGAACTGATAATCGTCACCTCATGATTTTGAGAAACAGACGCGACAGCCAGGCGCACATGACTGCCCCCCACATCGATGGCGCCGTAGGTACCTGGAAATACGTTTACCGGACGGCCCAAATAACTGCGATGATAGGAAGGCGGACCATGAAGGCCAGCCCGGACCGACGTGAGGGCGTCGAAAAATTCGTTTGCAAGCGTACGGTAAACTTGCGTATCATAAAAGGGTCTAATTTCTCGCCAAATTTGGTCCGTAATCAAGAGGTTAAAAACAATACTGCCATGGTAGGGTCTCTCGGCACAAGCATCATTGCGTTCTTGTCTGGGCTGGGAAATCTGACCCTGTTTACCGGGCAGGTTTTTTTGCGGTTGTTTCGTGGGCAAATTAACATTCGCAACACACTGGATCAGATGGTGCAACTCGGTATCGAGTCTTTGCCCATTACCTTGGTTACCGCCACCTTCGTAGGGATGGTTTTTGCCGTTCAGATCGTGCACGAATTCTTGCAATTTGGTGCCGGCAAAATGATCGGCGGCATTATGGGCATGGCATTGTGGCGGGAATTGGCGCCCATGCTCACTAGCGTGGTGGTCGCCGGCCGGGTGGGCGCCGCAATATCTGCAGAATTGGGCACAATGACGGTCACCGAGCAAGTCGAGGCCATGGAAGCCATGTCCCAAGATCCCATCAGCTATTTGGTCATCCCCCGCTTTGTCGCCTGTGCACTCATGCTGCCTTTGCTGATCGGGCTGGCCGATGTCGTGAGTTTTTTTTCCGGCTTTGTGATTGCGATTGGAACGGGACGCATCAACCCGGTAGCTTATCTTTATTCGGCAAACCGAATGCTGTTTATAAAAGACATCACAGGCGGACTATTTAAAGGCGTTGTTTTTGGCATGCTGATTGCCCTCATTAGCACCTATACGGGTCTATCTACATCTGCTGGCGCACGGGGGGTAGGACTCAGTACCACCAAGGCAGTCGTCCTGTCATTGGTGCTCATTTTTGTCGTGAACTATTTCCTGTCCCTGGCGATTTTTGCATGATCGAAATCCGGAAATTGTCCAAGCGATTTGGGGAAAAAGAAGTCCTCAAAAACATCGATCTGGTCGTGGAAAAGGGCGAACGCATCGCCATTATCGGTGGCTCGGGCTGCGGGAAAAGCACGTTGCTACGCCTGATTTTGGGCTTGCAAAGACCAGATAACGGGCGCGTATTGGTGGATGAAAAGGATGTTCACCGCATCTCTTATGAGGCGCTGCGCAAACTGCGGCTGAAGTTTGGCACTCTTTTTCAATCTTCCGCTCTGTTTGATTCGATGACCGTTGCCGAAAATGTGGGGTTTAGCCTCGTCGAAAATCTGCGTCTTCCTGCGGGGCAAGTCAGCGACATCGTAAAAGACAAGCTGGAATGGGTGGCCATGAGCGGCTACGAAAACCAGATGCCCTCTCAACTGTCCGGTGGACAACGAAAACGGGTTGGCCTCGCTCGGGCCCTGGCCGCCGACCCGGAAATTATGCTCTACGATGAGCCGACCACGGGACTAGATCCGATTACCTCTACCCACATCGAGGACTTAATTGTTAAACTCACTCAAACTCGACGGGTCACATCGGTCGTCGTTTCCCACCAAATCAGCACCATTTTGAGAACAGCGGATAAAATCTATATGATGTATGAAGGGCAGCTGCTTCCCCCAGAGTCGCCAGCAACCATTGCCAATTCCGCAGATCCCCGCATCCGAGAGTTTATACGTGGAGGATTATCGTAGTTATGGGCACCCGCTCATCCGCCATTAAAGTCGGTCTTTTTACCTTCATCGCTTTGCTGGTTATCGGCGCATTGCTCATTTGGAAAAGCGGGATTTTGATCCGTGCTTCCGGCTACGAATTGATCGGCGAATTCGAAAACATCCAAGGCCTGTTGCCCGGGGGAGAAGTCCGTTACCGCGGCTACCCCGTTGGCACGGTGTCCAAAATTGTGCCCTCCCCCAGTTCTGTGAAGGTCTATTTTTGGGTGGACCGGCGCTTCAAGATTCCGATGGGATCTAAAATCCGCATCGTGTTTGACGGGCTTATTGGCGAACGTTATATCGGCATTGTCCCCAACCCCGATACCCACGTCATGCTCAAACCGGGAGACGTTATTCAAGGGTACGCCACCGCAGGTTTGGCCGACTTTGTGGACGTCGGCACGCAGAACCTGGAACAAACCAAGGCCATTTTGGAGACCATTCGCGCGCTGTTGCAAGATCCAGAAGTTTACGGATCCATTCGAACGGCCTTTACCGATATTGGCTACATTACTCGTGATCTGCGTATTGCCGTAGGTGAGCTGCGTGAATTTTCACGGACGGGCAACCTCAAAGGCCTGATCGACAGCCTGAACACGATCGCCAACAACGTCAGGAATGCCACCGACATTTTGCTGGTACAAAACGACCTTCCGGGCCAAGTCTCCGTAGCGATCCGGGATATTGCCACGATGAGCGCCAATTTCAAAGACTTGTCCGATGACCTGAAAAAGAACCTGCTTACACCCGAAACCTACGCCAAAATTGACCGCACCATCACCAATTTGGACCGGTTTACCACCGAGCTGGAAGGGATTATGGAAGATCAGGAGCTCAAAAAGAGCCTCCTGGAAACCCTGCAAGAAAGTCGAAAGCTATTTAAGAAATCTGGTGGGTTCCTTGAAACCGTCGGCTCGATGGACTTTGGCAGTGAAATCCAGATGCAGCGATATCCTAGCACCCAAAGCACCAATTACTTGGTAGACCTGGACATCAAACTGCGCGACAAGTCACTCCGTCTGGGCGTAGGTGATCGTCTCGGGGGGACGCAATTGCTCCATGTCCAACAAGGCGTCAGTTTCTGGGATGACCGATTGACCACACGCTTTGGCCTATTTTACACAAAACCCGGTATTGGTCTGGACTACCAGGTCGTGCCATTTGTGGGATTGTCTACCGAGCTTTACGATCTTAACGATCCCCAGCTTAATGTGTACACGCGGCTGTCCTTGATTCAAAGCCTGGACCTGATGCTGGGCCTCAATGACGTGCTGGGCGAACGTCTCTCTAATTACTCGGTGGGTTTAAGCTTCCATCCGTGAATACCGTTGTCGATGTCCTGATATTTCGGGGCGTCTCCCAAGACTATACCTATCTTGTTCCCCAGACGCTGGCCGAACATCTATCCGTCGGCACGCATGTGCGTATCCCCTTGGGACGGGGAACCGCCGAAGGAATCGTCACCTGTATTTCTGAGATTGAATCGGATATCGCAGCGCTAAAACCCATTTTAGGGGTACTCGACAAAAAGCCAACACTCCCAGCAGCGCTGATGGATCTGATGGTTTGGATGCGTCGAACCTACCGCCTCACCGGAATGAAGGCCTACCAGTCGGTTTTGGGCGCAACCATATCGGATACGAAATCCGATTCTGTTTCTTCTACCGCAGATACCCAGCCGGCAACCCTCCCACCGCTGACCTCGGACCAAGCCGAGGCTATCGAAACGATTAGCGCACCGTACGGGCCTGCAGAATTTCTCATTGAAGGCGTTACGGGCAGTGGGAAGACAAGATGCTATTTGGAATTGGTAGGCCGCTGCATATCGAAAGGCCAATCGGCCATCATTTTGATTCCGGAAATCGCGCTCACGCCTCAGACCGCAGGGCATTTTCAGTCCGCATTTCCCGGCAAAGTGACGGTGATGCACTCTGGCCTGACACCGAAGCAAAAAAAACAAGCGTGGCGCCAGGCTTATGACGGAAAAACACCGATCGTCGTAGGCCCACGCTCGGCTATCTTTTCACCTTTCTCCGATCTGGGTCTCATCATCATCGATGAAGAACATGACGGCAGCTATAAACAAGAACAAACTCCCCGCTATTGGGTGCATGACATCGCGAGATTCCGTTCGGTCTATCACCAAGCAAAACTGATATATGGATCGGCCACGCCTTGCCTGGAAACGGCAGCGGCAGCCCGCCTGGAAAAGCGTATCGGATACGCGGTTCTGCCCAGGAGATTCAATAACAGTCCATTGCCAAACGTGTCCCTGATCGACATGAGAACCGAATACGCCGAGGGACGAAAAGACCTCATCTGCCAAGCCCTCCAAGACGCCCTGGCCGAACGGCTCCAAAAAAAAGAAAAGTCTATCGTACTGGTCAATCGCCGGGGATTTGCCCCTCACATTTCCTGCCAAAACTGCGGAAAAACATATTGCTGCCCCGGTTGCGCCTTGAGTTACACCTACCACACCGATCACGTTTTTCGCTGCCACCGGTGCTTTCGTAGCCAACCGGTCACCCACACGTGCCCATCTTGCAAAAAACCTGGCCTGGCGTTCGGCGGAACCGGAATTCAAAAAGTCGAACTCGCGCTCCGCAGCCGGTTTCCAAATGCCAATTTGCTCCGAATGGATCGGGATACGACCCATACCGCACGTCAACTCGAAGACACATTGACCCGCTTTCGAAACGAGGGCGATATCTTACTGGGCACCCAATTGATCGCCAAAGGCCACGACATTCCCCAAGTCACCTTGGTAGGCGTAATCGGTATCGACACCGTGCTGAACCTACCCGATTTCAGATCTGCGGAGCGTACGTTTCAACTGATCACCCAAGTGGCTGGGCGCGCAGGCCGCGGAGACAAAAAAGGCCATGTGTGGGTTCAAACCAGCCAGCCAGACCACTATGCCATTCAAGCTGCATCGTCGCATGATTTTAACCGATTTTTCGGGGAAGAAATTCAGTTTCGCCAAGCGTTAGACTATCCCCCCTTCTCACGCCTGCTTAACCTCATCATTTCCGGCAAAAAACGAGATGCCGTACAGTCTTTCGCAGC
>CAYINU010000082.1:0-6966 GCA_964364855.1 uncultured Candidatus Marinamargulisbacteria bacterium | reverse complement strand
TAAGATGTGGTATTTTGTTTCTACCAGTTCGACACAAAAACCGGACGGGCCGCCATCATGATCTTTTCATCAAATCGATAGATCAACCGATTTAAACCGCACATACACACCTTCATCTTTAGCAATATCCACCCGTTCAACGTTGGCCAGAAGCCACTTTTTAAGTTCGTTTGTCCCCAAGGATTGCGAATTAATTTTGAAGAACACCAGTTCTTTTTTGAGCGTTTCCACGCTGGAAAGTTGCTCTTCTTTTTGAGTGTATTCAAACTGTTGTTTCATAATGCTGCCTTTGAATTGCTTTTCCTGAATCGTGAATTCGTCGATTTTGGCGTTAATCATTTCCCGTTCTTTGGCCACAAACTGGTTGGAAATGAGAGAGTCCAAATACTTTTCTTTTTTAGTGTTCACCGATTCCAAAAGACTTTCTAGCCCCTCAATTTCAGCCTGAATGGCTTGAAGTTGCTTGAGGACCCCATCGTTTTTCTGATCAACGTAGGCAGTGATTTTGTTCAATTGGTCCTGGGTGGCACAGTTCAAGATTTTTTCAACGACAATTTGATTGGCTTTTTCCATGTTGAAATACTTGTTGCTACACGGATTTTCTTTGGGGTTCAGCGTGCTAACACAGCGATAATATCGATAGATATTCCCGTTTCGTTTTTTCGTGTAATTGGGTGTCATCGGATGGTCGCATTCTGCACAAAACAACACGCCCTTTAGCAAGCCTAAGACCGTTTTGCTTTCCCGATGGGTTTTGCGTTCAGCAAAGATACTTTGTGCTTGATTAAATACCGATTCTGACACCAAGGGTTGGTGAATGCCTGGAAATATTTGGCTGTTCCACCGTATTTTTCCCAAATACACCGGATGATTGAGTATTTTGTGAATCTGCCGTTTGTCCCACAGGGCACCATTGCGATTACGAAAACCCATACTATTACATTCATTAGCCACGATGGTCGTGGATTTGGTGCGAATGAACGTCTCAAACATGAACTGAATGACCTTCTTTTCTTGCTTGTGTGGGATGAGTTCAGACGATACCGAATCATAGCCAAAAGGCCGAGTGCCGCCGTTGTACAAACCTTGTTCAGCTCGCCAAGCAAACACGTCTTTGATGCGTTCGGCGGTTTGTTCCCGCTCCAGTTGAGCAAACACCAAAGCCACTCTAAGCATGGCTTTCCCCATGGCCATGGTGGTATCGAAGTTTTCCCGAAGGGAAATGAAGCCCACATCTTGTGCCTGAAGTTTAATCATGAGTTGCTCAAAATCCATTAACGACCGGGACAAACGATCAAGTTTTTTGACTACAACGGCGTTGATTTTTTTGGCCTCAATGTCTTTGACCAGCTTTTGGTATTCCGGTCGATTGGTGTTACCACCGGATTTTCCCCGCTCAACAAAGACCTTATGAATTTGAAAATGACGATACTCGCAGAATTTTCTAAGTTCGCTTTCTTGCTCTTCGAGTGAATCACCTTCTTTTGCTTGTCGGTCAGTGGATACTCGAATGTACAGATCAACCACAAACTTTTCTTCGGTCATGGCTGAATCCTTTGGATCGAAGCAGACACTGCACCGCCGTTTCCGGGCGGCGGTGCAGAACAACGTGTTCCCATTTTTGTTTTCATTTTTAATCCCCCTAATATGGCAAGAAACGGCAGGCCAAATGGTGAGAGGTGGAACTGCCGTGTTTTGCAAAGAAATCCAATATGCCGAAGATTTTCCACTTGAGGGTATGCGTGAGTTTTTTCATGATGCCCCCCCTTATTTCAAGTACACGGCTTTGAAACCGCCGTCCCAACAGCCGCCGCATTTCAGCGGCACCCATTTCACAACTTCGATTTCCGGCAAGTGGCACTCATGCGGAAACACCACCATGGTGAGCCGTTTTTGAGCGACTTTTTTAATGGTGAAGATAGAGCCGCGAGACTGGCCGTCAATGAAAGCGACTAGGCCGTAGCAGGCAGATACAAGGCGTTGATTACGTAACAGCAAGCCCATTTTGATGAGGTGTTGCGGTTCATTACCGCCAACTTCGCCCCACAACAAATGGCCGCCGTAGTCTTTGAATTGCCGGATCATGGCCCGGACTTTTACCGGAAAACCAGCGTAATTTTGCCAAGGTGAATACACGGTGCAGTGGTCGGGCAGTCCGAGTCTTAACAGGCGTTCGATGACAAATTGATCGGCACCAATGGCCCCGCCGGTGGCGATGTGATATTTGCGTTTGATGAGGTCTTCGGTGATGAGGCCGACTTTATCTGCGAGGGAATATGGCAGCGACCTTGATCCGACCACCCCGACGGATTTAATGAGGTGCGGCACAAGTGCCGTTTCGTGCTGACACACGGACCTTTGAACGGATACGATTGACATATCTCTTTCTCCTTTCGAGTCGTTTGTACTTTTGATAAACTGGCGACCAGAAAGGGAAGCGGCATGTCAATACCTGGGTTTTATGGATTTTTATGGGTGGGTTTAATCCGGATAGAGGATAGACATTGAATATGTGGCAATCGGTAACTCAAAATCCTATTTTTAGGTTTTTTAGGCAGTTTGTTGAGCAGTTTTCTTTTGTAAGTTTCCTTATTGTTTTAAATGTCGTCCGATATCCATTTTCAGACAGCGTACCGGTCACTATACAAACGCTGCTTCTTGTTTTGCTGCCACTCACATTTCATAGTGACCTACTAACAAACCTATTTTCCCCTAAAAGCAAGGCAAACCGACTAAGGCGATTCCTTGTGGTAGCAACTCTTGCGGGGTTAGTTTCATTCGCCACAGTTCATTGGCTGGCAGGTTTAGAAGGGGTGTTAATATGTCTCGCCTATGTTTTGGTTCCTTTTGCATTGCCGGCATATTTTTATAAAAGGAAAGGGTTCAAATTCGGGTATCTTACCCGGGCTATTTGGGTACGGTGGCTAAAATCGTTGTTGATTGTATGCACAGCATTTCCGATCTCATTAATTGTGGCCAACGCTTTCAAAATAAATCCCTGGACCATTTTTTATTTGACAGCAGCCATCATAAGCCCGATCTATTTTCTTTCTGGATTTAAAAACGGAATCGATAAGATACCCAAAACGGGCCCATTTAAATGGGGTTGGGTTGGACTTACCTTAGGGCTCTTTGTGTTATTTTGGATGTATACGGGTTATCCATGGCCGTATTATCAAAACAATTATTACTTGGCCAAATTTGCGAATCAATTAACCCAATTTAAATTGCCATCCAAAACCCAATTTGTTGGGAAACCTTATCAGGACTATGGAAATGTTGTTTTCAAAAAAATGGGAGACTTTTTTGCAGCCCAGCTCATTTTTTCAGAATTGTCCCTGGAAGAACTAAACACATATTTTAAAAATCAAGAATTAAAAACAGCCTATAATGAATCTCCGGTTAGCCCAGAGAACACATATCTTATAGTTGTCCCGATTCACGGGTTTCGTTCTGCGGAAACTCGGGGGGATACTGAATCCCTCAACGGATGGTGGTTGAAAGATCTTGTGGTGACCTATGAACAATTTGGTTTAGATCGACAGTCTGTCGAAAGTCTTCAAAATGGGAACGGATCATTTTACGCCTTGGTTGCGGTAGATGGTCCTTACGCGCCCAACGATATCAGATCTCGGTAGTAGATTTTTTATTACTATTCTTTTTTGGTTGGCCAGAGTCGGGTTTTACATACCATTTCACAGGCACTAGGCAAAAGAATACTGTCAAAATAATGATTGCTATCACGTGCCGAACGTTGAAACAAATAGCAATGTAAAAGCCAATTGCCGAGAAAAGAAAGGAGACCCCCGAGCCTATCAAAAATCTTTGAAAAGAAGAACGATCTTCCCCCTCGTTTTTGAAGCCTTCCCACTTCCCTAGAGCTTTTAAAGCAAGCCATACTCCGATTAAAAAATAGAGCTCCAAAAAAGAGATGAAATAAACGACCCTTTCAACATGTCCAACCCAATGAACCAGAAATATATTTTTACGAGGCGTCTTCTTATTATTCTTTCCTGGGGTTAATTCCCAGAGGTAATTAATAAGACGTTCTGTATAGATATGTCCGGCAATTAAGGTATAGCCTAGTCCCAGAAAAAAATAGAAAATCTCAAGCTCAATACAGTTTTGACTAAAAATGAGAATAGAATTCATTATTTAATTTCCAGCCTTAAGAATTTCCTTTGCCATTGGATAAAATGAATCTTGAATATTTTTTCCGCGGCCATTTGTCCCCGGATTTGGGTGAGGAGACTTCCGATATCCTTGACTGTATAAAACCCCTATAATATCCGGTCGGTTTGAAAGATCGATATGTGGTTTCCATCGACTAATAATTTGGCGAATATAAGCAGCTGCGAAGTGAATAGAATAGTACGGGGTATCCAAATACTCAATAAGCCTATTTTTGTTCTGAGAATCGGCTAAATTTATGGATTTATCGGGAGAATAATATCCTGCCTGAATAATGTTACGGGCCGTAGCTATCTGTATTTGAGCAACGCCAATCGAGAATTTTTTGGCAACATTATCCAACTGTTCATGCACATACTCAGTCCATTTTGTACTTGGTATACCTATGATGCCTGCAAAATTATCATCAAAATCATCTAACCATCCCATCCGACAATATTCATCAATTAAAATGGCTCCCAATAAAATTGGGTCAATCTTTTGTTGTTTTGCCGCCTCATAGATTGTCTTTCTATGGGATACAATATGATTAACCACATCAATTTTTGGCTTTGTCGGCCTCCAGTCCGTGTAATCTTGATCTTTATCCTCCCAAAATGGCGCCATTACCAGGTCTTTTGCAAGGCTCGCATTGGCATTTTTAACTTCCTCAAATTGATCAAGCGGAAATCGATCCAAACGATACTCGACGTTTCTATAGGCTTTCCACATTTGATTTGCGGTAACCGACAGTGAGTCTAAATTGTCTTTGGAAGGTTTATTGGGTTTTGAACGAAGATAAGCGCCTCGTTTACCGTTAACCACATAAACGTTCTGAAGTTTCCCGGAAGATGCCAGTTCAATGGCTTTGTTGAGTGAAAACAGCTTTAAAGTATCTGTCACAACATACTCGGTTTTGCCCCTTGAATTTGTAATAACAAGTTCAACTTTCAATAGATTTCCCCAATTAACAAATTTCGGATAACCACAGTTAAAGAGTATCAAACCCACCCATAAAAATCCATAAAACCCAGGTATTGACATGCCGCTCCCCTTTCTGGTTTTCGGCCAAAAAGTACAAACGACTCGAAAGGAGAAAGAGATATGTCAATCGTATCCGTTCAAAGGTCCGGGCGTCAGCACGAAACGGCACTTGTGCCGCACCTCATCAAATCCGTCGGGGTAGTTGGTTCAAGATCACTACCATACTCACTAGCGGATAAAGTCGGCCTCATCACCGAGGATCTCATCAAACGGAAATATCACATTGCCACAGGAGGGGCCATCGGAGAGAGAGGGATTCGAACCCCCGGAGCCTTTCGGCTCAACGGTTTTCAAGACCGCCGCAATCGACCACTCTGCCATCTCTCCATGGGGAAGTGTATCAACTGCCTAGTGAGGTTGTGAAGGCAACCATGGCCACTAATTCAGTTCTAACTCAGTTCCCCTGCAATCGCGCCCTGAGATTCCCGACAAATGTTAGCCTTTTGTTAGGGGGCCAAGGTGCAGTGTGTCGTGCGGGGTATTTTTACCAGGATAGTACCGCCTAATGTTCGGGCCCAAAGTGGATGGATATCACCGGCCCGTATGGATGCTGTCCGCTCTCCCGCAGAAGCGCGAAACATTTTACATGAGCTAAATGGTATGGGGGATCAGGACCCAGGCAAACGCCTCGATCTGGTTCGGATATCCTATAAGACGGCTCCTCTCCTACAGGACTGGCACCACTGGGTGTCGCGGTCCGAAATTCGTCCCCCTGTTGATGACTTTCGGGATAGTCCTATAGGTACCGCGGAAGCCCTAACACTTGCCAATTGGAGGAATACAGATGAGGGCTGGAGGGTTAGCTTAGCACCCCAAATGTGGGTACACCCGTGGCGCCTTGATATTCACCCCCGCTTGGTTTCGACATTGCATACACAGCGCCAAGTCTTATCCAATCACCTGTCCCTCCTTTATGGTCACGGACAACAAACCTACGAATGGCACACAGGGGCTATTGGAACGGGTAAAACATGGACTGTTAAAACTGCGCTACAGCAGCTTGGTATTTACAGCCTGAATGGTGTTGCGGCACCTGACGAGGTCAAAGGCTTGCTGCGAGAGGAAATACCAGGGGTTACCGATGATGCGCTTCAAAGCCACAGTGGTGTTGTGACCAAGTGGGTAGGTCAGCAACAACCCCCAGCAGAGATCGTTATGGCAGATGGGTTGGCGACACCGGAGAAATTAACGGCGTGCGCCGCAGGGAGTGCCATAGTACACATCATCGACAGTTGGGGAGATGCAGTCAATGCGATGAATAGTGTTCTTTGCCGGCCCGCGGACGGAGCCGGTGGTCCCCATATGCCGTTCTCGGTCCTTGCCGAGTCTCATGTCAGGGCTTGCGCATTGCGGCATCAGCTCTTTGCTGATCCCTTTCGCTTTTGTCTTTCCTCTTTAAAAGTGATGGCATATGTACCTGATGCCGATCCTCGTCGACAACTGGTTTTCGAATATATAGAAGGTCAGACTCGCATCGTGAATGCGACGCTATACCATCGGATTTCGACGATACGGCCGGACCAACTGAGATCCGATTTGATTTCGCTCGGCAATACGGTAGTAACGCCTGACAACATCAACAGATGGATGGAAAGTTCGGCAAGAGAGCATGGGCCAATCATTCAATCGATCTGGAACCGCTATTTGGGAAATACGGTTGCCAAAGCCTTTGCGTTACGGGCGCGGGAAGGGATTGTCTAGAGGCCATCTCATAATACCGCCATGGAGCCCTCTGCTCCGCTCAAAATGCCC
>CAYINU010000081.1:0-7040 GCA_964364855.1 uncultured Candidatus Marinamargulisbacteria bacterium | reverse complement strand
AGCCGGTCAAAATGGGCTGAATCTCAAAAAATTAGCTGACGACATGATCAAGATGAACGGCCTTTTAACAGAGCGTCTGCAAGGGATGCTAGTCGAAGCGGCAACCATGGATACTGGTTTGCTATCAAATGCATTGGACCCCATTGCCAACATCGCAGCCGGCCGGCGGGGACTCCGTAAAAGCTAGAACCCATCTCATAAAACCCAAAGGCCCTCTCAGAATGGCGTCAGGGGGTTCTCTGTGAGCACAAAACGCGGAGCATAGCGGCGCTATGTGTGAGGAGCATAGCGACGGAACCGTAGACTCGAGGTGCCCAATGGCACGTCGGGTCAAGGCTGCCCGGCTGGGCGGAGCCCATGAAGGGCATTTTGAGCGGAGCAGAGGGCTCCATGGCGGTATTGTGAGATGGCCTCTAATTATTGATGTACACCGCCGAAGACTTGGCCGTATAATACTCCATATCGAAACCAAGGAGATACGGTGAAGGTTCGTCAGGGTTTTTCGGCTATCCTTTTCTTGTGCTTTTCGTGTGCGATTTTAGTGTGTTCAAGCTGCGGAAAGGTTTCCCAAGACGTCCAACACGACAAAGACCCCATCCCCACGTTTTCTCTGACCTACAGCGTCCCCATCCTGCCCACCGCTAATGTCATCGCCAGCAACAACGCAGCAGCCATCCCCTCCGCCTCTCGGGCATTCACCTACACCACCACCACGGTGTACGCCGTGGTCAGCGCTGTCAAAACCACCGACTTAGAACCCCTAAACTGGGGCCGAGGGACCTTGCTAATAGAATCCAAAATACCTACCGGACCCCCTACTTTTTCTGCGGTGACCTACGATCGCGGCAATGTTCGCATCAGCAAACCAGATTACCAATTGCCCTATATCTCCGTGGTCGCCAGTCCCTCCGCCGAATGGACGGTTCAAAACGCTCGGCTTAAGCAAAACTATCCCGCCTACCTCATTCAATTTTATGCCGCTTCCGGCCCCTATGCCCTGAAAGTCTTGGATACCCGCGAGGCAACAGGTGATGTCAAATTGGGCTCGCTCACACCGTACGATACCTTCATTGCCCTACTGGTACTCTCGGACTTTAATAAAAAAACAGCCAAATCCGGGCCTCTTCGCAGCGCAGACCTCACGCGGCTATTGACGCCACAGGTATTTGCCGCCCTCCATTTCCAGATTCCGCCCAACACAGTATCTGGCTTTACACCGGACCGGCCTGTTTTTCAGGTCAAGTCTCCACTGATCGAGAATTTGCTGCAGCTTTATTATCTGAGCGTCACAGATCAACAGGAGGCTTTAAACTATCTGCAAAATCCGCCATCCGACAGTTTGCTTTCGGCGCCCGCTCGTAATCTGCTGATCCAGATCCTAAAATCGCTCTGATGCGATGCTATAATGGCTGAAAAATCACGCAAGGAAACTGGGTCGATCTTGATTTTCACCTTATTCATACTACTGGCCATCATGATTTTGGTACTCGCCTACCTTAAGCTGACTCAAACAAATGCTCGGCTGGCCATCTTGCGGAGCGGCGAAATCAAAGCTTACTACGCTGCTTATGCCGGCATTCAAGACGCGATTTACGAATTAAAATCGGCCAAAACCTGGTCGGATACCAATATTGGGTCGGGCGCTACCAACTTGGATCCGCAATGGCACCATCTTGCGTCGGATCCTGCCAATACGCTATACAAATCAACTGTGACCCCCACCGACCCCCTACCCGCTTTTTCTTATCCCACAAC
This sequence comes from uncultured Candidatus Marinamargulisbacteria bacterium, assembly GCA_964364855.1. GTDB lineage: Bacteria > Margulisbacteria > Marinamargulisbacteria > CAYINU01 > CAYINU01 > CAYINU01. Next base: position 5,285 of record CAYINU010000081.1, on the reverse strand, counting down.
CTTTTCGGTTACTGTGGATTTCAGCGGCGTACCCTATTCGGGTACCATCAACGTGGTATCCAGTGCAGAAGTCTCTCCCCCAAATGGACTGGGAATGACGTTTCGCAGTCAATTGGCCGCCGCTTTGGTACGCACGCCAGCCAATGACGTCGTGGTCCTCAGCATGGGAAAGCCATGAATCACCGTAGTGTCATCGGTCTGGATATTTCTGAAGACGTGCTGGTCTTTAGCGAAATCAGCAAGTTGGGCGATCAGCTCATCTTGAACAAACTCAAAATCGTTAACACGGCTCCCAAAACGCTCACCAATGGACGAATCATCGATGTGGAAACACTGTCGGCCCAGGTCAATCGCGTCTTAACTGACGAAGGGTTTTCGGCCAGCAATATCGTCGTGGGTGTGCGGGACAAAACCTTTATTAAGCAAGTCGGATTGTTTCCTCGTGGACTTCTGCCCACGCTCAATCTTGCTTTACAACAGGAAGTGCAGACGCGGTCGCCTTTCGATCACGAGTCCTACAGTATCGGTTATCAGGTCATTTTGCCTCCAGGCGACATCCCTACGCCCAATATTCCCGTACTCTATGCCGCGACTAGCCACTTTGTAACGCAGTCCGTTCGCGATCTGGTTTTGACCACCGGCTTACAACTGGTTGCCATCAATCTAGCCTCGCTCGCCGCCATTCAGGCGTTGGTTTGGGACAATCCTCAATTTAGCGTTCCTACTCTGTTTATTTTTATCGACCCACACTTTGCCGATTTTAATATTACTTGGGACCGGCAGATCGTTTTTACCCAGTCTCACCGGGTGTCGGCCCATACCATTTTGGCATCCGAAGACCGCAAAAACCGTTTTGTTCAGACCATTCACAATTTCATTTTTGCTGCGGAAAATCAGTTCCCCGGTATTATCCTTCAGCAGTACGTCATGATCTATGACCAAGAAGGGGCCCCGGAGATGCGAGCCCTGTTGGACAAGGCATTTGGCGCAACATACAAATCCGTCATCTATCAGATGGACCAGCATCCCCTTGTCCGAAAAGCCATCCTGGAAAAACCCGCGATCAGCATGCGGGCCCTGCCTGCCCTGGGATTGGGCATTCAATTTTTTAGCTCCGGCCAGACTCTGAGCCTAATTCCTGTTCAAAAACCGGTCGAGCCTGTCATCAATTTGCGCCAACTGTTTTTTGCCGTTGTGGGTGTTTTCGTTACGGTTGTGGGCATTATGATCGGGAATGTTTTCTTGCGTACTTATTCTCAAGGCTTGTCAGACCAAATCAATGCCACCCGTCTGAATATCACCAAACTCCGCTCAGGAGAATTTGTTTCGCAGCAAGAAACCTTGACCCAGCTTCAAACCGAAGTCCTCCAGCTCAGCCAGTTCCGCCAAAACGCAGTTGCCTTAAATGACTATTTCCGATTGCTGCTTAGCGATATGCCGGACGACGTGTCCATTTCCAACATCGAACTCAAGGCCAATCTCAGTGGCTCGCTGGAAGGCAGCGCCAACTTCCCGAATTCCGCACACCTGTTTTACAAGAAAATGTTGACCAATTTCAAAACCGTTACCTTGAAAAAGGTCGAGTCCGCCGCAGACAGTAATGGACAAATCCAATATACATTCGGGATTGAATTCGTATGGAAATGAAGCCAACCCGATCCGACTTTTGGACACACGAAAAATTAGAAGACCGCTTGGATTTCGTTCGCCGTCACCAGCGGTGGCTCTATGTCGGCATTATCATTTTAGTGGCGCTTTATATGATCCGCGTTTCCACGTGGTTGGTAGTTAACCAGATCCGAGAAAAAGAACGCGCGTTAAAAATATACACCAGCACGTTCCAGCAGGAGCGCGCCGAGGTCCCAGAAAAAGAACAGCTTGATAAAGAAATCAGGTCATTAGAGGGCCAACTGTTTCAAAATCGTTCCCAGCTTTTCTCTCCCGAAGAATTTAGTGCGTTTACCCTCACGGTATTGCCTAACATGGCAGAGAGGCACCGTTTGGTTATCACCTCTGAAACATTTCCACCCAGCGAGCCTTTGTTTGACACTATCAGCATGGTGCCGATTAATTTGGCGGTATATGGGCGTTTTGATGCCTTGGTGCGGCTGTTGTATGAATTAGAAACCTTCCAAAAAGTGATCCAGATCGACTCGTTCACCATATCGCGCCGAAGTCTGAACCCCACGCTTGTCACGTGTTCGGTCCGACTGAGAGGATTTGTTAAAAAATGAGACATTTAGGCCCCGTCGTCTGTCTTACGCTTTTACTGGGGCCCTGCATCCATGCAGCAGACATGTTTTGGGTACCCAATCGCGACCCGTTTACCCCTGTTCCTGGTATATTACGCGGTCCTGGCACATTATCTGCGACCGGTCCCACACTGGCTCCGGCTTCTACATTTGTGATCGGGCTTACCGGTGTCATCTACAAAAATGGCTATGCACGCGCACTATTGTCTGTGCAAGGCGTCCCCCGTATTGTCAAAGTACAGGACAGGGTTGGCGCACTGCGTGTGTTCGCCATTGAGAATGACCGCATTTTATTGCAAAGCCCTAGTAAAACTTTTATACTGGAAGTTGGAAACGAAATCACCCTATGAATACCCGGTTTTCAGCCTATCCCATTGTCATGGCAATCGCCATTCTGTTAACCGGAGCCACCGCTTCGTTTTGCGAGGCACCATCGTTAAACATCACCCAGCCCGTTGATAAGCTGGTTTCACGCCGTCCGCTGGTGCTGGTAAAAGGAACCGTTACCGGTGCCGAGCGCGTGGTAATCAATGGGCTTCCCATTCCTGTCGGAGCCGATGGCATTATTTTTTATCGGGTAGCGCTGTCTACACCAAATGCCTATTTTCAGATCAACATTTCTGCTGAAAATGCCAGTGGGGACTTCACGGCAGTGTCCCGCCGCGTTTATTATCAGCCCAAAGAACCGACACCAAGCGTTCCTGTGGTTGCCCCTTCAACCGAATTCGCTACCCCGTCTACATCGGTTGTGCCGAGCGCTGCTCCAGTCCTTGTCCCTACTCCTGCACCTGTGGTGGCCGAATCCCCTGCTGCACCGGTTGTGATTGCCATACCCAGTCCTGAACTTGAGATTATTAGCCCCTCTCCCAACTTTATGAGCCGGAGGGACGTGATACTCGTCAAGGGCCAGGTGAAATATGTGCAGACGCTATGGGTAAATGGGAATCTCCTCACCGTAGACGCTGCCGGGAAATTTTATTCGGTGGTCCGATTAACTGAACCCCATACCTATACGATATTAAACTTTGTTGCGCTGGGCACCGATGGCACAACCCTCAACGATAGCCGAAAAGTCTTCTTTGAACCGGTGACACCAACGGTTGCAGCACCAGCCATCGTACCCGCCGAGCCCACCCCGGATTCAACCGTGGGGGTGACGCGTACTTTTACTCCCGCTCAAGCTGCTGAGCCAGCCCCCGTACCTGCCGCCTTAGCTCCTGCCCCACCATCAGTTGTTCTGACGTTTCCGGTTGCCGGATATAAAACCCAATCCACCTCGGTGCTGGTCCAAGGCCAGGTCACCGATGTTACCCAGATCTGGGTAAACGGTGTTCAGGTTCCTACCCACACCACAACCACTTTTCAAAATTACGTACCCTTCCCCGCCAATCAGGATCAGTTGGATATCTTTGTAGTTGTTAAAAATGCCACGGGTGCTACTGCCACGGCGTCCCGCACCGTCTTGCGCGAAATCCCTTCCAATCTATTGCCCTCCGTTTCCATCATTTCTCCAGTAAACGGCGCCACCATCAATGCGCTCAAAGTGGTTGTTCAAGGTCTCGTCATCAACACACAAAAGCTGCTGATCAATGACCGGCCTGTCGGCGTGGCCAAAGACGGTACATTTGCTTACGAACAGCCTTTGCCCGCTTCCGGTAATTTCAAAATTACGGCAACTGCAATCGGAACAAAAGGGCTAACCGATTCGCAATCCATCACGGTCAACCGTGCCGCCCCACTGGCACCCGCTCCTTCTGCATCTCAGATCTCAGCCAACGAACTCGATATTCGCCTATCTCAGAAGATTTCAATGGATCTGATTAATGCCAGCCTTACTGACGTTTTGAAGGTATTGGCACAAAAAGCCGGCATCAACTTGGTTGCCGACGCCACCGTGCAAGGTACCGTCACCTTGCAACTAACGGATATGGCGGTCAGGGACGCCATTGATGTCATTTTAAATAGCCAAGGCCTGACCTACCGCTACGTCGGCAACGCAATATTAGTCGCCCAGCAACGCAATTTGGACACACCCACAAATCTGACCACCGATATTATTAAACTCAACAACATTCAAGCCGCTACCGCACAGACGATCGTTACCAAATACCTTACCCAGCCGGAGTCCGTGGAAGTTCTGGCCCAGGAAAATTTAATTATTGTCCGTGCAGGGGCACAAAAAGCAGCTCAAATTCATACGATATTAACCCGCTTGGACGCACAAAAAATACCGCAAATCGTTCTGGAGGCCCGCATTGTTGAAACTGCAGCCAACGCCTTGCAAAATCTGGGCTTTAACTGGCCTACCAGCATTGGCTGGGGAACGGACTATCAGCAAACCGTCACCAATGGGGTTCCGTCCACCGTCATTACCAACAGCACTTCTATCGTCGCCATTCTGAATCTGCTCCAGGAAAAAGGCAAAGCCAAAGTCTTGGCTCAGCCCCGGCTTAAAGCGCTGCAGCAAACAGAAGCCACTATCTTCATCGGCGATCAGGTACCCTATACCGAAGTCTCTATTGATCCCACTGGCCGACTGACCGAAATCGTGAAATATCTCAATCTCGGGATCAGCCTCAAGGTCAACCCGGACATCAATGCGGATCAAGGCACCATTCGGCTCAAGATCAATCCGGAAATCAGTTATATTTTCGGGTTCCGCGGAAAAAACAACGACGTGCCTTGGGTTAAAACCCGGCAAGTCGAAACGTCTGTGGAAGTAAAAGACGGGGAGACCATCGTTATCGGCGGCCTGTTTAACTCTTCTGACTTGAGCACGGAATCCAAGCTCCCGTTTATTGGCGATCTGCCCCTGTTGGGCAATCTGTTATCGGGTAGCCGAGCCGATCAAAACAATACCGAGCTGATTATCACGATTACCCCCCGTATTGTGAATGTAGATAGCCTAGAGTTACCTAACTAGAGGCCACATCTCATAAAACCCAAAGGCCGTCTCAGAATGGCGTCAGGGAGTTCTCTGTGAGCACAAAACGCGGAGCATAGCGGCGCTATGTGTGAGGAGCATAGCGACGG
>CAYINU010000080.1:0-7135 GCA_964364855.1 uncultured Candidatus Marinamargulisbacteria bacterium | reverse complement strand
GATCGCCCAACCTTTTCGATTTGTATCCCAACTTATGAAATGAAGGGATTTGGCCCAGCGTTTCTGGACCAAGCATTGGCCAGTGTTGCGCGTCAAACGTATTCAGATTTTGAAGTGGTTATCTCTGATCATTCCCAAGATCATGGGGTTTTGGCCATTTACCAAAAGTGGTCCTCGCAACTCCCTATCCGATATTTTCCACTAGCCAACCATTGTAATGGATCCGAAAATGTTAATTATACGTTATCTCATGCCACGGGTCGGTTTATTAAAATTTTGTTTTTGGATGATCTGTTTTATCCCGACGATGCGCTTGGAAAATATGCCCAGATTTTATCTGAAAACCCCCACCGATGGATGGCCGCAGGGTGTATTCATGCCAATCGAGATCTGACTCAATACTATCGCCCTCATCATCCTCGGTTTCACTCTGAAATTGTGTACGGTAAAAATACGTTAGGTGCTCCCAGTGTCATTGCCTTTCCCAATACTGACCTGCGATTTGATCCCCGGCTGATTTGGCTCATGGATTGTGAGTTTTATCATCGGCTTTTTTTAACCTACGGTCCCCCTATTTGCATATCTGATCCCTTGATTGTTATCCGACAGTGGGAAGGTGCCATGACAAATAGTGATGCTACAACTCGGATTCGCAATGCAGAATACGCTTTGGTTGAATCCATGTACCCGAAGCCTGTATCAGGCTGGAAGAAATGGCTAAAGCGCGCTGTCCCCCCGTTGCGGAACTACTTCCGCCCGTAATCCGCCGGGGTTTCACCCTAACTATGATCAGTGCCAAGAGAGCCTTTACATCAGGATGGCATTTGGAGGTGAGATGAACCTTACCCCAAAAAGTAATCCACCGGTTTTTGATACAACTTAGCAAGTTTTTTGATCTGGATAATATCCAATCGTACTTGACCGTTTTCAATTTTTGAAATCAGAGACTGCGTTACACCCAGCGCATCTGCAACATCAATCTGCGTTAGCTTGGCTATCTTTCGCGCTTTTTTGAGTTTAACTACCAATTCTTGATGGTCATCAGAATAAATTGTTTTAGACACATATGAATGCTATTATTCCGATAATTAATATTCCAATTATTCATACTTTAAGCACGAAATTGGAGGACGCATGAACCTTATTAACATCAAAGACAAGCGCCAATACGTCTTGGAAATTTCAATTTCAGAAATGCTAATTTTACACTGGGCACTCATTATCTATTGCAAAGACTTGGAAGCACGCAGTCAAAACCTCTCCAGAACCAATCATATGGAGTACGTGGAATGGCTCAAAATCGCTATCCCAATACGAGATTGGATTGAGGGATTGATCAGATAGTTAAGATATCTGCGTATAAAACGTACGAATAGCCTCAGCCGGCTCTATACCGACTTGCGTCAGAAAATACTACTTCCGCCCGTAATCCGCCGGGGTTTCACCCCATTTTTTGGTCTGCCATTTGCGAATGTCCCAGTCCGAATCGTGACGGTCTAGCCAGGCCACCGCAGCCGCCACCTTTTGGCTGATGTCTGCCTCGGGATGTGCCATAACGAACGGTGACTTTACGGCCCGCTTTTTGACCCATCCTATGGCGACTTGGGAGTCCGAATAAATCGTGTCGGTACGGCCCTGAGTCCCCAACCACTGCATCGCCTGCACGATGGCCAAAAACTCGCCCAGATTGTTGGTCCCACTTTCGATAGGTCCCTCGGAAAAGACGATGCTGCTATCTCGCAAATCGACGGCGCGGTATTCCACGACCCCCGGATTCCCGCTACATGCCGCATCCACGGCGATGCCGGTCTTGGGGCCTGAGTGCGCCGCAGGACGTACCACTTGCCGGAAAGTACTGACTTTGGGATAGACAGGTACGGGACCTTTCAGTGCCGCATTGGCTTCCGCCAGCGACGAAAAAGATTTGTACTTGGCCTCGGGAAATCCATGCACTTGCACCTGGCAATCGGCCCACGAGGTGTAGATGCCGGGAACTTTCCCCACCCACACCACATAATATTTGGACTTCATTGGAAATGCTGGCGGCTGGCCCAAAGGCGGGTGGGCAGAAGCCCCACCACAATGATGGCCAACTGAGAGAAGATAAACCCGACCAGCCACAAAAAGGACTTATCCGTAAACCCGTAACTATGCAAACCCACGCCCAACATATTGACCCCAAACCAGGAAAATGCCGTCACGATATTGCCCACGACGGCCATCACGAATAATCCTCTTTCCCGGATGCGCCCCGTCATCCGCGTATGCAAAATGATGGCGTTCCATAACACAATCAGCAGTGCCCCATTTTCTTTCGGATCCCAGCCCCAAAACCGTCCCCAGGACTGATCAGCCCAAATGCCGCCCAATACCGTCCCCACAAACGAAAACAGCAAAGCAAAACATACCGTCGCATAGACCATTCGGGCCGTGGATCTGCGAATTTCAGGAGTCAACGACGCGGTCAGTGTACCCCGCAACAACGCAATCACCGAAAACAGCCCTGCCAAAAACGTGGCGCTGTAGCCAATGCAGATACAGATCACGTGGGTGCTGAGCCAAAAATTGGAATCCAGTACGGCTTGCATGACCGGCATGGGATCCGACTGCAATCCCAATTGGTGGGCAATAATCAAGGTTGACACCGCCAAAATACTACCTGCAAGTAACGAAATGCCGTTTTTAAACCGTTTTTCCATCAGCCATGCCAATACCGCTGCCACACCACCCACAAACACCGCAGATGAATAGAGGTTGGTCACCGGTGGCCGACCATCGATCACCATCCGCATCAGGATCCCGATCCACTGCAAGCTCATGGCCACCACGGCAATGGTCATGGCTGCGTTATACAGCGGTGCTTGCCATCTCAGCCAAGACAACACGAGCAAAATAAACACCAGCCCATAGACCAAACTGGCCTTGTAAAACAGGCCCATATTGTTAAACATCACTTCCATTTTGACCTTTTGAAAGACCTTGGGCTTGGCATGGGCAAGATCGGTTAAAATAGCACCGGCCTCACGATTTACGATTGTCCACTCCCCGGCTTGATAGGCATCCATCAGACTGGCATAGCGCAACACATCCGGATGCAGTGGCCGCCCTGCCAAGATGTCCAGCAGTCCGGTTCCCATGCTGACCCACTCCAACTGACCGCCCACGGGACGCAATGGCAAAAACAAGCTGTAGCTGGCCATGCGGCGAAACTCCGAAAAATACACCGTCAGCTCGCGCAAAGCGGATTGGGCATGATCATCTGAGAATTGCATATGTTCTGACAAAAACGGTCGGCTACGTTCTACGACAGCTTCGTAAGTACGGATGACGGGGACCATCGGCTGGTCAACAGACATGCGAAAGGTATATTCCAGCCGCAGAGCCAGCAGCAGTTTTTCGTACAGGCGACTTGCCTCGCGTTGGAAGGGACTTCGCTCCTTATCAGGAATCTCTTTTAGACGCTGGTGTTGATCGTTAATGAGGGTAATTTTGGGCCCCAGATCGCGAATGGCATAACGACTTCCTTCGGACTTGGGCAGGCCCAGCCACCAAACCACTTCGGGATTTTCGATACGAATGAGCGGCACATCGCGCATCGCAGGATCTCCAGACAGGGTCCGCATCAGCCACGCGATAGCCATCACATTTCCCGAAGGTGTTTTGAGCGTTTGACGACCACTTAAAAATAGTAAGGACTGACGTGCCACCGAATCCAAAGGCTTTACCCGTCCTTCCGACATCACCGGCAGCGTCTCCAGGGTAATCCAAGACACGTTGCCTGACGGGGTGGCAGGTCGAAGTGACCAGATCAGAGCGAACAATGTAATACTCAGCACGATCCAACGCAATTTTTTAGCCATGGGCCGATTTCCTTCCCAGCCGCCCCAGCCGAATCGCAAAATGCACCAGCAACCCCAGCGAAATAATGACGCAGGCAATATAAGGAATCGGCCAGGCGGGATTTTCGACCACTTGCAATACAGTCAACCGGTCGTTTTGACCGAAACTTGCCTGATAATAGGTCTTTCCCTTGTAACGCAACGGTTCGTTCATCGAAATTTCCACGTCACGGTTTTCGCCAGCTTGGGGATCGGTCAGTCGTAGCTGCGACGCAAAACGAGAGGGGACCTCGGTTCCCGCATACCGTTCGTGCACAAAATCCCTGAGCGTCAACGCGAAATCATTGTAGTAGCGCGTCGGCCGCATCCCAAATTGAAATGTACGGCCGTCTACCGTCACGGACTGCAGAGGCTTCAAAGCCGAAGACACCAAATAGGTCCCCAAGTTCTGGCCACCGAAGCGCAACGTCACTATCGCCGCAGGCTGGTTGACCTGGTCATCCGCGTAATCCACCGGTATCGGGGTAATCCGGGTGTGCTGTCCGATGCCGTGATCGACTCGGGTATCCGATCCTTGGGAATCCATGCGCAATTGAACGTTGGGCCAAAAGTCATTTACTTCAATGACGAATGGCAAATAGGAGGTCTGAATGGACGGGTTTTCTAATAGGTGCTGGGGAATGCTGGTAACGATATCTTCAGTCGGCCCTTCGGCAACAAAATCCAGTGCCATTTTTTTAAAATCCTCGCTATACACGGCCGTCTGACCTTCTGCAATCTGCATTTGGCTCTCGACGCCCAAGGCCCCCGTCAGACCGGCCCCCAATAGCAACACAATCAGGCCAAAATGAATCAGGACAATGCCGCTTTGCTTCACATCCCATCTAAATTGGTTAAAGTGAGCAACGGTCAAATTGGCCAACCCCAAAATACCCACCGTCCATCCACCCGGAAAAATGGGCAGAGAAACCCCATGAAACGGCCAGATGACCCAAAAGGAATTAAAAAAGGTTTGCGTGGAAAAATAAATCCCGTATCTTACCTGCGCAAAGGTCCCCATCAACACCAGGGCCATCAGTAGCCCCATACTGACCAGAGACAATTCCAAAGATCCTAAAAACCGCAGTAGTTTTTTCTTTGTCATGGTTTAAAACGGACCGACTGCATGGCGTTGAGGTATAGCGACTCGCTACGTCGCAATACCGCTTCAGAGCCGGTGAACTTAAAATACCAGGTTGCCGATGGCGTCGTAAAAACCGCTACCCGTATGCCGGCCGGGTGCTCTCCTTTTCCGATTAGAACTACCCAGTCAAAGGCAGTGCTGATGGATCGAGTGACCTGATGGACATCTGAAATCGGCTGGATGTCCAATTGGCGGGCCCAGCGGTTAATGTTCCCCAGTAATCCGCCGCCATCTCTACCCAAAGAACTCACGGTTAGACCAATTTCGCCAGGCAATTGGTAGGCCGCCAAAACAAAATCGCTCTCGGGAACAACAGTGCTCCATGTCGCCGGAACAGTCCAATCAAAGGGCAAGGTAGCAGTAGAGGCCGCAAGCGAAAGGGTCTTGGCCACTCTGAACTGACGGATGTGGCCGCCGTGGCATCCGGCGACAGACAAAACAAAAATCATCAGAGCAGCTAGCCAAGCGCAACGCATAGGAAAAAAGGATACCCCATATACGATATCAAAACAATGTATAACCCCGGTCCTAAATGCGGCAGGATGTTTGAAAAAATTTGGAAAAAAATCCTCGGTTTTTCGCGACAATGCGGTATCCCCAGTCGGACAGCCACCGAAATGGAGGAAAGGAGCGATATAAGGCATACAGCCATGCCCATTTCCCCGTCAAAGCCATCACTTTATAGATCGCTTCTGCGCCGTAATAGTACCGTCCATTGTCGTCTAAAACGACTTTCTTTCGGAAAACGGATTTGGGGATATCCGGATATTGGGCCAGTTGTTTTTGATAGGATGAGTACTGGACTTTCCCCCCGCTCCACGCCGCCAGACAATCCACGCAGCGGCTACAAAATCCGCAATCTCCATCCCACATCAGAAGCGGTCGGTTGTGGATTTGAGTCATCTGACTTATTATAGCAAAACTATTTACGCCCGATTTCGCGGTATTTTCTGGAGGGGTCACTGACATGAAGTTATTGGAAGGTAAAAAGGGTCTGATTTTCGGCATTAGTAACAACCGGAGTATCGCCTATAGCATCGCTAAGGCCTGTCATGACCATGGCGCGCAGATGGCGTTTGCTTACTCACTTCCTGTTGAATCACGTGTTCAAAAGATCGCATCCGAGCTCAATGCCAAAGCCATATACTGCTGCGATGTGACCAAAGACGAAGAGATCGAGGCCGTATTTAAAAATTATCAGCGCGACTTCGGAGATACCTTGGACTTCCTCATACATTCCGTTGCATTTGCCCAGCGTGAAGACCTGACCGGCCGGTTTTCAGATCTGACGCGCCAAGGATGGGACATTGCGATGTCGGTGAGTGCTTACTCGCTGATCCCGATTGCACGACTGGCACGTCCGCTCATGATGAAAAAGGGTGGTTCCATTGTCACAATGACCTACCTGGGAGGCGAACGCTCTGTCCCCAATTACAATGTGATGGGGGTTGCCAAGGCCGCACTAGACGCCAATGTTCGATACCTGGCCTCAGAATTTGGTCCGGATGCCATTCGCGTTAATGCCATTTCGGCAGGCCCCATCAAAACACTGGCAGCCAAGGGCATCAGCGGGTTTGACCTTCTCTACAAGATTACCGAAATGCGCTCGCCCATGAAACGCAACGTTTCGCTAGAAGAAGTCGGCAACTCTGGACTATATTTGGTCTCCGATCTCTCGACTGGGGTTACCGGCGAAATTCATCACGTGGATTGCGGCTATCACAGCGTCGCCACAGTGCGCCAAGATGCCAAGCTTGCCGGCGTCGATCCTGATGCTCCCCAGGAGCAGTAGCAGATTCCCTACTCTTTTACCCTATCCAGCGATGAATAAGCGCTTCCAGGGTATCCACGTCAAAAGGCTTGTAAAGGACATCCTGGGCACCTAGGTTTTTTGCCTCAATAACCAGGTCATCTACTGAGAATCCCGTCATCACCGTCACCGGCACATCGGGATCGTAGTGACGGATCTGCTGCAACGCCTCGATCCCATTGACCCGAGGCATCTTGATGTCCAAAAAAACAAGGCCGATATCACCGGCCTCTTTAAACTTTTTAAGAGCTTCGTCACCGTCTGAGGCCGTCACACAGTGCAAACCCAGATCTTCGGTAACGC
>CAYINU010000079.1:0-7407 GCA_964364855.1 uncultured Candidatus Marinamargulisbacteria bacterium | reverse complement strand
CCATACTCGGACCTTGCCTGACGGTCTGCCAGCCCCTTTAATTGAAACCCGGAAATAAACCCGTTGTCAAAGGCCACTTCCTCGATACAAGCAATCTTTTGACCCTGTCTTTCCTCAATCGTTCGCACAAAATTGGCCGCAGCCAGCATCGAATCCGGGGTGCCGGTATCCAGCCACGCCATGCCACGTCCCAACACAACAGTCTTTAACTGCCCTTTGCCCAGGTAGTGCCTGTTCACGTCGGTGATTTCCAATTCTCCCCGGGCCGACGGAGTAAGTGATTTTGCTACATCAACCACCGACTCATCATAAAAATAGAGGCCGGTGACCACGTAATTGGATTTTGGATTCTGGGGCTTCTCTTCAATGCTTGTGGCATTAAATGCAGCGTCAAACGCAATGACGCCATAGCGTTCCGGATCTTGAACTCTGTATGCCAATACCATAGCCCCTGTCTCTAGAGAGGCTGCCAACCGGAGCTTGTCGGACAAGCTGTCTCCATAAAAGATGTTGTCCCCTAAGATTAGGGCGACTGGCTGATGATTGATAAACTGTTCGGCAATAATAAATGCCTGGGCAATGCCATTCGGCTCAGCCTGAGTGGCATAAGAAAGCTGAATCCCCCATTGCGACCCATTACCCAAAAGCCTCTGGAAAGACCCCTGGTCTTGGGGGGTCGTGATAATCAAAATATCCCGAATACCCGCCAGCATCAGAGTAGACAGGGGGTAATAAATGAGTGGTTTGTCATAGATGGGTGTCAGCTGTTTGCTGATGGCCTGCGTTATGGGGTAAAGCCGCGTTCCGCTGCCGCCCGCCAGAATGATGCCCTTCTTAATCATGGATGGCACCCGTTCCTAATCTCTGACCGCTATACCGATCTCCCATCACGGCTTTGATCCACTCTTGATGGTCCAAGTACCACTGCACCGTGTGAGTTAGGGCGGGTTTGAGCTCGAACATGGGTTGCCACCCGATGGCGGTGCGCAGGCGCGTTGGGTTCAGGGCATAGCGAAAATCGTGGCCGGGGCGGTCCGGAACAAACGTGATTTGTTGGGCGTAGGTGGCTTTTTGGGGTCGCAATTGGTCGAGGATTTCGCACACCATGGTCACAATCTCCAGATTGGTTTTTTCGGTAGTAGCGGAGATGCAATAGGTTTCTCCGGGTTGGCCATCGGCCAACACCCGTCGCAGGGCTCGGGCATGGTCTTTTACAAACAGCCAATCGCGGACATTATTGCCCTTTCCATAGACGGGGATCGGGGCACCAGACAAACACTTTTGAATGGTGAGCGGGATGAGTTTTTCGGGGAATTGATAGGGGCCGTAGTTGTTGCTGCAGTTCGTGATGATCGTGGGCAGCCCGTACGTGTGATGCCAGGCGCGTACCAACATATCAGCGGCGGCTTTGCTGGCGGCATAGGGTGAGTTGGGTCGGTAAGGGGATTGCTCATCAAACTGACCGGTTGAACCCAAGCTGCCATAGACCTCGTCCGTGGACACGTGCAAAAACCGAAACGTTGCTTTGGCAGACGCCTCTAGGGTCGACCAGTAGTGCCTTGCTGCCTCTAGCAATACGTACGTGCCCTCGATGTTGGTATGGATAAAGGGGGCCGATGAATCGATCGAGCGATCCACGTGTGTCTCGGCTGCCAGGTGGATGATGGCATGGGGCCGGTGAGTGGCAAATAGTGTTGTCATGGCGTCTGCGTCTGCTATATCTAGGTGGACTAGCATGTGGCGATCCGACTGTGCGACATCGGCCAAATTGGCCAGGCTCCCGGCATAGGTGAGGGCATCGACCGTGACCACGGTACTCTCGCTATTGGCCACTATCTGTCGGACCACTTCAGACCCAATAAACCCCGCGCCGCCCGTCACAATGATCGGTAAAGACATGGGTCCACAATAGCCGATTTTGTAGTCGCTGATAAGTAATTGCAGGCAGGAGGCGCTTGTCTGAGTTTTAGTAGTATTGGTACAGTAGCTAAGCTAGAATAAGGTGCCTTGAAGGAGATAACGATTGAAAAAAGCATTGGTTTCGGGCATCACCGGTCAAGATGGCTCTTACCTCACAGAGTTGCTTCTGGAAAAAGGGTACGAAGTTCACGGCATCGTTCGGCGGTCGTCTTCTTTTAATACGGAACGTATTGACCACCTCTATCACGATATTCATGCGGCCGGAAAGCCGCTTTTTTTGCATTATGGGGACTTGTCCGATTGCAGTTCTCTTAATCGGATTTTGGAAAAGACTCAGCCCGATGAAATTTACAATTTGGGGGCGCAAAGTCACGTTCGTGTCAGTTTTGAGATACCCGAGTACACCGGCGATGTGTCCGGATTGGGCACGTTGCGCCTCTTAGATGCCATTCGCGAAACGCAAATCGATACAAAGTTCTATCAAGCGTCCTCATCCGAGTTATATGGCCTTGTTCAAGAAGTACCTCAAACCGAGAAAACCCCTTTCTATCCGCGAAGTCCTTATGCGGTTGCAAAATTGTATGCGTATTGGATCACCGTCAATTACCGGGAAAGTTACCACTTATTCGCCTGCAACGGCATCTTGTTCAACCACGAGTCGCCTCGGCGTGGAAGAACCTTCGTCACTAAAAAAATTGTGGAGGGGCTGGTTCGCATCAAGCTGGGCCTGCAAGACACCTTATTTTTGGGTAATCTGGAAGCCCGACGTGACTGGGGATTTGCGGGGGACTACGTGGACGCGATGTGGCGCATGTTACAGCAAGATAAGCCCGAGGATTTCGTCATTGCGACAGGTAAGACCTATTCCGTCAGGCAGTTTTTAGAAGCCTGCATGGCCCAGTTGGGTATCCGGGCTGCGTCCAATGGGAAGGCAGGTCTGGACGAACAGTATGTTGATACCAAGACGGGCAAAACCATCGTGGCGATGGACCCCAGGTATTTGAGACCTGCGGAAGTGGATCTCTTGATTGGCGATGCCACCAAAGCACGGACGATGTTGGGCTGGGAGCCCAAGGTGGATCTTGAAGCCCTGATTGCCATGATGATCGACTTCGACATGGCCCGGTATCAAACGAAACGCAATGGATAAGGGTGCCAGGATTTATGTGGCCGGCCATCGGGGTATGGTGGGGTCTGCCATCGTCCGGCATTTGCTTGAAGAGGGGTTTGCGAACCTTATCCTTCGTACCCATGGTGAGCTGGATCTGACAGACCAGGCTCAGGTTCGCCATTTTTTTGATGATCAACACCCCGAAGTGGTGGTGTTCGCTGCTGCCAAGGTGGGTGGTATCTACGCGAATAACACCTATCGTGCGGATTTTATCTATGAAAATCTGATGATGGCCTGTCATGTGATCCACGAAAGTTGGCGCTCGGGCGTGCAAAAGCTGTTGTTTTTGGGTAGTTCGTGTATCTATCCGAAGCTGGCACCCCAGCCCATCAAAGAGGCGGATCTGCTGACCGGCCCGCTGGAACCCACTAACGAGCCCTATGCCGTTTCCAAGATTGCAGGTGTCAAATTATGTGAGTCTTACAACCGGCAGTATGGTACTCGGTTTATTTCGGCCATGCCGACTAATTTATACGGTCCCAACGACAATTACGACCCGAACAATTCCCATGTTCTGCCTGCACTGATTCGCAAGATTCATGAAGCCAAAATCAAGGGTGCCAAGACTGTGGAGATTTGGGGAACTGGGACACCCCGCCGAGAATTTCTTCATGTGGATGATCTGGCTAGGGCATGTTTATTTCTCCTGAATCACTATGAGGGTAACGAGCCGATTAATGTGGGTACCAGCGAAGATGTCACCATTGCGGAATTGGCAGAGTTGGTTCGGTCGGTAGTAGGGTATGAGGGGACTCTATCCTACGACCGCAGCAAACCTGATGGTACGCCGCGAAAGTGGTTGGATGTGTCCAAAATACATGCGCTTGGGTGGCATCATCGAATCGGGTTGCCCGAAGGTCTCCGCAGCACCTATGCGGATTTTTGTGAGCACCATGTGCCTGGAGTGGAATAGGTAGTCCATAGCTGTGCTGGCCGCATAGGGTGAAATCGTATTTGTACCCGTCTTTCCATGGGTTGCAATTTGTTTTACGATGGCCCGTATGCCAGGTCATCAAACCGATGCCATTTTAGTAACCGGAGCTGCCGGCTATATCGGCTCCCAAACCAACAAGCAGCTTGTTGCCGCCGGGTTTTCGACGGTTGTATTGGATAACCTTGTATATGGGCATCGCGAAAGCGTGAAATGGGGCCATTTTATCAATGCCGACCTGTCCGACGCAGTGCAATTGCGAGAGGTCTTTCAGGCGTATCGCATTACGGCAGTCGTGCATTTTGCGGCCTATACCTATGTCGGTGAATCGGTGACCCACCCGCAGAAATATTATGAAAACAATGTGGTCAGTACGTTGCGACTGTTGGAAATGATGCGCGAGTTTGATGTTAAACATATGGTGTTTTCTTCGACTTGTGCCACTTATGGTGTACCGATGCAGCTCCCCATTCCCGAGACCCATTCGCAAAACCCCATCAATCCCTATGGGCGTTCTAAGCTGATGATTGAACAGATCTTAAAAGATTTTTCCCATGCCTATGGGATGACATTTGTTGCCTTGCGGTATTTCAATGCCGCAGGCGCAGATCCGGATGGCGAGCTCGGCGAATGGCATGTGCCGGAGTCGCATTTGATCCCCTTGGCTGCCCGGGCGGTATTTGATCCCGGATTTCGACTACAGGTATTTGGCTCGGACTATGATACGCCGGATGGTACATGTGTGCGTGACTATATTCATGTGGTGGACTTGGCGGATGCCCATATTAGAGCCCTACGCTACCTGATAGATGGCGGTGCCAGCACGGCGTTTAATTTGGGAAATGGAAAAGGATATTCGGTGATGGAAGTCATTCGGGCCGTAGAAAAGCACTGTGGTCTTCCTGTGATCTATGACGTGGCGATGCGTCGAGAAGGGGATCCACCGGTATTGGTGGGGGATGCAACTCGGGCGCAGTCGGTACTGGAGTGGCACCAGCGGTTTGCAGAGTTGGACATGATAGTAGGATCGGCATTGGCTTGGCACCGAGCTCATCCCCAGACTATTGGGCTGGATTAAGCCGGCAAGTGTCTGTACATCACGGTCGTAAAATCATGGATCAGGTAGCTGTGATCCAGCCGGACAAAAGGAGTAAATTGCTGCGCCAAGGTTAGGATCCGCGAAGGCTGAATATAGGCCAAATGGGGGTCTTTGGTGTTGTGTGGCGTTATGGCGCTGAGCACATTGAAGGCCAGTGCTTCGCGGCTAAATCCCCAAAGCCGTGTAATGACCCGCTTTAAAAACGCATCATGAGAAGGTACTCGGTAGTTAAAAGTGCCGGAAAATACCACAATATCCGCTGATATCGAAAAGCCGGTATCCATGGCATCTTCTAGCCGGATATCGATACCCGGGTAACGCTGACGCGCGACCTCTACCATGGAAGGCGTGATATCGACCCCGATGTAGTGGCAAGAGATCCCCCGTGAGGCCAAATAGGCATAAAAATCAGCTAAGCCGCAGCCGATGTCCAGCACGGTTTTACCGGCCAGATTTAAATGTCGGGCGAAGATCTCGAAGCGCAATTGCTGACTTTCCCGGTTATGCCAACCCAGTGCCAGGGGAGACTGTGGACCAAACTCCCGTAACAGCCACGTGTAATAGTCGGCCGTCGCAGGTTTTTTTACAAAAAAAGACATTAGCGTTGTTTGATTAAGGCTTGGGCGATCTGTACCGCGTTAAGCGCAGCCCCTTTACGCAGGTTGTCCGCGACGCACCACAGATCCAGTCCGTGGGGCACGGACATGTCTTGGCGGATACGCCCGACAAATACCGGGTCCTGGCCCGCGATTTCACGGGGTGTCGGGTAATCGTGGCTTTTGGGATCGTCCATCACCGCAATACCGGGAAACCGAGATAGGGCCTCGCGGGCTTGGTCAGGTGAAAGCGGCTTTTCGAGCTCAACGTTGATGGATTCGGAGTGGCCGACAAATACCGGCACTCGCACCGCAGTGGCCGTGATGCGCAAGTCCGGGAGGCCCATGATCTTGCGGGTTTCTTCGATCATTTTGATTTCTTCCTTGGTATAACCATTGTCCAAAAATACATCGATTTGGGGGATGAGATTAAAGGCGATGGGCTTGGTAAATTCCTTGGGCGGATATTCACCGCCGGACAAATTGCGTCGAGCCTGGCCCTCGAGCTCTTCGATTGCCTCTTTGCCTGCGCCGGATACGGATTGGTAAGTCGATACGACCACGCGTTTGAGGGTCGCGACGTCGTGCATGGCTTTTAATACCAGTACCAGTTGCGCCGTAGAACAGTTCGGGTTGGCAATAATACCCTTGTGGGTGCGCAGGGCATGGGCATTGACCTCGGGAACGACCAGCGGCACATCGGGGAACATCCGGAAATGCGAGGTGTTGTCGATACAAACTGCGCCGGATTTGACGGCATGGGGTACGTACTTTGCGGATACGGATCCCCCTGCGGAAAACAAGGCAAAATCAACGCCCTCAAAGGACGCTTCGGTGAGGGTTTGCACCGATAGGGCCTCATCTTTAAATTGCAATACCGAGCCGGCAGAGCGTTCGGAGGCCAGGGGAATCAGAGTCTCTATGGGAAACTGTTGCTCGGCCAACACATCGGCGAGTTCTTTGCCGACGACACCAGTGGCACCCACAATGGCAACAACGTACTTTTTCATGCGGCTCTCCCGGATTCAGATTCAAACAAAATAGACTCCAAGCCATAAACCATGCCGGTCAGTGACATGACCTTGCGAATGGCCAGCAAAACACCGGGCATAAACGCCTCACGGTTAATGGTGTGATGGGTGATGGTTAGGGTTTGCCCCGGCGCGCCGAAAACGACGGATTGGTCGGCCACGATACCGGGTAGCCGAACCGCATGGATCGGGATGCCCTCGACCACCGCACCACGTGAGCCCGGAATCAATTCTTTTTCCTTCACCTTGCTTTTGGGATTGAGGTTCGGATTGTCTTGGGCAATAAGCTGGGCGGTTTTAATGGCTGTGCCTGATGGTGCATCGGCTTTTTGGTTGTGGTGATATTCGATAATCTCGCAGGTGTCCATGTAACGGGCAATTTCGGCGCTGACCTTCATCATCAGCAGTGCCCCGATGGCAAAGTTGGGTACGATGAGGGCGCCCAATCCCTTTTCTTTCGCAGCAGCATCAATGTCTTTGAGATCCCGCGCCGTCAGACCGGTAGTTCCGATGACGGGGCGCACGCCCATTTCCAGGTAGTCGAGTGTATTTTTGCGCACGAAATCCGGGTGGGTAAAATCCACAGCCACGTCCGGCTTAAATTGGGTAACCAACGCATGCAGATCGCTATCGATGTCAGATTGGGCTGCCAATTGCAG
>CAYINU010000078.1:0-7932 GCA_964364855.1 uncultured Candidatus Marinamargulisbacteria bacterium | reverse complement strand
TTTTGAAATTTTGGACTTCCCAGCTGGATGCCAACCAGCTCATTGGCGAATACCAGCCAAGAGCCCCCGATAACAAAAATCAGAATAAGGCTGACGCAGCGAAACATGCGCCCTATCTATCTTCGATGAAGATGTGCTGCTTTAATTTAGTGATCCAATGCCCGATTTTGGAATGACTTCTGGTTGCCGACATCGGCTTAAGAAGCTTTTTCTCCTTGCGATTCGGGGACTTTTCATTGAATTCTTGCTCAAAAGCGATTACAATCCCCACATATTCTCTAATCTCAGTAGCCTTATCCACCGAGATCCCTGTTTGGTTTAGAAATTTTTTTACATCATGCCATTTTTCAGGGTCAAAATTCGCTTGCTTTGTCAGTTGTTGAGCTTTCGCAATCGTACCCTCGCCTGCATTGTAGGCGGCAATTGAAAACAGTTTTCTTTCTTCAGCATCTGATACAGGAATTGTCTTTAAGTCCACCAGCAATGATGTCTCAGTCCTAAAGCAGTCATCTAACAACTTTAAATACTGAGCACCAGCATTTGATGCCTTATCGACGTCGAAACGCTCATCATTTTCTTTTGAGACATAGAGACCAAGTCGCTCTGCTGTCTTTTTTTCTACCTGAAAATCACCGGCAGCCCCGGAAATGCCACGATGACGGCGACTGACACCAAAACTGCTTTCTTGCCCGTATAGTGCTTCTAACGTGTGAACGTCCAGGGCGTCATTTTTGTCAAAATGCCGAGCAGCTGTTTCAAGCGCTTTCATCTGATGCAATGAAGCGCCCCGAACCCATACATCAACATTTTCTGAATTTAAATTTTTATTTGACATTTAACGAAAGGCTATCAGGTATTTAAACACCTGCCAAGGCAAAAAAAACGCCGATTTTGCAGCTTGATGGTACCGCCGGCGTTTGCCAATCTGTTGCCCCCCGGTCCAACTTTGGTCTATCAAATCGCCCACGCTTGCCTAAGCGCACATCAACCATGAGCCACCCTGTCCCTTCAGCAACGAATCGGCAGGCCCACCGCTTTGCAACTTGCCTTGAGGCCTGCAATGCTTAACTCCTTAAAATGCAACACCGATGCCAGCAAAGCCGCATCCGCCACTTTGAGCGCCTCGACAACATGGGCAGCAGTTCCTGCTCCACCGGACGCAATCACGGGAATGCGAACCACGGCGTTGATGGCCTTCAAAAAATCCAGGTCATAGCCCATTTTGGTGCCATCGCGGTCCATCGAGGTCACCAGCAATTCGCCTGCGCCCAGTTGCGCCATGCGGGCAGCCCATTCCACCGCATCGATGCCGGTGGGTCGCCGTCCGCCGTGAGTGAACACTTCCCAGCGATCTCCTACACGTTTTGCATCCATGGCCACCACGATGCATTGTGCACCGTAGCGTTGACTCGCTTCCCGAACGAATTCGGGATTTTTAACCGCTGCCGAATTAACCGATACTTTATCCGCCCCCGCATTGAGAAGATCGGAAATGGTTTCCATATTGGAAATTCCACCACCCACCGTAAAAGGAATAAACAGGCAGCGGGCCGTCTTTTCGACCCAGTCCCTCAGAATATACCGGCTGTCTGAGGTTGCGGTGATGTCCAAAAACACCAGCTCATCGGCTCCCTCGGCGTCATATCGCTGCGCCAATTCCACCGGATCGCCCGCATCCCGCAGGTCGACAAAATTCCTTCCTTTGACGACCCGACCATGGGTGACATCCAGACATGGAATAATACGCTTGGTTAACATGGGTTTTTCACTATAAGACAAGCCCATCGGGGTTGCCCAGCAGATAATCGGCATACGACATAACCCGTTTGCCTTCGGGTTTTACGTCCAGTGGAATCAAGCGCCCTTCGTTTAGCATCGCTCGTATGATCTGAATTCGCTGGCCGTTTTGGATCAGATACGCACCTGGGGTAGGGGAGTAGGCTCGGATTTTATTAAACCGGATCACGGCAGTATCCGTTTCTAACAGTTCGGTATCCGATTTTTTGATCAGGGATGTGTAGGTTGCACGGAGATTATCCTGCGGTGTGGCGGTTATACGATCGGGAATAAAATCATGACGGATAAAATCAATGGCCATCCCGCTAGCAAGTTCAGCCAGTTTTTCCAATAACGTGCCATAGGTATCATCAACCGCGATGGGCAGGGGTTGTTGGCGCAATATCTCACCGGTATCCATCCCCGAGTCGGCCCGCATGAGGGTGACGCCTGTAACGGAATCGCCGTTTCGCAAGACGGTCTGAACGGGGGTCGCGCCCCGATAAGCCGGCAACAACGAGGGGTGGATATTAAGGCAAAAAAATGAATCGGTGACCTGTGCAGGAACGATTTGGCCATAAGACGCCATCACGATGAGATCAGGATCAAGGTCGCAAATGGTTTGGATAATCTCTGCCTTGGTGCTCGGCGTGTAGACCGGAATATGTTCGCCTTCCGCCCAGTTTTTAAAGGGGGTAGCTGCCATGGTTTGTCCCCGGCCTTTGGGACGGTCAGGCTGAGTCAATGCCGCCCATCGTATATGGGGAAATGCCGCTCGCATTACAGTCGCAATACGGACGCCAAATCCGTCACTGCTTAAAAAGACCAACGTGTCCAATTTACGCATCTTCGCCAGTGTAGCATCGGCTTGCTATAATGCCATCCAATGTTTTTGTTTTCCCTGCTTCGATATTCCTCCCTCACCTTTGTTTGCACGGGTCTTCTTTTCTTGGCTGGCTGCACCAGCACGTCTCACCGGTATTTGGTGCTGCGTTTAGGCGGCAATCCGTCTGTGATTAACCCTGTCCTTTCCACGGACTCTGCCTCATCTTCGGTAGAGGGATTGGTGTTTAGCGGACTGTTCCGGGTGAGTACGAACATGGAATTAGAGCCGGATCTGGTTGCCACATACACCGTTTTTGAAGACGGGTTGCGATATCGCTTCGTGCTGCGACCCAACCTGAAATTTCAAGACGGGCATCCTCTCACGGCCGAGGATGTCAAATTTACTGTGGATACCCTTCTCAATCCAAAAACCAACACTGTCCGCCGAAATGGCTTTGTCGTGAATGGCAAGCCCATCCGGTTTAAGATCATTGATCCGTTAACCATCGACGCCATTCTTCCCGAACCCTTTTCGCCTTTTCTGGTCGAAGCATCCATCGGCATTTTGCCTAAGCATTTGTTGGAAGGCAAAGATATCAATACGGCGACTTTTAACCGCCAACCGGTGGGCAGTGGTCCCTTTAAGATGGTGGACTGGAAACCCGACCAATATGTGCGTTTGGTCCGAAATGAACGTTACTACGGCAAAGAACCAAAATTGCCAGGTATTATTTACAAAATTATCCCGGATGCTCAGTCTGCCACCATTGCCTTTGAGAAAGGCGAAACGGATGCCACCGACTTGCTTCCCAACGACTTTCCCAAATTTGCCAATGCTGGAAAATACCAAGCCTTCAAATACTACGGTCTGGAATATACATACATGGGATTTAACTTAAAGGATCCGCGCTTTGCAGATCCCCGTCTGCGGCAAGCCATTGCCCATGCAATCGACAAGGCCGCTATTGTCCACACGGTCCTAAAAGGATACGGTCGTGTCACGGACGTACCCTCATCTCCAGTCCTATGGGCCTATCCGGACCCGCTGCTGTTTAAACCCTACGGCTACGATCCGCAAAAAAGCCTCTCTTTGCTCACCGCGCTGGGCTACCATAAAAATCCCCGTACGGGTCTGATGGAAAAAAACGGGAAGCCGTTGTCTTTCACATTGATTACCAACAAAGGCAATAAAAACCGGGAGCGGTCGGCGGAACTCATCCAGCAATATCTGCACAACATCGGCATCGACATGAAAATTCAGCTCATGGAATGGAGTTCGTTTGTTGCCAAGCTCAACGAAAACGCCCATCCCAAGTCTTTTGAAGTAGTCATGTTGGGCTGGCAGTTGGGCATCGATCCGGACCCCTATTTTGTCTGGCATTCAACCGAATATCCGATCGGGTTTAACCTCAATGGCTATCAAAATGCCCAAGTCGATGCCTGGATTGAACAAGGCCGAAAAGCACACGCCATGGCCGAACGAAAAACCATTTACCAGGCCGCCTTGTCTCAGATTGGCTCGGACTTGCCCTATGTTTTTTTGTACATTCCCGAAAATCTGGTCGGCGTCAACAAGCGCGTCAAAGGCCTGTCCAAGCCCGGTCCCGCCGGGCTATTTAATCCCATCGAAGATGTGTACCTAGATCCATGAAGCAGCCACGCGTACTCATCGTCGGCAGGCCCAACGTCGGAAAGTCGACGCTGTTTAACCGTCTGGCCGGCGAGCGAAAGGCCATTGAGCTGGACGTGCCCGGTGTTACCCGGGACATGGTCGAACACCGCATCGTTCGGCCCGAGGGCAACTTTATTCTGCTCGATAGCGCCGGTGTGTTTTTGGAGGACAATCCCGATACGGCGTTTCAACAGCGGGTCGAAGATCTGTTGCGCGCGCAATTGGATAAAGTGGATGTCATTTTGTTTTTGACCGACTACCAGTCCGGTCTGTTGCCTGCGGATTTTACCATCGCCCGAGCCTTGCGCCCCTATCAAAACAAGGTCGTGGTAGTGGTTAACAAAGTGGATACACCGCAATCCCAGCCTGATCTATGGAATTTTTCACGGCTAGGCCTGGGCAATCCGGTAGCTGTATCTGCGACGCACAACATCGGGATGGGGCGCTTGGTCTCGGCCATTGTGGCCCATATGGATGTGACCGAACGCCCTCAAATCCCGGAAAAACCGGCCCGCTCCATCCGCCTGGCCATCGTCGGTCGTCCCAATATGGGGAAGTCCTCCTTGATCAATGCCATGCTAAACGATGAGCGCGTACTGGTAGATGACAAAGCCGGCACCACCCGGGATGCCGTCGATACGATATTTTACTATGAAGGCCAGCCCATCACTCTGATCGATACCGCCGGACTCAAGCGCAAGGCCCGCCAAGAAGACTTTCTCGAATCCCTGACCATGCAACGAACGATGGACGCCGTGCACAGTGCCGATTTGGTCGTGGTTGTTTTGTCTGCCGACCAGTTTTTAAATGATTTTGACAAAAAAATTATCCGTAGTGTGCTGGACGCGCATCGCAATATGATTCTATTTGTAAATAAGTGGGACCTCACGGACCGCACCCATGAACTCCGACAAGGCTTGGAAAAATATGCCCAGCGCATGTTTCCCCATTTGGAGTACGTGCCCTTTATTTTTGGATCTGCCAAGGCCAAGCACCAACTGCACAAGATCGTCCCTCTGGCCCTGGATATCATTGCCCAAAGCCAAGTCCGCATTCCGACCGCGGCATTAAACAAAATGATCGAATCCGCTCTACGCTTCCAACCTCCTCCCCCCAAAAGAGGACATGCCTTAAAATTTTATTACGCCACCCAGGTCGAGGTTCAGCCTCCCACATTTGTTTTTTTTGTAAATGACGCGACGGTGGTGGACAGTAGCTATACCCGTTTCGTCGAAAACCGCCTGCGTGCCGAGTACCCAAATTTGATGGGCGTGGCCATCGTCATCTCGTTCCGGTCCGACAACACACCTCGCCAGGCAGGTAAACAAAGATCCCGAAAATGAAAGTTGCCGTTTTCACCGACACCTATGCGCCGCAAATCAATGGTGTGGTCACCAGCATTTTGACCATGGAGGCCGAATTTCGGCGTATGGGTCACGAAGTTATCATCTTTTGCCCCCGTATCAAAAATGCCCGCCAATCCACGCCCACGGTACGGCGCTTTCATTCCGTGGAGTTTCCTTTCCAGCGCGAATACCACCTCAGCACGCCGTGGTCCCGCCAATTGAAATCGTTTAAGGATGAAGGCTTTGACATCATTCATGCACAAACTCCGTTTAGCTTGGGATTTACGGCGGCGTTTTTGGCAAAGCGCCATCACTTGCCCTTGGTTCACACCTATCACACCTATTTTGAGGAATACATCCACTATATTCCGTTGCCCCGGCCGCTTATGTCCTGGTTCGCAGAAGTCGAGTCCCGGCGCTTTTGCAACCAATGCGACGTTGTTATTGCTCCCTCCCGGCAAATGAAGGACAGGTTGGTGAACTACGACATAGTGGTGCCCATCGAAGTCATCCCCACCGGCGTTTCTGCCGAGGCGGAACTCACCCCCACCGATGTTTCTCGCTTTCGGGTACAACTGGGCCTCACTAATGGGCATCGCTTGTTGGTGTTTGCGGGCCGTCTGGGCTTGGAAAAAAATGTGTTTTTTTTGTTGGACAGCTTTCGCACCGTACGCCGTGCTATTGGTGATGTGAAGCTCGTTATCATAGGAGATGGCCCCCAACGGGCGGCAATGGAGGAAAAGGTACGCCGGTTGGATTTGGAAAAAGACGTCGTTTTTACCGGTTACTTGCCACACCGGGAGGTCTTGCTCGCATTTAAGGCCGCGACCTTGTGTGTATTTCCATCCGTGACCGAAACCCAAGGCCTGACCGTCCTGGAAAGCATGGCGATGGGTACGCCGGTCGTTGGAATCGATGCCATGGGAGTGGGGGAGCTGCTCCACAATAACGTGGGCGGATTTGCGACGGACGGCACCTTGGACGGGTTTAGCCATGCCACCATTCGGTTATTGGAAGATTTGTCCCTATTGGATCAAAAACAAGCCGAAGCCGCGCTGCGGGCCCAAACCGAATACTCGGCTCAGGCTCTGTCGCAAAAATTGCGGACAGTGTATGAGACAGCAATCCGAAAGAAAAAGGCTAGTTAATACATGCTAAGGCTTTGGCAGCCCTGTTCACACTTTCTTGCAAATTGGTTAGTTTATCCTTATGAACTCCTTGAAAAAATGCGGTATAAGCCTGGTTTTATGGGTGGCCTTTTGTGCGGGTATTTGGGCTGGACCTGTGATGGACATTCAAAGCGCCATCAAAGTCGGCAACTACTCTGCCGCTGCTAGGACGTTGGCACTAGCCTACCGCCAAGATCCGCAAAACCGAGCGGTTCGGGAGTTTATACGCAAAGACTCCAAAACCTATTTAAAAGCAGCCTATGAAAAAGGCGAAGCCCTCTACCTCGCGGATCCCGCCGCTGCCATCACGTATTTTTTGGATTTGCGTACGTCCTGGCGACTTTTGGCTGACGACAGAGTGCCCATTCCAGAGTTGATAGAATGGCTGAAAAAAGTCGAAGACACCCGAGATGAGAAAATGACCCGCTTTTTGGACCAGTCTTTTGAGCGAGGCAAATCCGCCTATGAGAGTGGATATTATCGTAGTGCCTATCAGCACTTTCAGATGCTCTACCAATTGCGTCCCGATGACCAGCGCATCGCCTATTATTACCGTTTGGCCTATGACAAATCCCGGCGTACGATCCACTGGCAGCCCTTTAGCATCGTACCGCCCAATGCCACCGCCTCTGCCTTTGTCGATGCCATTTTTTCTCAGCTGCTCCGCCAAAAATCCCCCTATCTTACGGTTCATCGGTCAAAAGGCGAAAGGGATGCCGTTCCCGCTGTATCTGGCAACATCCAACTCGTTTCTCCTGTGGCAAACGGTCCTTGTGAAGCCCTCGTCTTAACGATCAGCATCACACTGCCGGGAAAAGCACCGATGACCTCGTCCTACAACACCCTCTGTCAGCCGGAGCAGCTCCCGCTTACAGCAACGACCATAGCCGCCCGCATTTTGGCTGTTATCGACCGGGAGTGACTCCCTTAAAATGCCGAGCCAAATATAACAAGGCCATGAAGTAGCTATCGGGTCCAAACCCACAGATCTGGCCCGTACAAACGGCGGCCAGATAAGAATGGTGACGAAACGCCTCACGAGCATGAATATTACTCAAATGAACTTCAATTTTAGGCAGATCCACACTGGCCAATGCATCGCGAATGGCAATGCTGGTGTGGGTGTAGGCACCGCCGTTGATGA
>CAYINU010000077.1:0-8057 GCA_964364855.1 uncultured Candidatus Marinamargulisbacteria bacterium | reverse complement strand
CCCTTGTTGGACAAGCTCACCGGAACGCCATCGGCATACCCGGCATGAACGACGGCGACGTGGCTAGGCCCTGCGGTGGTGTAGGTGGTCAAATAGCCGACGTTGTAGCCTGCGGGCAGGTCACGAATTTCAGTGATGCGTGCAGACAGCACCTGAATGCCCTTGTAGGCCATCAATCCCGGACGCACCATGTCGTAATAGGCTTGGGGGTAGTTTTGGATGCCTCCCGAATTGGCCGCATGGACAATCAGATCCCGCGGCAGCTGATGGCGAATGTCAGCCAGCAGGGCATCAAAACGTTCAATTTGCTGCAACGTATAAGGGTCGTTTGGGAAATCGGCCCGCGAAAAATGGGTATATAGACCTGCGATGTACAGGTGCTTCAGGTCCAGCAGGTCGGGCAATTCCCGGCGTAGCTGATCTGGCAAAAAGCCGAGACGCCCCATGCCGGTGTCCACCTTAATATGGACAGCGGTTGGATGACTCACCGAGAACGCATCAAGGGCGCGTGCGTAGTCCAAATTGTAGAGGGTATGGATGACGCTGATGTTTCTTGCGGTGGCAAAATTATCTAGTGGCAGGGCAGAAAGGGCTAAAATCGGGGTTTGAATGTTGGCATTGCGCAAGGCAATGGCTTCTTCAAGGTGGGCAATGCCAAACATGGCCACCTGTGGCACCGCGGCTTTGGCCATGGGTACGGCCCCGTGCCCGTACGCATTTGCTTTGACCGACAACATGATGCGCCGGTTCGGCCCAATTTTGGACTGAATATCAGACAGCGAATGACGGAATTTTTTGAGATTGATTTCGAGATTGGGGACGCTGCTTGTAAAAGCCATAGTATTAAGGGAAGGGTCGCTAGTTTAACTTTGCTGATAAGTATGGTATATTCGTTGGTCACTTGTAAAGTTCGAAGCAGCGTTCGTTTGGGTTCGGTTTTACACGCACGAAGCGGAGAAATAGGGGGGTCCCGTTGGTTGTTGGATACGCGTTGGGCAATAAACGCGATTCGGAGGAAGATATTCCGGTAATCGGCGAAACCGATCCGGACGTCTTAACCTATTCCAAATCGCTGACCATTATTTTATCTCGGACCTGTCGCAATGACTGTCCGTACTGTGCCTTTCATCGTAAGGACAACCTTACCGTGCCCTATTCTACGATCAAAGTATCCAAAAGCGCCCGTTCCGCCGGTGCTCGTGAGGTGCTGTTCGCGGCAGGCGAGCGCCCCGATAAAATTCCCCATATCCGGGCGATGCTCGATCTGTGGGGATTTAAATCTTATTTGGAATACATGTATACGGTTGCCGAACTCTCTTTTTTGGAAGGATTGATCCCCGTGCTTGAGGTGGGATTTTTGACCCCGGTTGAGCTGCAACGCATGTCCGAAATGTGTGCCGCGGTCAAAATCATGCTGGATTCGGTGGATGACAGCCAGGCCGAGACGGTCTATGCCAATTCCCCGGGCAAGCGTCTGGAGTCCCGGCTTCGCAGCCTGGAGTGGGCGGGCAGGTTGCGTTTTCCGGCCATTACGGGTGTGATGGTGGGCATTGGCGAAAGTAATTCCCACCGCAAACACGTGCTGCAAGAAATTGCCAAACTACATAACCAATACAAGCACGTCCACGAAGTCCTGATTCAAAATTTTGTTCCGCAAAAAGGAACACCCTGGTCAACCAAAAAGCCGCCGTCAAAAGCCGATATGTTAAACGCGGTTGAACAGGCCATGAGCATCCTTCCTGCCGATATTAAGGTTACTGTTCCACTCGAGCTCAATCCCAATATTGAAGATTTTATCAAGGTCGGTATCCGCGACTTGGGACGTATTACCGCCGGTAATCCGTTGCTGTTTCCGGACCAGCCCCCGCTAACCGAGGTCCGACTGGCCGAAATCGCCGAAAAGATGGGCTTTCGCCTTCAACAGCGTTTCCCCATAGG
Source organism: uncultured Candidatus Marinamargulisbacteria bacterium (assembly GCA_964364855.1). Classification (GTDB taxonomy): domain Bacteria; phylum Margulisbacteria; class Marinamargulisbacteria; order CAYINU01; family CAYINU01; genus CAYINU01. The sequence continues at coordinate 6,119 of CAYINU010000077.1, read as the reverse complement.
GGTGAGTTTTATCGAGTCCGGCATGTACTCCAAAAAACTGGGCCAGGTTTTTGATGCCTATCGCTACAAGCTGAAAAAGATGAAACAGGATCAAGTCAAAACCCGCTCATGATGAATGTAAATTCCCAGCCACCGGCATTTACAGAAGGCCAATCCAAGCCAGGGGTAGGGCCAGGTCCTATTCCCGAGTTCCCGTTTGACCAATTATTTGGCACGGCACAAGCTGTTTTGCAGAAAGTAGTGGTGAGCGTGACCACGGAGAGTATGTCGGTTCAAGAAATCGAGACCGATAAAAACATCACTCCACAACAGTCTGCCGGTAGCGTGCAGGAGAAGACCGAAAGAACATCTGACCCCGATTCTCGGGATGCCAAATCCCGATCTTCGGAATGGCCTACTGCTTCTGCGTTGGACGCCATTGCCAAATGGATTCAAACCAATCCCGCTGGCCTTATCCACGGGTTGGGGGCGATTCTGATGCAAAATATTCGTCAGGTTGCCAAAGCCCAGGTCGTACCTAACCAGCCTGTACCTACCTTTCGGTTTGAGGTCACCGAAGCGTTTTCAGATCCGCTTCAAATCGATATCCGAAAAGACGCCGAGGGTTACAAAGTGATTTTGGCATCCAGCGGTGAATTGCAGACTTTGCTGGGTCAAAATATGAACGCGCTGGCTGTTTTTCTGGCGGAGCGTCTCCCTCAGGACCGCATTCGGCTGGTGCTCGAAGAAAAAGAACAACAAGACCACCCCTCGGATTCTCGGCAAGGCCAGGATCAAGGCGGACGAAAACCGCAAAACCGCTCCGTATTTACACTTGAGGAATCTGATGCGTAAAGGTACAGGGCTGGCCGTTTGGGCCCTTCTAAGCTCTGTAACTGTTGCCTATTCTCCTGCCGCTGATCCGAATAGCGCCACCAACTTTATTAACGAATACCAGCAGCTCCAACAAATGTATATGTTGCAGCAGGGGCAGGGTGCACAAAACCTGATGCCTGGCAGCTCAGGCCCCGGGGGTCAATTCGATCTTTCAAATCCTGCCTTTCCGGCGCCATTTGCGCCAAACGCCGGCGCGACCCAGCCCGGTAAACTCAATATTCCGGCCTATCTGATGCGGGAATATATGGGAAAAGAAGTCCCCGTTTTTCAGAGCTCGAGTTCTGAACGGTTTTCCAAACAAAAGGTCACCGGTGTCGTCAAAGAAAAAGACCAGTATTTCTTGATGCTCAATAACGGGGATAAGGCGAAGGTGATGTTTGAGTTTTCGGGGACAGGTACCCCGTCTTCCCGCACGAATGGCATAAATCAGCCCAATGCCCTACAATACCAACTTTATATGCAACAGATGTTGTCGCAGTCTCTGGGGCCGATATTAGGTGGGTCTGATGACTCGGGCGAAGGATCATCTGAATTTTTAATGGGCTCCGGGCTTCAAACGGCGATGCAACCTCCCGCCTTGCAACAAACGCCAGCCTTGTCCGACACTCAAAAACAAATAGTGGCCTATTTTGATGATTCTGAAATATATTATGTCAAGCCGGATGCAAAAGGGGGTGTTTCCCGCGGCGTTCCGGATTATTTGTCGTCATTACAGGCAATTGTCCTGCGGGACGGCACGCTCCTTAAGGAAAGATTTGTGAGGTACAATGGACACTAAACAATCACGTTTCTACGAACATACACTACGTCTTCGGCCTGCCCTCGGTGATTGGACCAAGCTTCGCAGCGAAGACCGCTACCTAGACAGTGGCCAGATCGGCAATGTGAATGCTGGCTTTGATGCGCTCTCGCGTCAGCAACTGGATGCCGTTCATCATATTCACTATGTGTTCTCCGAGCCATTGATGGCGACTCTCAGCCGCAATTTGGGTGCCAAGGTTGAGCTGCATAGCCTGACTGTTCGCCAGTTACCCTACGAGAAGATATCCGAATCCGAAAACCGACCGCTTGTGCAAACAGACGTCTCGGACAACCGATCCACATTCAGTATTTTGTTGGATTGGGAGCTGGCCCGGACCATTTTGCAACGCTTGCTGGGCAATCGGGGTCCTCTGGAAGACCAGTCCGCATTTACCCGCATGGAATTGGGCGTTGTCGAAACGGCGCTGACGGATGTACTGACCACTTTTCGCGCGTCCTTTGATGCCACCCAATGGAATGGGGAATTCTCCTTGCGTTCCAATGCTGGCGACTTTCAGCCCTTGCCTACCATTAACGGCAGCGATGCTGTGGTGGTTATTCAATTTGTGTTGGCCATCGGCAAATCGCGGACTGTTTCTTTGCGATGGATCTATGCCAGCCGTACTGCTGGCCGTATGTTGTCTACCTTCATTTCGCCTGAGGTCAGCCGCAAGATTGATCTGGCTCCTGCTACGTTGGCCAAAACCCGCTTTACCTTGGCCGCTCGGTTGGGCACGGCCTCTTTGACGATGGCCGACGTTACCGAATTGCGTACAGGCGATATCGTGTTGCTGGACCAGCGCGTGTCCGACCCCATCTACATGACATTAAATGATAAAGAAATTTTGAAAGGCCGTCCCGGGGTTTCCGGCCGGAAACTGGTTGTCCAGGTGATCCATCCGGAGGCCTCTAGCGTGGCGGCCCCGACAGCGATTACGGCAACTCAGGCTCCGGAATTCGCGCCGGTTTATGCCCAGCCATCGCCAGAGCAGACGGCGCTTACCGAAGAAGGTCCCAGCTACTTGCTAGCATCGCCTGCCGATCCCGCTGAAAAACAAAGTTTTGCCGAATCATTTGATGTTTTTGACAATGACTCTGCTCCGCTTGCCGCACCTGTCGCAGAACCTGTGCGCGATGAATTTTCGGATTTATCAGCGATGGATGATTTGGATAATGACGACTTTTCGTGGGACGACTTGGAAGAAAAATGACCCGACGTATTGCGATCATGAACTACAAGGGAGGTACGGGTAAGACCAGTACCGTTATCAACCTGGCCCACGGCCTGTCCCGACTCGGGAAAAAAGTCCTGGTTATTGACACAGACCCCCAAGGCTCCGTGGCCAATTACATGGGGGTGTCGTTCCAGCACAGTTTGTACGACATTCTCAGTGGCCAACTGGCCTTCGAAGATGTCGTGGTGAACGCGCGTCCATTGCTAGATGTTGTTCCCTCTAACGAACGGTTGTTTGCGGCTGAAATTTCATTGGCCAAGCTGGATCAGCGGGAACGGTTCTTATCGGCCTATTTTGGGGCCGTCGAAGGCTATGATTTTGTGCTGGTGGACTGTGCTCCCTCCTTTAATTTGCTCAACCAAAACGCCATTTTGTTTTCCGAAGAAATTCTTGTCCCTGTCTCGATGGAATATGCCTCGTTGTCTGGTGTTCGGCAACTGGTACACAATCTTCAGCTGGTAGGTAAACTTTTCGGCCACCAGGTCAAGATTACCCGGGTGGTGCCGACTTTTGTCGACCAACGCTACAACAAAACCAAGGTTGTGTTGGAAAGCCTGACCCGCACATTTCCCAACCGCGTCTCTTATGGCATTCGATCCTGTATTTCACTTTCCGAATCACCTGGCTATCGTCAAACGGTCTTTGAATATGATCCCGAGTCAAATGGTGCGAGCGATTTTCAAAAATTAAGCGAAGAGGTGTTGCATGACTAAGAAAAAGAAGATGTTTGAAGACCCATTGAGCGGTGTCGATCCCATCATGGAAAATGCATTTTCAGGTTCCGAAGTATCGAGCGGCTCCGAAGTAGAACCAGAAGGAGAGCAAGCAGTGTCCCATATCGAATTCCCTATTTTGCAAAACGAACCGACAGGCCAGTCCGTTGTGCCGGATTTACTTAAAAATATCCCCATCGAGGTGTCGGTTGAGCTTGGTCGGGCCAAGGTCTCTCTAAATGACATATATGGTCTGGCCGAAGGATCGGTTATTGATTTGGACAGACTGGTGGGCGAACCCTTGGATCTGGTTGTGAATGGTCAAACGATTGGCCAAGGAGAAGTGGTTGCCGTGGATAACCGGTACGGACTGCGCTTAACCCACATGGTGGCCAAAGCGCGGGTATGACGAGCGGATATTATCTTCAGCTCATCATAACGCTTTTGATCTTTTTGGGCGTTTTGCTGATTGCGACCCAGACCTTAAAACGCTACAAAGGACGACGCTTTTCCGAAGAAATGAAAATCATCGACCGTTTGCCCATCGATGCCCAAGCCTCCCTGGTGATTGTAGATGTGCGTGGCAAAACACTGTTGATGAGTGTGGGGACAAAACATGTTGAACTGGTTAAAGAACTTTAGATTACGCTTCGCGGTCGCTGCTGTGCAGCTCCAGCAGGGTACTGTCATCCCCGCGAAGGCGGGGATCCAGGAGTTGATCCGGAAATGGACCCCCGCCTTCGCGGGGGTGACCTTGGCTATATGTCTGCTTTTCACCGCCCCCGCCTTTGCCGCCGACCCGGCCATCGCGGTGAATCTGGACTCTTTTACACAGCCCGTTCAATTCAGCTCCACGGTGGGCCTGCTGATTTCTGTTGCCTCGATCAGCCTGTTGCCGTTTTTTCTCATTTCTACGACGTCGTTTGTCCGCACGATTATTGTGTTGGGATTTATTCGGGGTGCTATGGGTACGCAAACCAGCCCGCCGAATCCAGTATTGATTTCCCTGGCCCTGTTTATGACGGTTTTTATCATGTCGCCTACGTGGCAGCAGGTCTATTCTGGCGCCATTGTGCCCTATCAAAAAAATGAAATTACCCAAGAGCAAGCCATCAATAACGGTGTTGCTCCGGTCAAGAATTTTATGCTCAAGTATACCCGCGAGGCCGATTTGGCGTTGTTTATGGAATTTTCCGGACTCAAAATCCAAAAGCCTACTATGGAGCAGATCCCCATCTGGGTTGTGATTCCGTCCTTTCTGATTTCCGAGCTCAAAACCGCCTTCCAAATTGGCTTTTTGATTTACGTGCCAATGGTGGTTATCGATTTGATCGTGTCGAATATTTTGCTGTCGTTGGGGATGTTTATGTTGTCACCGGTCTTGGTATCGATGCCCTTTAAGATTTTGCTTTTCGTCTTGGCCGACGGATGGAACCTCATCGTCCGCGGAATCCTTGTGAGCTATCAAAAGTAGAGGGTGGCCATGCGCATTCGGGTCTTACTGGCAGCCGTTGTGGTCGCGTATTTGGGGACTGCTGCTACCGCAGCCGACTTTGTTCCCGATGTCTTGGTCGTGAGCAACTATCCTGAAAAGGTAGTGGTACCCGGTCCCGTGCTCACAGATCTACCCATCTCGTCGTCTGCCCAGCTATTGTACTATCACACCAATGGGACCCAATATCCGCTGCGTATTGAGGTCACAGTCACCAATCCGTCTGCAGAGTCGAAACACCTGGACGTTTTAAAAAGTGAAGCAGGACCTTCTGCCGACGGTATATTTGCCGGCCACAGGGCCATGGTGGATTTCATGTCTTTATTACAAAAGAATCAGTGGCGATCCGTTCGCATTCCTCCCCGTGGGACTTACATTGTCACCTACCAGGCATTGGTCACCGACAAGGTGAGTGTCGGTATGATTTCATTAAAGGGGACTGGTCTACAGCTCAGCATGCGGGTTGCAGACCCTGCCTGGCCCTTGAATTTTGCATGGAATGGCCAGTATCCGACTTTTGAAACCATTCAGATCGCCAACCCCGTTATCCAGCAATCCCTCACTGTTTCGCCGGAGCAAACCCTGATTGAAATGCCGGTCGGTCATCAACCCTATTTGTGGGACACGTTGCGCGCCAAGGAACTCAAGGGAAACTATGGGGTGTTCTACCGTTACCAAATTGGACTGGCCAATCCGGATCCGGTTTACAAAAAACTGACGCTGTATGTCTCGGCTATCGGTGGTCCTACGCGTGCCACCGTGAAAATCAATGACCGGCTGGTGGAGTCGTCCCTCTTGGGCTGCTCGGGCGAGTCGGAGGCCCAGCAAATTTATGAGACGGTATTAGCGCCTTATCAAAAGGCTACCCCGTTAAACATCGAGCTCATCCCTACGGCGGGATCTCACTATCCCATCAACTTGGTGTTGCGAAATAGCCCGTTTTCGTAAAGGAGTGTAACAGATGAATATTGAAGACGTTTCTGCGATTATTTCCGACGCCAT
>CAYINU010000076.1:0-8210 GCA_964364855.1 uncultured Candidatus Marinamargulisbacteria bacterium | reverse complement strand
ATCTGGATCCGGATTTGCTTTTGGCGATGAAGACCCTGGGATATAGCGCGGATGAGATCAAACGCGCCCATTTTAAAGCGTCTCACCTTATCTCCTCCACAACACCACTGGATATTGCCATCAAAACCCTGCTCCAGCACCTGGGTTAAGCTGCGGCATTCAGACTCAGCTGTGATATTCTAATCAGTACAAATCATGGAAAAAGTAACGACTGGAATTGAGGGCTTAGATGCGCTGCTCGGTGGCGGTTTGCCGCGGGGACGGGCCTACCTTATTTCCGGCGAACCCGGCACGGGGAAAACCACCTTTTGTTTGCAATTTCTGCTCGAAGGGGTCAAACAAAATGAGAATACCCTCTATATCGGTCTGGATGAGCGCCCCGAACATCTCATCGAAGATGCCCTTTCCATTGGATGGGACATTACCCCGCATCTGAAGGCCGAACGGCTGCGCATCGTCGATATTACGTCCTATTTTGCGACCCACCCGACACAAGAAGAACCCACCGATCCGATGCAGATTGTGGACGACATCGTCCGCATGGTTCACCAAGGCCAGGTCACCCGCCTGGTGATAGACCCCATTGCCCCCCTCACCGGCCATTATTCGGACCGTGCCGCCGTCGCACAATACGTTCGCAAGTTGATTTTTTCTTTGGAGTCCGAAAAGGCCTGCACGTCGTTGCTGACTTCGTATATGCCCGTTGGGGCAGCCGGATTTAGCCCAGACGGGATTGTGGAATTTTCCGCATCCGGAATCATCGTCTTGCGCCTGGTCAAGCACCATGCCAAATATATGCGAAGCATTTGGCTGCGCAAAATACGCTCTGCCGCCAATGACCTGACCGAATACAGTTTTGACATGTTGCCGACTCGGGGCATCGTATTGCGTCAGCCACTATAATCCATGGCAAAAATTCTGATCGCGGACGACGAACCCAATATTCGCAAACTGACCGGGATGATGTTTGAAAATCTCGGCATGACCGTCGTCCTAGCCGAAAATGGTCAAGAGGCCATTGATTTGGCTATCGCCGAACGGCCGGACCTCATCATTACCGATGTCAAAATGCCGCAAAAAACCGGCTTTGAGGTCTGCCGAACATTGCGCGCACACTCGGATCTGGCCAATACCCCCATTATTATTCTGTCTGCCATCGGAGACGAATTCAACAAAATTACCGGCTTTGAGGAAGGCGCAGACGATTATGTCACCAAACCCTTCAACGTGGACGAGCTCAAAGCCCGGGTCAAAGCCCTGCTGGCCCGGACCCAAAAACGCGCCGACGCCGCTGGCTCGAAAGCCGGAAGTAAAAGTACGGCCAAAACATCCATCCTGCAGACAGGCTCAGAGGCCTTAGACAAGGCCTTAAAAGGCGGCCTTCCGGTAGGATCCAATATTTTACTGGTCGGCAAAACCGGCTTTGGCAAATCCACCTTTGCCCGGCAATTTGTGGCCAACGGACTCAAAAAAGACGAACGGGTATTGTTTGTCGCCGTCGATGACGCGCCGGAACGGATACGTCAGTCCATCCAAGGCTTTTTGGACAAACCGATGTCAGAGTACGAAAGTTTGGGATTTATCCGGTTTGTGGACGCCTATTCCTGGTCAACCCTGAGCCACGAACCCGTCACTGAAAAATATGCTGTTACAGGCTCGTTGGAGCTGCACCAGCTGTCCGGCCTGATCACGGACGCCAGCCAAGAAATCGGCCAGACCGTCCAGCACAAGGTCGGTGGGCGGCGTGTCGTTGACTCCATTTCCAGTCTGCTTATTCATTTTGACCTCCCCACCGTGCAGCGCTTTTTAACACAAATTACCCGTACCGCCGTGGCCTTTGGCGGCGTCACAACCTTATTTATTATTGAGGACAAGACCGTGTCAGACGAAACCCTAAACAACATCAAATATGTGATGGACGGCGTCATCGAATTTGATGAGCAAGGGGATCAACGCATGGCGCGGGTGGCCTCCATGAAATGGGTCCCTTATGACAAAAAGTGGGTGCCCTTTGGCTAACGGAGGCCGGCCATGAAAGCCGTCGTACTTGCCGGTGGCGAGGGCATCCGCCTGCGCCCACTCACCACGGACCGTGCAAAGGCGCTCTTGCCTGTGCTCAATCGTCCGTTGTTGGATTATGTCCTGCACTTCCTCAAGTCTGCCGGCATCACAGAGGTTATTCTGGTCGTCGACTTTTTTTCCGATCAGCTGACGGAGTATGCCGAAAATTTGGATCTGGATTTGTCCGTTCACATTCACCGGCTCGATCAGTTTCGCGGTACAGCCAATATTTTGGCGGATCTCAAAGCCCAGCTCACGGACCCTTTTGTCGTCATGCCAGCGGACGTGTTGTTGGACTTTCCGCTGGAAACCATGGTTGCGGCTTGCCAAAAAGACGGCACGGATCTGGGCATGGTCATCCACCCTCAGCTTGACCGGCTTGGCCAAATTGCCTTTGCCTATGAGGGTGATCAGGTCATTCAAGTCGTACCCCCTCAAACTCAGGGCGCAGGATATGACACCTGGGTGTACTATATGACACCGCGCATTTTGGAGTTGATTGATCCTGGGACACCCATGTCCATTCATCCCAATCTTATCGAAAAAGTACTGGACTCCCCCTGCAAGCACCGTCTGTTTTTTGCCACCGGATTTTGGACCGTGGTCGGCCGATTATTACCTTATCTGGAAGCCAATTTTTGTCTGCTGAGCAGTCTAAAGGCCCCCGAAGTCGTATCACCCGATGTACACATACCGGCTTCCGCTACCCTCGTTGGCCCGTATTTTATCGACCAGGGTGTGCGGTTGGGAGAACATGTCAAAGTCGGGCCCAATGTCATTTTGGGACCTGGGGTCGTTTTGGAAAATGACGTCCACATCGACAATGCCATTGTGGGAGCCAAAACCCAAATCGGAAAGGGATCCCAATTAACGGCATGCGTGGTTGCGGATCACTGTCATCTAAACGACGGCGTTCGGGTGGATATGTTTGCCGTCATCGGTGCACACTGTACCGTCGGTGCCCGAACAGTTATCAAAAACGCATCCCGCATCGGCCCAGCCGTGACCATCGACTCAGACCAAGTTGTTGCCTCCACCGTACGCACACCCCATGCCGCACCACAACCTCCTTCGGATCTACCTTCTCTGGACGCTCAGATTTGCGCGCTGATGTCCCAAGGCGGGGAATGGTTACTGCCTGCCCTCGCTGAGGCATTAAACACCCCCGTGGATGCGCTGGAGCCCGCTTTGGACCGTCTCATGGCACACAGTTGGGTCATCCGCCATCGGTTCAACCCGCCGCTCTATACGTTGACACCGCGCTATTACAGCGACAACAAGTGAATGGTCTGTAACCGGCCCGATCCCACTGAGATCAGCGAGATCCTCACCCCCACTTGCCGCGCGATATACTCCACATAGGCTTTGGCTGTGGTGGGCAATTGCCTCACATCAGTCATCTGCGAAATGTCTTCTTTCCAGCCCGGCAACGTATCGTAGACGGGTTCGCAGGACGAAAACTCGTCGGGGTCCAAGGGAAACTCATCCCGCATGCCGTCCGCTGTTTGGTAACGGGTACAGACTTTGATTTCATCCAAACCGTCCAGTACATCCAGCTTGGTCAGACAGATTTCCGTAATGCCATTGACCCGCACGGCATACCTGAGAGCCACCAGATCCAGCCATCCACATCGTCGCGGCCGGCTGGTCGTCGTCCCAAATTCACAACCCCGATCCCGTAAGATTTCACCGGTTTTGTCGGTCAGTTCCGTCGGGAAGGGGCCTGCGCCAACTCGGGTCACATAGGCTTTGGTAACGCCAATGACCTGGTCGATTTTGTGGGGTCCGATCCCGGCCCCCGTCCCTGCTCCACCTGATACGGGGTTGGACGATGTCACATACGGATAGGTACCATGATCCACATCCAGCATAGTGCCTTGTGCACCTTCCAGAATAACGCTCTTACCTGCATCGATGGCCCGGTTCACAAACAAAGAAGTATCCGTCACAAAAGGCCGTAGGCGCTGACCCAATTCGTAATAGGTATCGATGATGCCATCGATATCCAGGGCTTGTCCCGGCAGCAGGGTTTCCCATTGGCGAGATTTGATTTTTTTGATGAGGCGGTCTTTGACCAGTAAGTCATTTACCCGGACGCCGACACGGGAAATCTTATCCGCATAGGCAGGGCCAATGCCACGGCCCGTCGTCCCGATTTTTTCGTCCGTGCGATTGCTTTCTTGTAGCGAATCGAGCAATTTGTGAAAGGGCAAAATAACATGGGCAATACTAGAGACCTTTAGCCGGTCTGGTGTAACGGCAATCCCTTGTTTGGCCAGGGATTCGACTTCCAAAAAGAAAACTTCGGGGTCTAGGACGACACCATTCCCAATGACACAAATGCAAGACGGATACAAAATCCCGGAAGGGATCAGGTGAAGCTTGAAGGTTTGACTGCCAACAACCACGGTATGACCGGCGTTATTGCCACCTTGATATCGGACCACCAGATCCATTTTTTCGGCGAGGATATCGGTGATTTTGCCTTTGCCTTCGTCGCCCCATTGGCTACCGACGATGATTTTAACTCTCATACTGACGTTCCTTACTACTGCACAGCAAAGCCCGGTTATGCCGTGTGAGTCGAATGTGTGAACCCCCAACAAAAGAATGGGTCTGACCCGAAGGCCAGTAGAAGTTTGCCTGAGTTCGGCACACCTTGCCCAGAGCGAAACTCCCGTTCATAAAGCGTTGGTACAACATTCGACGTCATCACCAACACAGCCGGGCCAGCGCAGAGTATACCAAGATCACAACCCTTTTATAAGAGGCTTTAGGAGGTCAGCCGCGACAAAAGGGTTTGGTAGGCCTCACTTAGCTTGTCCAGGACCGCGGAAGGCAGTGCCGGTGCTGGCGGCCGCTTGTTCCAGGATGTGGTCTCGAGATAGTCCCGCAAAATCTGTTTGTCCAGACTCATCGGCGATGTCCCTACCCGATAATGGTCAGCTAGCCAATAGCGGGACGAATCGGGTGTCATCGCCTCGTCAATCAAGATCACTGTCCCATCAGGCAACCTACCAAACTCAAATTTTGTATCGGCCAGGATCAGACCTTTTTGGGCCGCAACATCTCTACCGAACTTGTAAAGCCGGATGCTAAGCCGCTCTAACGCATAGGTAGTTTCTGCGCCCAGCACATCGACCATGGCCTGGACGGAGACATTTTCATCATGGCCGGACTCTGCTTTTGTCGCCGGCGTAAACAACGGGGTTTCCAGTTTTTCGGCTTGTCGCAATCCGGACGGCAAGAGATGGCCACAAACAGCCCCCGTCCTTTGATAATCCTTCCACCCCGATCCGACCAAGTAGCCACGGACAACGCATTCGAAGGGAATCAGTTCTGCCTTTTGAACCCACATCGTCCGGCCTCGGAGCAGGTCTGCAAACGGCTGAACCGCCGCCGGAAAATCGTCCACATCCACAGACAGCACATGGTTGGGGACAATGTGAGAGGTACGCTGAAACCAGAAGTCCGAGATAGCTGTCAATATCTGACCCTTTTTAGGAACTCCTTCTTTAAATACGACATCAAATGCCGAAATCCGGTCTGTTGCGACCAGCAACACCGTTTCTTCCAGGTCAAACACCTGTCGGACCTTGCCGATTTTAAAGGTGGGGATACCTGGTAAATCCAGGTGCGTCACGGCCATTTTTGGGTCGTCCATTTAGGTCCGGGTTATAGCATAAAGCGCTGCTTTTACGCTATAGTGGGGCCGATGATAACCAACCTTTTGGCAGCCCGGTCGCAGATGGCCTTGTCGTTGGGATTTCATATCGTGTTTGCCTGTATTGGTATGGTGATGCCGTTTTTGATGGTCATGGCCTACCACCGCTACTTGCGAACGCGGGACGCGGCCTACTGGACTCTGACCCATGCCTGGCTCAAAGGCACGGCCATCTTTTTTGCCGTTGGCGCGGTGTCCGGCACCGTGTTGTCGTTTGAATTGGGCTTGCTGTGGCCCAACTTTATGACATGGGCCGGCCCGATTATCGGGATGCCGTTTTCTCTGGAGGGCGCTGCGTTTTTTACCGAAGCCATTTTCATCGGCATTTTTTTGTACGGACGCAGGCACATTCCAGAGTGGTTGCATTGGTGGTGCGGTGTGGTCGTGGGGGTGTCCGGCGTGGTGTCCGGGATCTTTGTCGTGGCGGCCAACGCCTGGATGAACAGCCCTTCCGGCTTCACTCTCCTAAATGGAACCGTCACCAACATCGATCCCATCGCCGCCCTGTTTAACCCGGCCTGGCTCAGCCAAGCACTGCACATGACCATCGCCGCATTTGAGGCCGTGGGTTTTGGCGTGGCAGGTCTGCATGCCATCTACCTCTTGAGAAACCCAAACAATGCCCTGCATCAAAAGGCCTTTCGCATCGCAGCTTCTGTGGCCATTATTGCCGCCATTTTACAGCCGCTCAGCGGTGACTTTTCTGCGCGCGATGTCGCCAAACGCCAACCCATCAAATTGGCCGCCATGGAAGCCCATTTTCACACCGAGGCCTATGCCCCCCTGATCATCGGCGGCTGGCCAGACACCGAAACCCAAACCGTAAAAGGCGCTATTGAAATCCCCGGTGGCCTGAGTTTTCTGATTTATCGTGATTCCTCCAAACCCATCATCGGATTGGCGGCATTTCCTCGCGATCAGTGGCCCTCGGTGCCGGTAGTCCATATCGCGTTTCAGGTCATGGTGGCCATTGGAATGGCCTTGATGGTCCTGGCTGTACTGACGCTTTTTTTCTGGCTGCGCCGCCGCCCCTTGCCGCGATGGGCGATGATGCTGTGGGCCCTGTCAGCACCGCTGGGCATTATTGCGGTCGAGGCCGGCTGGACGGTCACCGAATTGGGCCGCCAACCCTGGATCATCTACGGCATCATGCGCACCGCCGATGCCGTCACCGCCCTTCCCGGCCTACTGTTTCAACTAGGCGTTTTTACCGCCATTTATGTCTCCCTCGCTGTAGTCGTGACGTGGCTGATGCTGCGGCAGATGCGGGCCTTTGAACGGGTGTCGGAGACATCGTGATCAGCACACTAATCGTATTTTTATGGGTTAGCATTTTTTTGTATGCATTGCTGGCCGGCAGTGACTTTGGCACCGGAGTCATCGAATTTCTGACACCACGTGCGCAACGCCCTGCCATCCGCTCATTGATCAGCGCAGCAATGGGACCGGTGTGGGAAGCCAATCATGTCTGGCTCATTTTAGTGGTGGTTATTTTGTTTAACGGATTTCCAGGCGCGGCGCATCTGCTTTTTAACGCCTTTCATTTCCCCTTGTTGTTTTTGCTGCTGGGAATCGTTTTTCGTGGCTGTGCGTTTACCTTTCGACACTATGATGCAGTCAAAACCGAGGTCAGCCAGCGGTGGTATTCGCGGTTGTTTGTGCTATCGAGTGTCATCACTCCCTTCTTTTTTGGGCAGATCATTGCCGGTGTATATAGCGGGAAAATTCCGGCCACAACGAATCATCTGTCCTTTTTCGACCTGTATGTGGCCCCGTGGTGGGGGTGGTTTCCGCTGCTGACCGGATTGTTTATCACCGTTTTATTTGCATTTCAGGGGGCAGGACTCCTAATCGCCGAAGCCGATTCGCATGTGTTGCAGCGGCGGCTGCGGCGGCTGTCTGTTTGGCTGCTGGCTCTTCTATTCGTCTTGGGCGGACTTGTGTTTTTCAGTGCCCATCACAGCGGCGTACCCCTACTCCATTACTTTTTAGACTCCCCTCTCTCGATTTTGAGTTTTACAATTAGCACCTTCGGCGCAGTTGCCTTTTTCGTAACCGCGAAATTGGGCAGCGGTACGGTACCGATTCGCATGAGTATTGGTGCCGTTACCGGCGGCATTTTATTGGGTTATGTCTCTGCCTTTTTCCCGGCCATGCTCATTACAACCCTGGGACCATTGTCTTTTGTCGCCTTGGCGGCGCCCGCTTCCAGTTTGCAAGTCCTTGTCATGACCCTGATTGGCGGATCGGCGTTGATTTTTCCTTCGTTGTACTGGCTATTTCGGATTTTTAAACGCCTCTAGAACCCATCTCATAAATCCCAAAGGCCGTCTCAGAATGGCGTCAGGGTGTTCTGGTGTGAGCACAAAACGCGGAGAGATGGCCTCTAGGTAGAGTCGTCACGAGATGGACGTTTTGTAGAGTG
>CAYINU010000075.1:0-8334 GCA_964364855.1 uncultured Candidatus Marinamargulisbacteria bacterium | reverse complement strand
TCGGTAGACTGGACCCACGAGCGTTTTACGATGGATCCGGCGATGACGCAGGCGGTCCGCCATCATTTTGTTACCTTATATAACCAGGGCCATATTTACCGGGGTCGTTACATCATTAACTGGTGTCCGCGCTGCCGTACGGCGTTGTCAGACATCGAAGTCACCCACCAGGACAAAGCGGGACATCTTTGGCATATCACCTACCGTGGCGAAGGGATCGACATGATTGTGGCCACGACACGTCCGGAGACGCTATTTGGCGATACCGCCGTGGCTGTCCATCCGGATGACGATCGGTACCGGCATCTGATCGGTAAAACCCTGCGCGTGCCCTTTACCCGGCGTGATATCCCCATCATCGGAGATACGGCCGTCGATCCCGCCTTTGGAACGGGTGCGGTGAAGGTGACTCCGGCCCATGACCCCAACGACTTTGGGATGGGCCAACGCCACAACTTGGAACAGATTGTGGTGATGGACGAGGGCGGGGCGATGACGGATGCCGTTCCTGCGGCGTATCGGGGACTGGATCGGGCGGAGTGTCGGGCTCGGTTGGTAAAGGATTTGGAAACAGAAGGTTTTTTAATGTCCACCCAAGCGCATGCCCTGTCCGTGGGCCACTGCTCACGCTGTAACACGATTGTTGAACCCTACTTGTCCTATCAGTGGTTTGTGCGCATGAAGCCCTTGGCTGAACCGGCCATGAGCGCGGTCACGGACGAGTCTATTCGTTTTTATCCCCGCGGACGTTGGGAGAAGCTGTATTTTAACTGGATGGAGAACATCCGAGATTGGTGTATTTCCCGCCAAATCTGGTGGGGACATCAGATCCCGGTTTGGTATTGCTCGTGCTCTCCAAACGATCCGATCGTTTCCGAAGCCGTGCCCACTGCATGTCCTCGCTGCCATGGTCATGAGTTGGCCCAAGATCCCGACGTCTTGGACACCTGGTTTTCCTCGGCGCTCTGGCCGTTTTCGACATTGGGCTGGCCAAAAAAATCGCCGGATCTGAAACGCTATTACCCGACATCCATACTTATTACGGGCTATGACATCATCACGTTTTGGGTGTCGCGAATGATCGTGATGGGCCTTTTCCAAATGAAAGAAAAGCCGTTCGAGGATGTCTATATTCACGGCTTGGTGCGGGATAAAGACGGCAAAAAGATGAGCAAATCCATCGGTAATGTCATCGATCCTCTCGCGTTGATTGATAGCCATGGGGCCGATGCGTTGCGCTACTGTCTGGCCTCGCTATCGACTTTGGGCGGTCAGGACATCACGTTTTCGGATGACCGCCTACTGGCCGGCAAACATTTTGCCAATAAACTCTGGAATGCAGCCCGTTTTGTGCAAATGAGCGTGGTCGAGGCGGCCCTTCCGCCACCCGGAACATGTCCGGCGGTGACCCATATTGCCGACCGGTGGATGTTGTCTCGGTTGGCGGCGACGATTGAGGCAGTGGAGGCCGGAATGGCGGCCTACAATTTTGCTGCCCTCACCGAATCGTTATGGGAATTTGCCTGGAACGATTTTTGCGATTGGTACCTCGAAATGGCCAAGTCCCGCAAGGCTGACGCCACGCCGGTGTTGGTCTTTGTCCTGACGACTCTGATGAAGCTGTTACACCCGGTGATGCCCTTTGTGTCTGAAGCCCTATGGCAGGGATTTTACGAAAAAGGGTGGGTGAGCGAACCTGACTTGATAACGGCTGCGTGGCCGGTGTTGCCCGTCGTTGATGATGATGGTGCGACCGCGTTGATGGCCATGACCATGGCTGTCGTACGGGAAATTCGCCATATGCGCAAATCCGTTCAGGTTCCGCCTTCCGTGCGCTGCAAGGTGATCTTGGATGCCCCGGACCGTGATATGGCCGAGCGCTTGGGCCAAGTCGAGCCGCTCATTTGTCAGCTAGCTGGGTTGTCAGCATGCGAAATCACCTATGACTTATCCGCTGTTCCGCAGGGTTCCGCCGTATCGGTTGCCGAGCAAATCAAGATATACCTTCCCCTGGCCGGTGTCATTGATGTGGACAAAGAACGCAAGCGCCTGGCGGAACGGCAGGTCAAGCTGGCGGCCGAAATCAGCCATTTGGAAGCCAAGCTTTCCAATGATGCCTTTGTCTCCAAAGCGCCAGAGGCCGTGGTTCAAAAAATTCGCGATCAGGTAGATGGGTTGAAGGCCAACTCCGAAAAACTCCGAGAACAGCTCGCCGTTTTTGGCGGCTAAAATGAGTCATTTGTCCGAGGTGTTTGTGCAACTTACACACCGGGCTTACCAACGCGGTATCGGGTATGACTTCTCACGGTTGGCGAAGGCACTAGACGGACTGGGCTATCCGCATCACCGTCTGCCGCCCGTTATTCATGTGGCGGGCACCAACGGAAAAGGGTCTGTGGTGGCATTTTTGTCTGCCATCTTGCAGACCGCCGGATTCCGGGTAGGAACTTACACGTCCCCGCACATGACCACTTATCTTGAGCGTATGGCGATTAACGGCATCCCGATATCCGAGTCGGATTTTACCGGCCTATATCGCATGCTTGATGAGGGTGGATATGTTGTAGCGCTCACCGAATTCGAATGCCTGACGGTGATGTCATTTTTGTATTTTGTCAGGCAGAAACCCGATGTGGTGATTTACGAGACCGGGTTGGGAGGCCGTCTGGATGCAACCAACGTGATATGGCCCATGGTAACCGTGATTACCCGTATTGGATTGGACCATCAGGAGATTTTGGGCGAAACAATCGAACAAATTGCCTTGGAAAAAGCCGGCATTATTAAGCCGGGTGTTCCGGTGGTGACTACCGCATACCAACCGCGTGAAGCCGAGGCCGTCATTTTGGATACGACAGCACGGCGATCTGCTCCGGTAGTCAGGATCCAGGCATTGGACGCCCTACCAAACGGGATCCGGTTGTCAGCCGATTACCAAAGGGAAAATGCAGCCATTGCCATTCAGGCCGCAACCCTGTTGGCCTTGCGCATGGGAGCGGCGTTGACGGACGCTCATGTTGAACAGGGCCTAAAAAACGCCACCATTTGGGGGCGTTTTATGAAGGGTGAAATCAACGGACGACCTGTGATCTTGGACGGTGCCCACAATCCAGACGGCATGGCAGCCTTGGTCCGCGCCTTGAGACATCGAGATCCCGGAAAAAAATGGACATTTTTGATCGGCATCTTAAAAACCAAGTCCGCAATGGAGATGGTGCGCATGCTCGCTCCGATCGCCCAGACCATTTACTATTGCGAGTTTGATCCTCTACGATGCTATACGATTGCTGACATTCGGGCCCTGGGTTTCCATGTACTGCCGTGGTCGCACCGGCAGCCGTTGCCAGCTGGTGATCCGGTTGTGATCACGGGCTCATTGTATTTTCTCTCCCAGTTTCACGATCAATTCTTACACCAACCACCGGACGACCAAGTATGAACTACAAAAAAATGCTGATAGTGGCCTATGTTGTGGGATTTGCCTTGGCATTTGTAGGTCTGATTTATTATGTGAAGACTGTCCCCTTAAACGAAGAAAATCAAAAATTGGCCGCACAGATCAGTGCCCTGCAGAAAGAAAATATAGCGCTCTATTTGACGATATTGGACCAAAATCAACTGCAAAGACTGGATGCCTTGGCCGAGCAGTGGGGATATGCCCTGCCAAAAAGCGAACAGATGATGGAGAAACGTCTCATTGAACGTCATTAGGTTTCGCTTATTTATCTTAAAAGTCATTTTTGCCCTCATTTTTTTTGTGATTTGGGGGCGCCTCATCTATTTGCAAGTCATTCGCTATGACTTTTTTAAAAAACGGTCCGACTATCAAGTCAGCCGTGTCGTCGATATCGCCTCACAGCGGGGTACGGTTTATGACCGAGAAAAAGTGCCTTTGGCCATCATGCGACCTGTGTATTCGGCTTACGCTGTTCCGATTGAAATCGAAAACAAAGGCGTCTTTGCTGCCAAAGTCGCACGCTTATTGGGCCTGTCGGCCCAAGATCTGTCTCGCAAGATTCGTCCCGGCTCGTCATTTGTGTGGATTCGCCGCAAGCTATCGGAAGAGTCCTATCAGGCGCTGTTACACCTGGATCTGAAAGGTCTCCGGTTTGTGGAGGAAAACGAACGTGTGTATCCCACCAACGAATTGGCCAGCCATCTGATCGGGTTTGTCGGGATCGACAATCAGGGATTGGGCGGTGTGGAATTTCAGTATGACGATCACCTAAAAGGCAAAGCCGGGAAATGGGTTCTCGAAGGTGATCCCCGAGGGTATAAAATCCTGTCCGGTCAGAATAAAGTCATCGCGCCATCCGCCCCCGGAGGTCATCTGATTCTGACCATTGACCGCCGCGTGCAATACTTTGCCGAAAAATACCTAAAAGCCGGTGTGGAAAACTCCCTGGCCGCTGGCGGGCAAGTTGTGGTTATGGTGCCCAAGACTGGCGAAATTTTGGCCATGGCGGCCTATCCGCCCTTTAACCCGAACAGTTGGTCCAAGTCTCCTGGCGATGTCTTGCGAAACCCTTGCGTAACAGATGTCTTTGAGCCGGGATCTGTCTTTAAAATGGTGATCCTTTCGGCGGCACTTGAAGAACAAATCGTGACGCCGGGCCAGGTCATTGTCGTGCCCGAAACGATCCAGGTAGGCGGAAAGGTGGTCAGGGAAGCCCATCACCGGGAACCTGGGGAATCGGATTACCGTACGGTTACCGAAATTTTGCAAAAGTCGCTTAATGTGGGGACATCTATCTTGGCCGATCGCGTGGGCCGTGAGCGATTTTACGCGTACATCCGCAAGTTCGGATTTGGCAAACGCTCCGGCGTGAATTTGCCCGGGGAGTCTCGCGGCCTCATTCGTCCGCTGAAATATTGGACTAGCATCGACAATGCGACGGCGTCTTATGGACAAGGCGTCGGTGTCTCCGCCATCCAGTTGATTGCTGCGGTGAATGTGGTGGCTAACGATGGCATCTGGATGGTTCCCAAGGTCGTCCGCTATCAGGCCAACGATGACGAGACCCAACTCAGCAACCCGTATCCGGATGACAAAAAGCGCGTGATATCTGAAAAAACAGCTCACCAGGTCCGGGACATGATGATTTCAGTTGTTGAAAGGGGGACGGCAAAAGATCTAAAAATTCCCCATGTCGAAATTGCAGCCAAAACGGGAACGGCCCAAAAATCATCAATGGGCGGCCGTGGGTATATCGATGGCCACTATCTGTCTACTTTTGTGGGGTTTTTTCCTGCAAAGTCTCCGCAATATCTGATCTTGGTGATGGTGGACTCGCCTAAAACCAGTATTTGGGGATCTACGGTCGCCGGGCCCATTTTTCGCAACATTGCGATGGCCCTGCTTTACGGTTATCAAATACCCGACGATGGGCTATGATATCCTCGCCTAAGAAGGGGACGGTACACCATGTTTGATCCCAACCGTATTTCCAGACAAGTTCAGCCCGAATACCGCCGCGTGACCCCCGTGTCGGGGCCGGGTCAGCGCGATGCCCAAAAAAGAGATGCGAGTGGTGCTGGTGGCGGCGATCAGCCGATGTTTTTTTCTTGCAATGACTGTCTGGCCAAACAAGTCTGTCCCAACCGTGCGGAAGACCATTTGTTACGCGCCAAAGACCCCAACAAATGCACCATCGGTGTTGTCATGATCGAGGCTCGGAATCAGGTATATCTGAAGGGTGTGATCGGAGAACTCAAAGCCCTTAACGATAGTTTTGCTCAGCTGCAGGCGTTGTTGCTGGGAGGCACGGGAACCGCCCCGGGCGCAGAAGGATAACGGTAGATGGGGGTAGGGTATATTCTATTAACCTTGGCCATTGTGATGCGCGCTTGCACAGACTTATTTTTTAAGGTTGCTGTTCACCAGCTGCATCTGGATTCTCTGGAAAACTTTGTCAGACACGTGCCCGACGTCCTGTGTTCCCGATGGATGATTCTGGGTGGCATCACGGCCATTGTGAACATCATGGTGTGGATAGGGGCCTTAAAATACGTGGACCTTAGCGTTGGGTATACTCTTTTTAGCCTGAGTTATATTTTAATTATTTTGGCAGGGAATGTGTTCTTCCACGAAAAACTTGATCGCAATCGGATAATTGGAATTTTGTTTATTTGTGCAGGGTCGGTTTTGCTTGTGATCAAATGAAAAACTTCATTATTTTTGTTCTGCTTCCGGTTCTGCTAACCGCCATTGGGGAATTCTTTTTCAAAGCCTCGGCCAATGTGATTCCTGCAGGAAACATCCAAGATATCCTGTTGTGGATTATCCATCCGGGCATTTTTGTTGGCATGGTCTGTGTGGTGGGCGGCGGCATTTTATGGATCATCGCGATGTCGCGGTATGAACTCTCTTTTTTATATCCGTTTTTGTGCTTAAACTATGTGCTAGTCCTGCTCGGATCCTACTTGTTTTTGGGCGAGCAAGTGACTGTAGGGCGCATTATCGCGGCCTCTTTTGTTATCGTGGGCCTGCTTTTTATCTCTCGCAGTCGATTTACAACCTAAAGGAGCCGCACAGCGGCGACCACGAAGCTTTTGCTGAGTGTAGAAATCAAGTAGTAAGGAGAAAACCGTGAGCACATTTACCCCGCATATCGCCTCCCGCCTGGATAAGGTCTCAGAAAGCGTGACTTTAAAGATCGATGCATTGGCAAAAAAACTCAAGGCCGAGGGCCAGGACGTGGTGGGGTTTGGTGCCGGTGAGCCCGATTTTGATACACCCCAATCCATTAAAAAAGCAGCTGAAAATGCCATCGAAAAAGGTAAAACCAAATACACGCCCGTGTCTGGGATTCCCGAAATCCGGGCGGCAGTTGCCAAGCGTCTCCAGGACGCCTATGGCGTAACCTACGCGCCGGAGCAAGTTGTTGTCTCCTGTGGTGCAAAACACAGTATTTTCAATGCCATGATGGCCATCGTCGAACCTGGCGATGAGATTATTATTCCGGCACCCTACTGGGTGAGCTATCCGGAGCAAGTATTGCTTCTGGGGGGAAGACCGGTGTTTTTACCCACCTCGGACAAAACACGGTTCAAAATCACACCGGATCAATTAAAAGCGGCCCTTACTCCCAAAACCAAACTCATCATCCTCAACTCCCCGTCCAATCCCTCCGGCATGGTGTATTCCAAGGCCGAGTATGAGGCGCTGGCCAAGGTCATCGATGGCAGCCAAGCGTGGGTGCTCTCTGATGAAATCTATGCCGATTTGGTCTACGACGCTAAAAATCCCTTTGTCAGTTTTGCGACCCTGCCGTCCATGAAAGACCGTACCATTTTGGTAAACGGTGTGTCCAAATCCTATGCCATGACGGGCTGGCGGATTGGATATTTGGCTGCACCTCTCGCCTTGGTGAAGGCCGTTTCTTGTATCCAAGGCCACTCCACATCAAACCCCACATCCGTTTCCCAATGGGCCTCTGTGGAGGCATTGATGGGCGATCACACGCCCGTTTTGGAAATGCGCCATGCCTTTGATGAGCGGCGCCGATGGATGGTTGATGGACTGTCCAAAATCCCAGGAATGACATGTTTAATGCCGGATGGTGCCTTTTACGCTTTCCCCAATGTCTCGACGTTTTTTGGCAAAAAAACCTCTGCCCGACGCGTGATCGCCTCGTCTGTGGACTTTTGCGATGCGTTGCTGTCGGAGGCGTTGGTCGCATGCGTGCCGGGCGGGGGTTTTGGCGCAGACGACTATATTCGTCTATCCTATGCCACCTCGATGGCGCAAATCCAAAAAGGCATCGAACGCATCCGAGCCTGGGTCGCGCAGATAAAATAGGCTGGTTAGTTAATATAAGGAAGGCTGCTATAATAGCCCTATCATGAGATCCGCGTTGCAGTTTCAAGCTGTCGTGGCCGCTGATCAGCAAATCTCGTCCGTTGACGTTTTTTGCAATCCGTTTATGAAGACTGCTATTTTTACGTATCGCCTAGGTCAGCCCGCTACGGTCCAGATCCAACTTTTCCGAAACGCAGGCCGTCGCATGGTCAAAGTTCGTGATTTAGTGGGACTCATGGGCAACCCCGGTGGGCGCAACGGCATTAACAAAGTGCTTTGGGACGGCATGAGTGGTGCGGGACAGAAGGTGCCGTTTGGCCGCTATACTGCTGTATTTTGGGTGGACGGTACCCGACAAACGTCGCAGATACTGGTTTCGTTTTAGCCCTCTCCCCCGGATTTTCGTCAAATGCTATCGTGAACAGATGAAGCGTATTCTCAAGGTTACCGGTGATCGTCGAACGCCATTTTTAAACGGGGTCATGGGCATCATTTCTGCTTTTGTCGCAGGTGGCGTAAATGCGGGTGGATTT
>CAYINU010000074.1:0-8533 GCA_964364855.1 uncultured Candidatus Marinamargulisbacteria bacterium | reverse complement strand
TTATCCACTTGGCAGGGGTTTTTCTATGGCTTAAATGAATGTCCACAGGACCTAGTACAGTTCTCGCTCGGCGGTCCAGTATCCGTAATGCCTTGGGTTCTATTGGCACGTTTTTCTGCGCAAGCTCCTTCGCTTCGTCTTTAACAGCATTGAAAACAGAAGCAAGGCTTGTCACAAAATAATCAACCCAAGAGGTTAAATCCGCGTTGGCTCGACCGTGGTAATAATTGTGATGCTCATGAACCGACAGAGAGTCGTAATAGTGCTTTAAGTCGCGGGCGTGATGTTCTTCCATCGAAAAGAAGCCGTTCAATCCATACCCATCTCTCTGCAAAATAAAGGTTACTAAAAGCCGAGCTGTACGTCCGTTGCCATCGTAGTAGGGATGAATTGTCACAAATTGATAATGCAGCAACGCCGCGATAATAGGCACGGGAACGTTTCCTTTTTCGGCGTTCTTCACCCACCGCACCATTTCCGACATAAGACTCGGCACATCTTTTGCTTCGGGGGGCATATATATGATCCCCCCGGACGCCGCATCACGAATTACGTTTTGCCCGTCTCGGTAGGAAGTGGGTTTGGCACGTTTCCCTTTTTCAACCATGGCATGAAGCCGCTTGATCAAGTCCTCGGATAGTTCCATTTTACTGCTTGCCCAGTCTTCAATCTTCAAAATCGCATCCCAATAATTTCGGACTTCGTTTACATCCCGTTCTCGACCATGAAAATTGGCTTTCCTTTTTTCGATGACGTCTTGGGCCTCTTTTAGGGTGAGTCGATTGCCTTCTATGCGGGTAGAGTAATGAGTAGACTTAACCCGAGCTTTGTGACGGAGTTCAGCTTCAACTGCTGGTGAAAGTCGGTTATGGGCAACCTCGGTCTTGGCGGCCTCGATCTCCATAAGAGCCAAGGCAATTGACTGATTAATTGTATATGTGGGTAACCAGGAATTAAGCATTTGTTTTAACGATATCTTACCACAACAAGGTGTTTATCGGCAATTTATCGGAAATAGTGATGTGTTTTTTTAAGGAACACTAAATGTCTTAAGTCAGGAGGCAAAAGTGCAAATCTGCCGACTGGTTTTATATCTCTTTTTTTAGGAATTACTGGTCCTAACTTTGGGGTAAAGCTCTGGTTGCGCGAAGATTAAGAACGGTTATGCCCCGTCACCAAACACGTCTAGATCAGCAATCGTGTCATCGAAGGAGCCGGTCGGGAGCCTAGAAAGCGCTTCAGAAAATGACGTATCGAGAAATGATGTATCGGGATCAAAGATAGAATCGATTTTCCGGCCGTCTCGTTTTAAACGCCATGATCCTTGATAGCTAACACCATCCGGCGAGATCATGGTTCCGATTCCCCCAAAAAAGATGTTCCTGCCAGAGACGTACCGATTTCCAGAATAGACATGCCCTTCTTCCGTTTGTTGACAGATCCCGCAGTCAAGGGCGATTCCGATATTCTCCACGAGCACCCACTCTCCCTGAAACACGCTTCCGTCGGGGTAGGTAGCGGATCCTGGGCCAGACAGCCCCCATACGATGCTGCCATTGGGCAGGTCAATGAGGACTCCGGTTCCTCTTGAAACAACTTGGTGTGTGGTCACGGTGGTACACGCCCCGCCCAGGTACGTGCCCCTGATTTCATCAAAACACCAGGTTCCTGTTGCAACCAGGCCATTGCTATATGCAATACGCCCAGGATTCCCCAGATGGATCCTGCCGTTTTTAACCTGGGTCCGCATATCTTCCCATTCTTGGATTCGTCTAACGACCAATCCTTGGGGAGCGGTTCTTGGGGTAGACAATTGCTTGTGCATCGAGGGTTCTCCAATCTACCTTCCTACCCCCTTTTGCACAAGTTGCCTGACCCCTCCATGACCGCGGTCATCAGCCAACGGAGTGGCACCTTTCTATCAACCACCATTGCTCTGTCCCCTATGCTACGTCCCCTATTTTCAGTAAATTAGTTACTGTGGATCAACACAAAACGATTGCTGCGAATCGGGGTACTGGCCCCGCAAATGCCTTGTGGCTTCCGGGGGAGGTATGGGAGCTGGTCTTCTCAATGCTGCCAACCCAAGACCGGATCGCGCTGGCGCTAACCGGTAAACAGTTTGGGGATAGGGTAGCAGGGACTAGGTTTAAATTGGATGCTCCGCTTTGGAAACTTGCGCTCCAATCTCTGCGATTGCAGCGCATGAGTCCAACCTTTCACGGAGTTCAAAATTTCCGTTTTGGGATAGGGTCGGCCGATGGGCGGTCTGTATTGCTGGAACGAAGACCGATTTTTCCAGATCAAAGACAGGCTTTTGAGTGGATCGATTTTCAAGCTGTTCCTCGAACGTCAGTTGCCCATGATTTCCATATTGGGGCATCTGACATATTGATTCAGATGGGGGATGGATTTCTGATCTTTGAAGGAGACGGCAACCGCGTTCGATTTTTGGAGAAATCGCGTGAGACCGAAATTGAAAAGCCACCGGAGTTAAATCATATCAAAATAACGAGGGCTTTTCCGGTGGTTGGCACGCCTGAAAATCACCCTCAATTTTGTCTGCAAGTAAACAACACCATTTATGTTTGCGAATGGCAGTCCCGTCCAGGTGAAGAGCGTTCTTTTGTGGTGGCATGCCAAGTGGATCTTAAGGTTTCGGATGGACATCGTATTGTCAAGGTTCAGGCAAATAGGGAAATTATAGCCCTCTGGATCGCGGACGGAAACAATCTAAGTGCTGTAAAAATAAAAATCATCAATTATTCTTCGAATGTGCCGGTCAATGTTGTTACTTGGAATTCATCTGAGGCTATCCTGTTTTCGAACACGATCGCTGTTAGGTCTCCAAGAGGAGTGACCTGGGTGGACAACAGTGGCCAGATACGGACTCGGATTCCCTTTGATAAAAAGATTTATTCCATGGTTGGAGGTGTTGATTTGGGTCCACTGGGAAAAACAGCCCTCTTCAATACCGATGTTGGATTGGTGGCTTTTTTTGATACGGGTACCCACAGTGCTGTGTTACCCATTACTCTTGAACGAGACAGGTATCCTAGTTGGGCGAGTAGCGCACCGGGAAGGCTTGTTTGGTCCTCAGGACAACACAGTGGAATGGTTTTGGATTTTACGCAGTCTGGGCCAAGGCCACGTCGGATTGCACCCGACCCTGAACCGGTACCGGTATGGAGGAGACCTCCCGATCGTAGGATGGCTGCCCTTGTCGGGCTTGTCCCAGGCTTGGTTTCTGGGGGAAGTGTCTCTTTGACGTTAATCTTTGGTACCAATCTGCTTGCCAACCTGTCGCTCGTTGAGACGATGTTTGGAGCGCTCAGCCTCATTGGCGGTGCGGCAGGTATAGGGTCTGCAATTGGAGTCTTGGCCCAACACATTTGGTGGCGCTGCAGGGGATAAGTTGCGGGCTTGAAAGGGGTCTCTTCTCTCAAGACAGAAGGGGCAGTACCATTGTCTTTATGCGAGGAATTGAAACGCCTGCCTTAGACCCTGTTTCCCAAGTCGTGTTTGATGAGGCGATGGTGGAGTACGCTGAGGCAGCGAATCCCGGCCCTATGTTGCGATTCTGGGAGTCGGCGGACTATGCCGTGGTGCTGGGGCGTGGGTGTAATGTGGAAAAAGACGTCCACCTCCTTGCGTGCAGGGAACGAAATATTCCCGTTATTCGTCGTGCCAGCGGAGGCGGAACGGTTTTGCAAGGACCGGGGTGCCTGAACTACGTGCTAGTTCTGCCGATGACCCTGCATTCCGATCTGGAAACCGTATCGGGCTCCAATCGCTACATTATGGACCGTATGCGGGAGGCGTTTGCACCGGTGCTTCCGGGCGTGCAGGTACAAGGTATCACGGACCTTACTTGGGAAGGACGCAAATTCTCCGGAAACGCCCAACGCCGCAAGCGCCGTTATCTGCTGTTTCATGGCACGGTGCTGTACGATTTTGATGTGTCCCTGGTTGAGACGACTCTCAAACTACCACCACGCCGTCCCGACTACCGCGCGGACCGGCCGCATACCGATTTTGTACATAATGTCCCACTCTCCCGAGGCCAAATCGAAAGCCTCATTTCGGCTGCCTGGCAGGCAAATCCCCCCTTACCTGACCCGGCCATTCAGCGGTTTTTTGACGACGTTATGAACAGATACGCCGCGGGTGGCGAGTGGGCATTCATGCTGTAGGAGCGACTTCTTTAATATGCTGGGCGACCCAAGCCGCCAACACACTGCAGACCATCGCAAAAAGTCCAACCATCCAAAACCGATGCAGCATTCCTGAAGCGTCCCGAAAGATAATCAGACCCGCCAATAGCGATGCCATGCTGGCTGTGAATTGCTGCACGGCACCATTTACACTCATAAAGGCACCTCGCTGTTTGGGATCC
The DNA here is from genome assembly GCA_964364855.1 of uncultured Candidatus Marinamargulisbacteria bacterium. GTDB lineage: Bacteria > Margulisbacteria > Marinamargulisbacteria > CAYINU01 > CAYINU01 > CAYINU01. The sequence continues at coordinate 4,137 of CAYINU010000074.1, read as the reverse complement.
ACAGAGGAGGTTATCAATGTGATTCCCGGCACCATCCGCCCTGAAATCACAATAAAAAACGAGGTGGTCACGATCAGCGCAATCGTGATCGGCGTCTGGGGTAAATTGGTAATAATCGCCAGCGGGATCAGCGATAGCAGGGTAAATATCGAGAAAATCAAGGACCGACCGTAACGGTCGGCCAGACGGCCGACCAGTGGGGATACAACGATCGTGACCGCACCACCCAGCAAATAAATAAAGGTGAGTTCGTGTTCGGTAAACCCGACGTTAAAGACCATGTAGGGGCTAATAAACGGAATGATGGAAAACTGGCCCAATAACAACAGCATGGTCAAAAGCAATGCCCACCGCGTATTCACATGCTTGAGAAACCGAAGGTTATTTAACAAAGTGCGTCGAATACTGGCATCCAACTGAATATGGCTGGCCAATCGGGGGATAACCAGCCAAATAGCGATAAAAACCAATGCGCTGGCTCCACCCAGAAAGAAAAATGGACTGTGCCAAGTAAATAATGAGGCCAAAAGGAGTCCAAGTGGCACGCCAAATACCGATGCCAGGGCAAACCCCGTCATCACCAGACCCATGGCGCTGGCACGGCGCTCTTGGGGGACCAGATCTCCGATGACGGCCAAAACCGTACCGGCCAGAACGCCGCCAAATAGTCCTGTAATCGTTCGTGCCACGAGTAGCATCTCGTAACTATTGGCTAGGCCACAGGCTACCGTTGCCATCACAAATCCCAAATAAGCCGTCAGTAACACCTGTTTGCGGTCAAACCGATCCACAAAAAGTGATGCTGCCAACCCGGCAATGCCGGCAGCAAAGGTATATACCGATACCAAAAAACCAAATTGCTGGGGCGAAATGCCGAATACCCGCATCAATTGCGGACCCAGCGGCATAATGATCATAAAGTCCATAATGTGAGTAAACTGGATGGCAGTCAGGACCAATAGCGGCCAGCGATAGGCCTTCATGACGGGTGCCGTTTGGATAGGAAAATAGAGACCAGAACGGAGGTTGCCAAGACCGTGGTAATAAATGCCAATGAGACTGTTGTTGAGATATAGAACCAATCTTGGATGAGCATTTTAGCCCCGATGCCGACTAGAATGAGGCCCAATCCGTAATGTAGCAAAAAGAATCGCTCGACCAGATCCGCCATCACAAAGTACAAACTGCGGAGACCCAAAATCGCAAACGCGTTACTGGAATAGACAATAATCGGAATACTGGAAATGGCCAGTACCGCCGGAATCGAGTCCACGGCAAAGATAAGGTCGCTCAATTCGACGGTAATCAAGGTAAACATCAGCGGGGTCATCATCCATTTGTTGCCGATACGCACGGTAAATCGGGAGTCGCTATTGGGAACCGTTTCCAACTCTTTTGTAGTGGCAATGCGCATATGGCCTTTGATCCACCGCAATATCAGGTTTTCGTCGGGATCAAATTCTTTTTTGGTTTCTAAAAAGAGGCGGATGCCCGAATAGGCCAAAATGGCGCCGAAAACATAGTGAATCCACTCGAACCGATGAATGAGCGAAAGCCCAGCCAAAATAAAAATGAGCCGCATGGCCAACGCACCCAAAATGCCCAAAAACAAGACCTTGTGCTGACGATCGCCCCTCACCTTGAAATAGGAAAAAATAAGATAAAAAACGAAGAGGTTGTCAAAGCTGAGGGATTTTTCCGTGATGTAGCAGGTGAAAAACTGAAGCGCGACGTCATGGCCGAATTCCAGCCATAGCCAACCATTAAAAATGAGCGCCAGGCTGATCCAAATCAGACTCCAGAAAATTGCTTTTTTGACAGGAACGGACTTTCCGGCCTTAAAACTGATTAAATCGATGAGCAATGCAATGCCGATACCGGCATTAAAAAGGATCCAAAATGTCCAAGAATGTAAAAGATCCATAGTATGGATCTTGCCATAGGTGGCAGGCAACGAGCAAGGATCTGTTGGACCTAGTTAGTGCTGACTTCCAACAAAGGTTGTGGCGTGGGGATTTCGGGTGTGACATAGACCATAGGGGGCGGCGCAATATAGGTGTCATAATGGGCCAGCAACGTCTGATAATGATCCAATACATCACCAATATACGCATGGACCCGCGGTTCAAACGCCTTGCGTCGCGAGGCCGCTGCGGGACCCATCAAATAGCTCGCCAGACTGTAGCCGACTTGGTGATCCCGCCCCTGAAATTGCTGGAGCTGCATACGAACATACGCCGTGGTGGCCTGAATATTTTGGACAATATCAAACCGGTCCGAGATGCCCAGTGCTCTAGCTGTACCTGCCATCAACTGGCCCAGCCCCCCCGCACCATAGCGAGACCGGGCACGGGGATTGTATTGCGACTCCACAGCAATGATCGAGGCCACCAATTTGGGATCAACGGAAAATTCCTCGCCCCGCTTGGCCAATTCGGCAGCAATAAGGTGTTTTTCGCCATCCGTTAAGGGGGCCTTGAATGTGCGAACAAAGTCATAGATCACCGACTCGTTTCGGCTAACCTCGGTATAGTGCATGGCGTAGGGGTCGTAGGAAAAGGTGCCGGAAAAGGGAATGAGGACCACGGCTCGTTTTGGGGCCTTGGATTTGGCCACGGCTGCGCGGGTAGGGGGTGTGGCAGTAGCGGCAAAGCCAACGGTGCCCAGTGTAATCCAGCAAAGTAGAGCCCAAACGGCGTTCTTGCGCATAAGCCATTAAGATATCACAGTGGGCGCCTCCCGTTAACCATATCGCCTGCTCAAGTGTATCCGGCTTTACCCGAAATAATTCTCCACCGAGAATTGGTATTGGGACAAAAATAGGTCTTTGAAATAGCGGACGCTGTTTTGTTCATAGAAGAGCAAGATGGCTTCTTTGTAGTCCACGGCGTCAATGCTGCGGTAGGACAGGGGGCAGGCGTCGTGTGCGTGTAGCAACGCGTTGCCCGTGATGCGGCCCGTGCGTTTGTTGCCATCTATAAAGGGTTGGATGTAGGAAATCAATAGAATCGTTGCAAAGGCTTGATGAAACGGGTCCGCGTATCGATTGACCAGTGTACAGGTTTTTTGCAGTGCATCTTTGATCTGATGGGTGTTGTCCAGTGGCTTAAATCGCGTACCCGTGATGCGGACCAATCGTTTGCGCAGACCGTGGTCGATTTCCAGGTCGGTCATCAACAACCGGTGAATATCTTCTATTTTAGACACGCTTAGTGTCTTGTAGCCTGCCGGATGCGCGAAAATATAATCCAGCGCCCGTTTGTGGTTGCGAATCATCTGGGTTTCTTCACGGGTGTGTCCGGGCGCTTCACGGTTTTCTTTGATGAGGGCCTCGGTATCTAGCAACGAGTACGTATTGCCCTCGATTTGCGAGGATTTCCAGCTTAGTTCGATGGTGAGGCGTTCCATTTCTTTTTGGAATTCCCGAGGAGTCAGTGCCTTGCGGCGTTTTTGATAGGCTTTGGTCAGCGCTTTCAGATGCTTTAATTCCGCACCTGAAAAAAGGGTTGTGTTCAGCGCGTCAAACACCTCGAAGTTAAATCGTTCTACGATCGATCGCTGATCCAGATCGCTCTGAAAATACAGTGAAGGGTCAAAATAGCGGAGTAGGAGAGACTGTTTGGGTAACGCATAGCCGACGGAGCGGCCACGCCCTGTTTTGACAACCAATCCCGCAGACAGCAAAACCTCAAAATCCCGGACCACGGTCGTCCGAGATAAGGGTCCATATTGGCCTTCTAACGCCGCTTTTGCCTGGACATTTGAAAGACGCCCATGGAACGCGAGCAGATCTAAAAGTAAGTGATGTCTAGGCAGTAATTGTTTCATCGCACTGCGCTAATTGTAGCATTTTGAAACAATTAGGCCATCGTGATGTGCCAACAGCGCGACATAAGGGTCGTCAGTTGCGAGCCTTTTAAGAACGCAGGGAATTTCGTATCCTTGCCGAAATCAAAATTCCTTCAGTATTCTGGACTGCTATGGCATTCCAAAAATCACCGCCGTGGCTCAAGGAGCTCTTCGCCGATCTGATTGCAGATTTTCCGGTGGAGCCTCGGCAGATGTTTGGGTTTCCGTGTTGTTTTGCAAACACCCACCTGTGTGCGGGCCTATTTGAGGATCAGTTGATGATGCGCC
>CAYINU010000073.1:0-8825 GCA_964364855.1 uncultured Candidatus Marinamargulisbacteria bacterium | reverse complement strand
TATAACGCCTTTCGGGATTACCAAGAGTCGATTATTCGGGCCATTTTGAATAAACAAGACACCCTGTCGATTTTGCCGACGGGGTCTGGGAAGTCGTTGTGTTATCAACTACCCGCCTTGTGTATGCCCGGGGTCACGTTGGTGATTTCGCCCCTCATTTCGCTCATGGAAGACCAAGTCGTACAGCTCCAAAAAATGGGGGTGTCGGCAACCGTTCTCAATAGCAGTTTGAGTCCTCTCCAGCAAGAAAACGTCCTAGCGAATTTTTTGTCCTACAAGCTGGTCTACGTCTCACCTGAGCGCGTGGCCAGCGAAGATTTTTTTGAGAGCCTGCCCCTGAAAGCCATCTCGATGGTGGTGGTGGACGAGGCGCATTGTATCTCCCAATGGGGCCATGCGTTTCGACCCGAATACCGGCAATTGGCGATGATAAAAGCGCGTTTTCCGGATATTCCCGTGGCGGCCTTTACGGCGACGGCAACCCGCGATGTGGCACTCGACATCGTCACCCAGTTGGGCCTGCACTCGCCCCTCCAGACCTTGGGCGGACTGGATCGACCCAACCTGACCCTGCGCGTGTCGGCACGCACAGATGCCAAAACCCAGCTGCTGGGCGCATTGGCCACACACCCGGGCGAATCCGCCATCGTGTATGCGGGTACCCGGAAACGGGTCGAGGACTACTGCAACTTTTTGGCGAAGTCGGGCTTTTCGGTGGCCAAATACCACGGTGGCATGTCAGACCGAGACCGCCAGGACGCCCAGCACCGATTTGTGACCGACGACGTGCAGGTGATGGTGGCGACATTGGCATTTGGAATGGGGATCAACAAGCCCGATGTGCGGTTGGTGTGTCACTTGGACATGCCCAAAAATATCGAGCAATACTATCAGGAAATTGGGCGTGCAGGTCGGGATGGGCTGCCGGCAACATGCACGCTGTTCTACTCCACCCAGGATGCCATCTTGCAAAAGCAATTGTCTCGGGATTTGCCGGACGATGTGCGTCGGCAACAAGACCGCAAAACCGAGCAGATGCTGTCCTATTGCAATACGACGGTATGCCGGAGAACGGTGTTGCTGGCTTACTTCAACGAAACGCGCGTCGCGGAAGGTTGCGACCGCTGTGACAACTGCACCCAGCCCACACAGTGGATAGACGGCACGATCATTGCGCAAAAAATCCTGTCCTGTATTTACCGTCTCCACAATCGGTTTGGCATGATGACGGTGGTGGATGTGTTGGCCGGTGCAAAGACCGCGATGTTGGCCGAACGGGGCCACGACAAGCTGTCGACTTATGGCCTGCTAAGTGAGTATAGCAAGGCACAAATCCGAGAGTGGGTGTACGCCCTCATGACGATGGGCTATATCCGCACGTCTGAGGGCGATTATCCGGTCCTACAACTGACACCGACCGCGAGAGATGTCCTGGTCAACGGCGCCATCGTGCGCTTCAAAGAGACCGTACCCGTAGAAAAGAAAAAGACAAAATTACGGGCGATTACCCCCACCACCCAAAACCCCGATCTGTTCCAAAAACTGAGGGCCCTCCGAAAAACATTGGCCGACAAATCGGGTGTACCTCCCTATGTCATTTTCCACGACAAGACCTTACTGGAGCTGGCTGCCGTCCGCCCGCAGACGTTGGACGCGTTTTTGGATATCAACGGCGTCGGCCCCGCCAAGTTGAAAAGCTATGGGCAATCGTTTTTGGAGGTCATTTTGTCAGAACAAAAAGCCAGTGACGCGCTAAGTGTTGCGCAACGCCCGCAGGATCTCCTGGACGCGGCCCTTGACCATCATGTAGCGGGGCAGCAACAGCGGCTGGGTTTTGAGGTCCTTGGGGACCAGTAGTGGCCGCGCCTCGATGGTGAATGCCTTGCGATAATACGTACCGACTTCCCGTACGGCCGCGTTGCTGGTGATGCCGAACGGGTACGCAAAAATCGGAACCGGATGGTTTAGTTTCTCGGCCAATCGTTTTTGGGACCCCATGATTTCCCGTTCAAATACCGTTGGATTTTGAGCCGCTGCTTTGTCGGTGAGGTATTCGTGAAAATAGCCATGGGCAATAATGGTATTCCCTTCTGACTCCAACCGACGCAAGTCCTCCCACGTCAGTGCAAATTTGCGGGCGGAAATAATGCCCGGATAGATGGCAAATACAGCCTTGATACCGCGGGGCTTGAGGACTTTGTCATAGGCATCGCGCACGCTGGCGTTGCCGTCATCAATGCTGATGAGCACATTACGCCAGCCGTTAATATGGCCGGACAATACGTCATTGAGGGTCACAAACTTGGCGCCAGCAGCCGCAAGATCGGTGATTTGGCGGTCAAACTCGGCAACTGAAAAGTCCGTATGGATGCTCGGCTTTCCCAAAAACGTGTGGTAGCACAACACGTACACTTGCGCCGAGGGCCAAGCGGCCACAGGCCACCACAAACAGATCATTACCCCCCACCACAGCGGTCTCATAACCATAGTATGCGTGAAAACGGCCTAAAGTCGGATGGACTTTTTGCGGGCTATTCGTCCCCGACCGAGAGAACCTCCACTTCAAATTCCAAGCGCTGTCCTGCCAACGGGTGATTGCCATCAATAACCACTTCGGTCTCTCCAACTGAGCTCACCACGCCGTGTACCTGATCCCCTTGCTCGTTTTCCAGAACCACTTCATCTCCCACCGTGAAACTTTCTTCGCCCAGCATGGCCCGCGGCACGGACCACAGGCGATCAGGATCCACGACCCCATAGGCTTGGTCGGGATCGAGTGTAAACGCCTTTTTATCTCCGGCGGATAGTCCCTCCATTTCCAGCTCAAAACCCGGAATCATCTGCCCGCTACCGTGAATATAGACCAGAGGTCTTTCTCCGGACTCGTCCCAAAATTCTCCTGACACAGATCTCATTTTGTAAAAAAACGCCACCTGTATTCCCGGTGCAATTTGTGTCATTGGGGTTCATCCTTTCCGGTAGAGGCTGACATGGTCATACCGCTTTTGTGTGCAATAAGGTCGCGGATTTCATAGGCTGCCGCAAGTCCGGCCAACCGTGCCATGGCGGCATATAGTTCAAACAGAGTTGGATCCAAGCGCACACCAAAAAACGGCGCTTGGTCGACCGCTTTGCGCGTCGTCGGACAATCTTTGCAAATGGGAACAAAAGTCGCTCCCGGCGAATTGAGGCTTTCGCGGGCCGATTTTTGGGAATGCACGCGGAAAAATCCCCCCACTTGTTGGTTGGCAATTTGGTACATGCAGACCTCAGCCGTTGCGCCGTTAAGTAAGTGCACAGACGGCACCCCTTCCTGCAGAACAAACCGAGAATTGATCACGGCGTTTTTGCCTTTGTAGAGCTTGTTTCGGCCTTTACGGTTCAAGTCCACGATCTGCTGAGGGTCTTCGATGGCCATTACGCCCATGCCGTATGTACCCGAGTCGGATTTTAAAAATAAAAATGGTTTTTCCACAACCCCATGTTGGGCATGTTTTTCGCTGATCTGCGCCAGCAACGCCACGGCGGCCTGAGCCAGTCGGTCACGGTCTGTGTCTTGGTTGATGTCCACCTGCTCGACCTCGGTAAAAGCCGTATCCAAAAGCCAGGGGTCCATTCCCACCGCCTCACCCAAGCGCTTGACGATGTCATGCAAATAAGAAAAATGCGCAAATTTGGACCGTGAATGCCAGCCTGCATGAATGGAAGGAAAAATGGGAACCGTTGTGTCACGCAACTCCGTTGGAATACCCCCGGTCAGGTCATGGTTTAGCACGATTACATCCAGAGGACGTTGGCCCGAGGCCGCTTCTCGCAACACGCGACGAATGCAATAAATGCGCATCTGCTTTTGCGAGGCCGTGATAACGTCGATCTGGTCCTCATCCTCGGACATGCAGATGGTGGCCACGATGACATCCAGACCAGCAGCCTGCATGAGGGCCTTTAGTTGATAGACGTTTTCCAAATACCAGACGTTCCTCGTGTGTTCTTCGCAGATGATGCACACGCGCTCCACGCCAGGCAGCCGCTGCAGCAACGCTTTTCTTAGTAACTGTCCCGCCTGGCGCATATCGGTCAGGCACAGGTTATTAAAGCCAGCCGGAAAAAGATTGGTATCTACAACCGCCGCCTTGTATCCCGCATACCGGATATCCACCGACGAGTAGAGAGGCAATTCAATCTGACTTTCTTCCGCTGCAATCCACTCCCCCATTTTGGGTAATTTGGAAGCCAGGGCACGCAACAATGGACTTCGCTTATCCGCCAACTGTGGGGTATTGTGATGCGTCATCATGTCCATCTCACCACGCTTTCGCGGTTTTTCGCAACACCCCAATATTATCAGCCCATGGGTAGATGCGGTGTTCATTTGGGGGGCACCCATTCTGGGATTGGTTTTGGCCTTGGGTATCTACTGGCATTGGATACCCAACGACATGGTCAGTGTCGGCCTGTCCCGATCTCGATTTTGGGAAATCGTGGTTTTGTTATTTTTTACCCAGGCTCACTTGTTCATCGTCCTGTTTCGGGCCTATTTTAATCCCGACATTTTCAGGTCGTATAGAACCCGGTTTTTATGGGGGCCCCCATTGTTATTGATCGGCTCCTTATTTTCAGATTGGTTTTTAATGTTGCTGTTGATGCTCAATGTCTGGTGGGATGCCTATCACAGCGCTTTGCAGACGTTTGGATTCGCACGGCTGTATGACGCCAAACTCGGCAATCCGCCCGCACAAGGTCGTCGCCTGGATTATGTGTTTAACCTCATTATTTATTTGGGGCCCATGTTGGGCGGGGCCACGTTATTGCCGATGGTATACAAGTTCCATGAAGTCAATTTTTTGCGGGTGATGTTTTTTGAGTCTATTCCCATCACGGTCTACCACTGGTCCTCGGCCATTTTTTGGGGCGTGCTGACGTTCTCGGTCTTGTTTTCAATCTATTATCTGTGGCAGTACTGGCGCTATATGCAGGCGGGGTACAAGGTGAATGTGTACAAAGTCGTGTTGCTGATCGCAACGGCCTTTACATCGATACTGGCCTGGGGACTCAACAGCTTTGGCATGGCCTTTTTGATCGCGAATTTTTTCCATGCATGGCAGTATTTCGCCATCGTGGTGCACACCGAGCATGGTCATGTGGCCCAGCGCTTGGGATTTTCACGGTGGCGCGGTGCGAAAGCACTAGCGGCCATCGTGATCTTGGGCAGCGGGTTTTTGTTTTCCTATTGGATTTCCACTCAAATCGCCATCGGCGGTCAGACCCAAAGCCGAATTGCGGTGTCTGTGCTCGCCACAGTGGCCGCCCTGCATTTCTGGTATGACGGGTTTGTGTGGTCGGTGCGGAAACGGGACTTTGGTTAAATCCATTTGATAAACTATGAGTATGACTCAACCGGCAAAATCGGAGATTTAGGATGAAACCCATACCTGAGGATCTTAAAAAAGTTGCCGAAAAAGTGGTATGGTTCAAGCCTCCCTCCGAGGCCTTGCGCGATTCGGTGTACTTCTTATGCTGCCTGATGCAATACGGCACAGACCACGATATCAAAATCGCCAAACACTATTTTGATGCCACCGCTTTCGTTAACGCGTTAACTCATGCTTACCCCGGCATCATGGATGCCAGATCTTGGGCCTACTGGAATCTGATTTTCCGAAATGATGCTTTCCGGGCACAGCCGAAACGGTTTTTGTAGCGCGCTATTTAGTCAACTCATCCATCGACACACCGAGCGCTTTAGCGAGTTCGGCAATCAGTTCAAACGATGGTCTTTTCATACGGCCGGTTTCAATTTTATATAGGGTGGATACGGTCAACCGAGTCACACGCACAATATCCTCACGCGTCATCCCTTTTGACTCCCGAATGGATCGGATTTTTTTCCCGAGTTGCATAAGTGAAAGTATAAACTTGACCGAGAGGCATTGTAATATTACACTCAAACTATTCCATTTAGGCTATTATGGAGAGAATTATGAACAAGACGATTGAAGAATTGAGACTGTTGTTTGAAATGCATACTGACAAGCGAGTTGAAAAACCCCACTGGAAAGCCTATGCAGAGTGGTTGGAAATGTTGGCAATGGAAAATTTAAACAACGAAGCAATTTCCGAAAATGCCCGACTTAGAGATGCCTATTTTGAAGTAATGGACATATTAGATCGAGCTGTCACAACGGTTTGAACCGACCGACTAAGCTACCCAAAGACAACCTGGGACGCAACAAAAATTCCGGAGCAATCTCCGCCAACGGAACAGCCACATGTGCGTAGTGAAAGACATCAGTATCCACGATGTGGTCGTTGAACAAAATGATATCGATATCGATCGTACGGGGGGCATTGGTGTGGTCGGTGCGAAAGCGGGATTTTACGTAGAACCCATCTCCTAAATCCCAAAGGCCGTCTCAGAATGCGATTTCGAAATTGATTTAGCGAATCGTCTTTATCATGCATAAAAACCTCCATTATGGTATTTTAATGAAAATTATATGCTAATTATATTCGCATTGTAAAGCAGTTCTCATATTGTTAGCATTTTATATATGGAGAATGAGGGAAAAGTAACCATCCTATTACCCAAGGATGTGAAAGACCGATTCGATACCGCTTGCAAAAAAATGGGCAGTACGATGTCGGTAGAAATTCGCCGATTTATTTTCTCTTTTTTGGAATCACAGTCGAAAAAGAAGGGGTAACGGTTGGCTTTTATGTAGCCAATCTGTAATAATTGGTCTAGCTGGGGTGAACAGTGAAAAATGAAAATATTTCAGTGGTGGATCGTAAACGTAACGTATCTGCCTCATTAAGCGCCGACAATTTTAGGATTGTCATTTTTGGTAATTCGGTTGCGATTCGAGCTGAGAAATTCGACTTCGTTGGATTCCAAATTTCACGAACCCATAATTCCGATGCGCCTATGGAAGTTGAAGAGTCGATCGAAATTCGTACTACTGTAGATGAACTTAAAAAATTAAAAGAGGCTATCGATGCCCTTCTCAAAGCAAAAAATAAAAAATAAACCCTCTCAAAGCCGGTTTTTCCAGGAAACCATGCATCCATGGGATATGCTAGCATCCTCTACTTCGTTGAATACCAATGCTACAAAATTTATTAGACTTTATATTAATCCGCAGCATAATACCCCTTGGCTTGTAAACAAAGATGGAGAAGGGTATTTGGCAGAGGTTGTAGGTTATGGTGACCTTTATGCATTTGGGTATTCGGAAAGGGAAGCGCTTTCCGAACTTCTCGGTGTGATAGATGCCGTTTCCGAAATAAAAGGCCCTACTTTCAAAAGCCAGATCAAGCCTATTCGAGATCTTTTAAAAGATCAAATCTGATTAATTTGGCTCCATGCCCTATCGATTTAAAGAAATTGAAAGAAAACTAAAGAAACTTGGATTCTGTATTAGCAGGCAGGCTGGGTCTCATGTCATCTTTGTAAAAGATTCCACGATCATTCCTGTTCCGAATCATCCAGGCAAGGATATTTCTCCAGGAGTTGAATCTACCATTATCAAGCGGTGCGGATTAACCCGCGAGTCCTTTAAAAGGTTGAAATGAGTCTATCGCACAATGAGAAGAGCGCTGCTACAGCTCCGCGCGCTCAGGCTCGCATTCCTTGTTGATACGCAGAGTGGTTGGAGCTACTGGCATTGGATTAGATCGCGCCGTTACAACAGTTTGAAACTACTGCCTAAACTGCCCAAAGACAACCCAGGACGCAACAAAAAATTCGGAGCAATCTCCGCCAACGGCACGGCCACGTGGGCATATCCAAATACATCAGCATCGATCACGTTGTCATTAAACAAAATGATATCGATATCGATTGTACGGGGTGCGTTGGTGTTGCCGGTGCGGACGCGGTGCATCTCGCGTTCGATGGGACGCAGGACGTCCGTTTTGAGTGCCTCAGCTGTGAGGTCGGTTTCGACCAACACGGCAACATTCCAATAATGGGCTTGGTCAGTATCCCCCACCGGTTCGGTCTCATGCACAGACGAAACAGCGGTCACATGAAGGGCGTGTTTTAGCCGATCGATCGCCTCGGGAATGTTTTTTTCTTTCTCGACATTTGAACCGAGCAGCAGGTAGGCGCAATTCATCGGCGTTACCGGCTACGCCGGATTTCCACAGCCACCGAGCGGGTGTAGCGCAGGGCGCCGGGCTTGTCCAATCGCACCATCACCGCCTGTACCCCAGGGGTCTGGAGCACCCTTTCTGCCACGGACTCGGCCAGTTTTTCAATGAGGAAAAAAGACGACATCTCCACAAACGTAATGAGGCTTTTAGTGAGGGTGCGGTAGTCCACGGTGTCGGCAATATTATCGGTCTGACCGGCTTTTTTCAGATCGGTTTCCAGAACCAGGTTAAGCGTGACATCTTGGCGGACCTTGCGCTCCCACTCATGAACACCGATAACGGTGCGCAAGTGCAGGTCCTGAATATGGATTTTGTCCATGATTTCCCCTTTCTAAAAAACAGGCTTGAGATGCCGGCCCCCATCCATATGGATGAGGCTTCCGGTGACATAGGTAGACCGGATCAGAAAATCCAGCGCTTGTAAAATATCCGCTGGATCGCCCTTTTTTTGAAGGGGAATTTTTTCAGCCGCCCCAGATGCCGTCGGAGTACCGTCTACCGCATCCAATATCCAGCCCGGACCGATGGCATTGACCCGAAAAGCCGGCGCGAATTCCACTGCAGCCATTTTCACAAATTCCCAAAGGGACTTTTTGGCGAGTAGGTAAGCCGCCCTGGGACCCGTCGCGTGGTCCACGATCGAATCCGCGATCACAATGATATTGCCCTGC
>CAYINU010000072.1:0-8880 GCA_964364855.1 uncultured Candidatus Marinamargulisbacteria bacterium | reverse complement strand
GAATGAAATGCCCCGCTAACCGGCAACGGGATAACCCGCTTTGCCCCTGCTGTTCGCAGCGCTTCCGATGCCCGTTCCACACTGGCTTTCTGACCCGAAATGACGATTTGCCCCGGGCAATTAAAATTGGCCATGACCACGTTCGGATCCTGAAGATCGGCAAATACCTGGGCCATCGTATCGGCATCCATGCCCAATACCGCCGCCATTGCCGACTGTTCAGATGGGTATGCCTGTCCCATCAATTCACCCCGTTTGGCGATCACGCGGATGGCGTCAGACACCGAATACACCCCTGCGGCATAGTACGCGGACAATTCACCCAAACTATGTCCCGCCACATAAACGGGGGTGATGCCCGCTTTAGCGAGTTGCCCAAACAATACCGCCGATATCAAAAAAAGGCCAACTTGGGCGTTTTCGGTTTTGACCAGTTCGCTTTCCGGGCCCTCGAAACAGATCGTGGCGATATCGCGGCTCAGTACGCTGCTAGCCTCATCAAACAACGCTCTGGCTTCCGGAAACCGGGCAACCAGATCTGCGCCCATCCCGACGGCTTGAGACCCTTGTCCGGGAAATACAATCGCTACCTTTTTCATGTGCCCCACCTCACTAAATTTGCACCCCAAGTAAATCCGGCGCCAAAACCCACCAGGCCCAAGAGCTGTCCGCTTTGAAAACGGCCGGCTTGCTTGGCTTCAGACAGCGCAATGGGAATCGACGCGGCAGATGTGTTGCCATAACGGTCAAGATTCACCACTACCCGCTCCCAGGGAAGACTTAGTTTCTCGCGAGCCTGATCGATAATGCGCACATTCGCCTGGTGCGGCACCAAAAAGTCCAAATCGTCAGGTTTCAAATTGACTTTGGACAGCGCATTTAATACACAAGGCACCACACAATGGATGGCCACTTTAAAAACAGCCTTGCCATTCATATTCATATAATTGTCTTCGTTTTTGATGACTTCGTGATTGACGCGATCCCGCGAACCACACCCTTTGACCATCAATAGATCTGCCTTACTGCCGTCCGCATGGAGATCCGAGGTCAGGACTCCCAGTCCTTCGCTAACCTCACCGAGGACGACAGCCCCGGCACCATCACCAAAGAGAACACAGATAGACCGGTCCGACCAATCCACATATTTGGACAAACAATCCGCCCCCACCACCAAAACCTTGTTGGCAAAGCGGGTCCGCACAAACTGAACGCCGACGGACAATGCGTAATTAAATCCGGTGCAAGCGGCAGCCAAATCAAACGCACCGATCTGGCGCAGGCCCAGCCGATGTTGCAACAAACAAGCCACGGAGGGAAAGCCAAGGTAATCTTGTGTCGTGGTCGCAACGATCACCAAATCGATTTCCTCTGGGGAAACCCGCGCATCAGCCAGGGCATTTTTTGCGGCCTCAAACGCCAGATCCGAGGTGGCTTGATCGGGCGCACACAACCGCCGTTCACGGATGCCGGTACGTTCCACAATCCACTCATCAGAGGTATCCAACCCCATGGCCACAATATCCGCATTGGTCACCACCCGCTCGGGAACATAGTGACCCACACCTAGGATGCCGACGGAACGCATGGTTATTGGCCGACCTGCTGGGCAATGCGCTGTACCATCTCACCCTCGACAGCATGGCACACTGTCCGGATGCCGTTGTAGATGGCCACGGACTTGGATTTGCCGTGGGCGATAAAACATACCCCATCCACACCCAATAACGGTGCCCCACCGGTTTCTTGATAATCAAATTGCTTTTTGAATTTGCGCAAGGTTTTCATTAATAGCATCAACCCAATGCGGTTGCGCCAGCTTTCCCGATAGGCTTTTTGGAAGAAATCGATAAAAAATTCGACCAGTCCTTCGCCAAATTTGAGTAGGACATTCCCCACAAATCCATCACAAACAATGACATCAGCTGTGCCTTTCATGATGTCTTTACCCTCGATATTACCGATGAATTTGAGAGGAAGTGTCTCGATCAATTTATAGGCCGCCTGCGTGAGTTCATTTCCTTTTTCAACCTCTTCTCCGATGCTCAGCAAGGCAACACGCGGCTCGGGAATATCCAGAACCAACTTAGAATAAAAATGGCCCATCAATGCAAATTGCTCCAGGTGGGACGGACGGCAATCCACGTTGGTACCCATGTCCAGCATCACCATGGGTCCGGTTTCGGCCTTAATCACGGTTGCAACTGCGGGACGATCAATGTTTTTGATCTTGCCCAACACCATGGTTGCCGTCAGTAATACGGCCCCGGTATTTCCGGCAGACAAAAATCCGTCGGCCTGGCCGGCCTTGACCAGATCCAGTCCCACGCGGATGGAGGATTCTTTTTTCCGTCGATAGGACATCGACGGCGACTCCGCCATCCCAACAACTTCTGCAGCCGGCACCACTGTCAGATGGGGGTGATTGAGAAATTTTAGCTTTTTTAATTCACGGTGGAGTTCATCCGGCTGCCCGACCAAAAGCACATGAACGGGCATTTGGGTGACCGCTCGCGTCGCGCCTAAGACAACTTCGGCGGGGGCGTGATCCCCACCCATTGCATCCAAGGCAACTTTGATCAACTATTCGTCCTTCGAGGCCTTACCCGAGGACTTTTTTTTGACGACGATTTCGCCTTTGTAATACCCACATTCGGTACATGCCACGTGAGAGGGAATCAAGTACCCACAATTCGAACATGCATGCAGCTGGGGGGCGGTGATTTTCCATGCGGCACGGCGCATGCGTTTTTTCGATTTGGAACGTCGTTTTTTTGGAACTGGCATCTAAGCACCTTCAAGCAGGGCGCACCCTGGTAATCAAGGGCCTCATATTAGGCAGCATGCGTGGTTTTGTCAACGCGAGCTGGCCACGATACAATCCGACTATGACCCGCATTTTTGTCCCCCTTGAATCGTGGTGGAATGACGCCGCATTGCAGCTCACCGCCGACCAAGCCCGGCACCTGGCGCAGAGCCTACGACTGCGAAAAGGCGACCCGTTGGAAATTGTGTCCGGCGACCAGCTCGTTTTATGCACCATTCACAGCCTCGTCGGCAACCGCTTGGAAGTCATCAAAAATGACACCTTCCCGATCCTACCGTTACAGCCCAAAATCACCCTCATCCAGTGTCTTCCCAAACAAGACAAATTTACCGAGATTCTGCGGGCATGCACCGAAATGGGGGTGGCAGAATTTGTCCCCGCCATTAGCGAAAGGTCTGTTCCGGAACCGCACCATCCTGAACATAAAATTTCCCGCTGGACCACCGTAATGGAAAGCGCAGCCGAACAATCTCGGCAGCCCCGACTCCCGCGACTTCATCCCATCATCGCCTTATCGGCCATTGCCACGCATTCCGCAGTCACCGGTAATGACGTGAAAATCATACCCTGGGAAGAAGAAAAAGGAACCGCTTTAAAATCGGCCTTAGGTGCTGCGCCACATGCGGCATCTTTGGCCTTGGTTATCGGTCCTGAAGGCGGTCTTTCGGCAGGGGAAATCAATATCCTGAAAACCGCCGGCTTTCAGGCCGTTTCGTTGGGGCCGACGATCTTGCGGGTCGAGCACGCCGGCCTGGCCGCCATCAGTCAGATCCGCTACCATTACACGCCATGTTAATCGATCGTTTTGCAAAGACACCGGCCGAGCGCCGCTTTTGGAAAGCCATCGCACGATACCTATGGCCACCCCACCGCGTGGACTTGCGTTGGCGGGTCGTCATCTCGTTTTCGTTTTTGATCGGCGCCAAACTGCTCAATGTAGCCGTTCCCTTCTTTTATAAAGGCGCCATTGATTTGCTTTCCCGACCGGCAGCATTACTGGCCGTCCCGTTTGCGATGATTGCGGCCTACTGCGGTGCCCGCATCACTATGCAGCTGTTGTCAGAACTGCGGGATGTGTTGTTTAGCAGTGTTACGCAATATGCCATCCGCACCGCGTCGCGACGCACATTTGAACACTTGCATAAATTGTCCTTGCGTTTTCATCTGGAACGCAAAACGGGCAGTGTATCGCGCGCCATAGAGCGTGGTGCCGAGGGGATTAATTACATTCTCTCCTTTATGCTGTTTAACATCTTGCCAACCATTTTGGAAATCACGTTGGTCTGCGGCATTTTGTTTAGCAAATATCCACCCAGTTTTGCGCTGATCACCCTAGCCACCATCGGCGGTTATATTGTCTTTACGCTTTTTGTCAGTGACTGGCGCAACCATCACCGCCGCCGCATGAATGAGGCGGAAAGTACGGCATCTGCCAAAGCCGTGGATAGTCTACTGAATTACGAGACCGTCAAATACTTCGGCGCCGAAGATCATGAAGTTCAGCGTTTTGATATCTCACTTGCGCATTTTGAAAAAGCCAGTATCACTGCGCAACACAGCTTGGTCCTGCTCAATATGGGTCAGGGCAGTATCATCGCGGCGGGATTGTTTGGGGTGATGTACCTGGCAGCACAGGGTGTCGTAAACCAAACGATGACAGTGGGTGATTTTGTTCTGGTCAATACGTTCTTGGTACAGCTATATGTGCCACTTAATTTTTTGGGATTTGTGTACCGGCAGATTCGGCAGTCCATTATTGATATGGAAAATATGCACAAACTGTTGGATGAATTTCCCGAAATTAACGACAGCCCGACCGCCAGTCCGTTGATCGTCTCGCGGGGAGAAGTGGTCTTTGATCACGTTTTATTTGCTTACGACTCCCGCATTCCGATCCTAAAAGACGTCTCTTTTACGGTTCCCGCCGGTAAAACCTTGGCCATCGTCGGGGCCAGCGGCGCCGGGAAATCCACCATTTCCCGATTACTGTTCCGGTTTTACGATGTGAGCGGCGGCGGAATTCGCATCGATGGCCAGGATATCCGGAACGTGACCCAAAAATCCTTAAGAGACACCATCGGCATGGTGCCGCAAGACACAGTGCTATTTAACGACACCTTGGGATACAACATCCTATACGCAAAACCCGATGCCTCCATGGACGAGGTGCGGGCCGCCGCACGGCTGGCCCAGATCGATACCTTCATCGCAGGCCTGCCTGACGGCTATGACACCATGGTCGGCGAGCGGGGGCTAAAACTCTCTGGGGGTGAAAAACAGCGTGTGGCCATTGCACGGATGATCCTCAAAAATCCGCCGATCTTGCTATTTGATGAAGCCACCTCGGCTCTGGATACCCACACCGAAAAAGAAATCCAACGCGCGATCCGCGAGGTCTCCCGGAATAAAACCACGTTGGTGATCGCCCACCGCCTATCAACCGTCGTCGATGCCGACAACATCCTCGTCCTGGAAAAAGGCGAGGTTATCGAACATGGTAGCCACGCAGAACTGATGCGCCTACGCGGCCGCTACGCTAGTATGTGGGAACGCCAGCAGGAAGAGGAGCGGCAAACGGCCCATCAGTCCGAAGTCGATTTTACCGCTTAATTGGGTGAAAATGGGTGTACTATTGGGTGTATGATCAAATTTGACAGTTTACAGGTTACCCAAGATATCCTAAAACGCATTGCCCAAATCGATGAATTTAAAGGGGCATGGCGAGCATTCGGAACGCTAGCTCCTGAACGCTTATCTGCTCTCCGTCGAGTGGCCACGATTGAGAGCATTGGCTCTTCTACCAGAATCGAAGGAAGTAAATTGTCAAACAGAGAGATTGAAACATTACTCTCTAATTTAGAAATTAAATCCTTTGAAACCCGCGATGAGCAAGAAGTTGCTGGCTATGCTGATGTCATGGAATTGGTTTTCCAATCCTGGGAAGACATTACTCTCACAGAAAATCATATTAAACAACTGCACAGAGATCTACTTAAATACAGCCAAAAAGATGCCCATCATCGCGGGCGATACAAGACAACGAGTAACAGCGTTGCTGCTTTTAATGAGCACGGAAAACAAATTGGGATTGTTTTTAAAACAGCCACGCCATTTGATACCCCTCGATTAATGAAAGAACTGATAACGACTGTTAATGAGGCGATGGCTGACAAAACAGTGCACCCCCTTCTTGCCATAGCCGTTTTTGTTGTCATTTTTCTTGAAATTCATCCCTTTCAAGACGGCAATGGCAGATTGAGTCGTGTCTTAACCACACTGCTATTACTACGCATGGGGTACGCCTATGTGCCCTATAGTTCACTTGAGAGCGTGATCGAACAAAGCAAAGAAAACTACTATTTAGCCTTGCGCCAAACGCAAGGAAGTATTCGGACAAAACCTCCAAATTGGCAGCCGTGGGTTTTATTTTTTTTGAGATCGCTGCAAAAACAGACCAAGCACCTCTTGGAAAAGATCGAACGGGAAAAACTGGTGCTTGAAAAATTACCGGATATTTCCGTTCAGATTCTTGAACAGCTTCAAGCCCATGGACGAGTCACGATCGGAGAAATGGTTAAATTAACGGGGAAAAGTCGGAATACGCTAAAGGAGCACTTTAGAATCCTTGTTGAAAAGAAACATCTCAAACTTCATGGGGCCGGTCGGGGGGCGTGGTATGGGAGGCTTTAAAAGCTATCTTTGTGTGAACACGCTCCAATTTTAAATATCAAGCTCAAGTGGTACGGCACGTAATTCAAATGTAAATATCCAGCTAAGAACCCGTACACCCGGGATACGGGTTAGCACATAGTGATCGATGAAATCGGCAATAGGCAAGATAGGACGATATAGCTTTGCGATAACACTTAACATATGCCAATATTTCACATTCTCAACTTTAAAGTATCGGGCTGCCACCTTTAAATCCTTATGGGTTAAAATATGTTTCTTTTCCCAATTGGTACGCATTTCTGGAGTGAATCTTCGATATAAATTAAGCAAAGGATTGTACCCCAACGCTTCGATACAGATCGCTTTTCCGCCAGGTTTTAATAGCCGCTTTATTTCCTTAAAACCTGCTTCAAGATCGATATGGTGAAGCATGCGGGCGCATATCACCACATCAAAGGAATGGTCGGGAAACACCGTGTTTTCGCAATCGCCAACCATAAACCAGGTATTATGGCTAGCGCCTAATTTAGCGGCTAAATCGCGGGCTTCTTCTACAGATTTTTTGCTTAAATCAATCCCAATTACACAGGCGGCGCCCGCTTTAGAGGCAAGAATGGCTTCTCGGCCAAATCCAGAGGCAAAATCTAACACTATTTTACCTTTTAAGGATGTTTGAATCTGCTGGTGAAAATAACGATCAGAGAGGCGCGCAATATTATTTTGCATCACATTTTCATCAAAATACGCAGTATTGTCTGTAAATACACGATCATCTAATAACTTGGAATTTCCAAATTTTTTCTTCTTTTCACTTTTTTCCAGAACTTGTCGCGCACCCATATCTCGCAATGCATCATGCAGTTCGATTTCATCTCGTTTCCGATCACTTAGGGAGTGCTTCCAAGCCTCGTAATCCGTAATTTCTTCTCTATCTACAATTTCCATTAGTGTTTCAATTACACTCATTGTCTTCCCTTGCTAAAATATACTACCTTGCGGATGTGTCATCATTCTAAGAATGGGTAATTATAGCATCTATTGTTATACAACCGAATTCGGCTTTTTTGCGAATAAACTGGCAAATTACAAATTTTATTTAGATTTTTTGAAAAAAAGAGAAGGGATCCAACACAATGGAAAATGACACATCCAAACTCGCTGTGTTCAAAGGTAAAAACATCCGAAGGACTATTCACAATAACGAGTGGTGGTTTTCCGTTAGCGACATAATAGCCGCCCTCACCGATAGCCTTGACCCAAGACAATATGTTAAGAAAATGCGGCAACGTGATCCTGAACTTGATTCCAACTGGGGTACAATTTGTACCCCTCTTCAGATGATTGCTCAGGATGGTAAAAAGCGCGAAGTAAATTGTGCCAACACCGAAGGCATTTTCCGGATTATCCAATCCATACCCTCCCCAAAAGCCGAGCCATTCAAACGATGGCTAGCCAAGGTAGGGTATGAACGTATTCAGGAAATCGAAGATCCGGAATTAGGAACCAAGCGTACCCGTGCTCTATACAAAGCAAAGGGATATCCAGACGACTGGATTGAAATCCGGATGCGCGGTATTGCCATCCGAGAAGAGCTCACGGACGAGTGGCAAAAGCGAGGAGTAGCGGAAAACAAAGAATATGCCATTCTCACCGCAGAGATTCACGAAGCTACCTTTGGATTAAAGCCCAGTGAGCACAAAAAGGTAAAAGGAATTGACCGAGAAAATCTTCGCGACCACATGACCAACCTTGAACAAATCTTCACGATGCTGGGAGAGGCTTCAACAACTGAAATTGCTCGAACTCAAGACACAAAAGGGTTTCACGAAAATAAACACAGCAAAAGCCGGCGGGAAAATAGCAGGAAACGCGAGAAAAGAACTGGAAGAGAAAACCGGCAAAAAAGTTATCAATCACAAAAATTACTTGAACTTAAAAAATTCCAAGCAGGCGCAACTTCCGGAATAAGGCACCAACCCCAATAGTTTAATCTGAACCTAATAGAGCCCATGGCTGAAGATGAATTCAAAAACAAAATAAGAGGCATGGCAGTTGAGCGTGGAATGAACCTAGAGAAACTTGCTCAGGCAATGGGTCAATCTCGTATTAACCTCATGAAAAAGCTGGAAAACGAAACGATTCGGTACAAAGAAATTAAAGAATTGGCCAAGGTACTTGGGAAAAGGCTGGTGTGGTTGGATGAGTAGAGACAAATCGTACCATTTTTCGTCAGGTGCAATTTCTCGCGGAGGGGATAGTAGCGGAAGCTACAGACCCGCAGCGAAAATGGCACATGGCGGAAAATGGTGGGCCCACTAGGGATTGAACCTAGGACCTACCGGTTATGAGCCGGCTGCTCTAACCACTGAGCTATGGGCCCC